>NZ_JBTRHR010000004.1:0-414508 GCF_054602495.1 Halomonas sp. WWR20
GGGCTCGACCTCGAGCCCCAGGATCATCTGCGAGATGAAGCGGTTGCCGCCCATCAGGTTGTAGACCCCGACCAGCGCCGCCGCGCCGATACCGATCCAGATGATCATGCCGCAGGTGGTCAGCGTCTGCCCCAGACTGCCGTGCAGCGTCTTGAGCGAGAACTCGCCGCGGGCGACGATGGCCAGCAGCACGCCGAAGACGCCCATCGCCGCGGCTTCGGTGACCGAGGCCACCCCGCCGTAGATGGTGCCCAGCACCAGCCCGGCAATCAGGCCCGGCACCAGGATCGCCTTGAGCGCCTGCCAGCGGTTGGTGAACCCTTCCTGGCGGTCGGCCTCGGTCATCGGCGGCCCCATGGCCGGGTTCTTCATGCAGCGCACCAGCACATAGGCGATGTAGGAGAGCATCAGGATTATCGCCGGGGTGATCGCCGCGGTGAACAGATCGGCGATCGACACGCTGGCGATCAGCCCGTAGATGATCAGCACGATCGACGGCGGCATCATCGTGCCCAGTGCCCCGCCGGCGCACACCACGCCGATCGACAGGTGCTTGTCGTAGCCCAGGCGCAGCATCTGCGGCAGCGCCAGAATGCCCAGCAATACGATCTCGCCGCCGATGATGCCCGACAGCGCGGCGAGGAAGAACGCCACCACGATGGTCTGCACCGCCACCCCGCCGGGCAGACGGCCGGCGAACACGCGCATGGCGTTGAACAGATCCTTGGCGATGCCCGAGCGGTCGAGCAACGACGCCATCAGCACGAACATCGGCACCGCCACCAGGGAATACTCGGTGACGAAGCCGAACACCCGGCTGGTGACCAGCGGCAGCGCGTTGGTACCGAACCAGCCGAAGGTGAAGGCCAGCGCCACCAGACCGGTAATGAAGGCCAGCGGCAGGCCGGTAATCAGCAGCGCGAAGATGGCCCCGACCATCAACAGCGTTCCGTCGGCGATATCCATCAGGCGGCTCCTTCATGATCGGATGCGCTGGGTGCATTCTTGCCGCGCAGCGATTGAAACAGATGGATCAGCGACTGGATCGTCATCAGCACCAGCGCGGCAAAGATGATGCCCTTGATGAAGGCCGGAAACGGCGGGTTCCACGACGTTCCCGAGCGCTCCAGCGACCACTCGCCCAACGGATTGTGCGAGGCGTTCCAGAACATCACATAGGCGGCGTAGCTCATCGCCAGGCAGAAGCCGAAGGTCACTAGGTCGTTGAAGCGGTCGAGCCACAGCTTGAAGCGTGGGCCGACGCTGTCGTAGAGCACCCGCACCCGGATGTGGCGGTTGCTGGCCAGCGCCGCCGGCCCGCCGAGGGCGAAGCTCACCGCCACCAGCATGACCACCGACTCATGCACCCAGGAGGTGGGCGAGTCGAAGCCATAGCGCATGATGACCTCGTACACGCTGATGCCCATGGCGACGAACACCAGCCAGGCGGCGCCGCGCGCGCACCACACCACACCGCGGTCGAAGGCGCTGCGGACCGGATCGCTGGCATCCGGCGCCCCGGAAGCCGGCTCACCGGCGGTGGGCGCGGCGATTTCATCCTCGCGGGGGGCGACGGGCACCTCGTCGCGGCTGTCCCGGTCGGGGGAGTGTCGAGACATGACCTTTCCTCTCGATAAAACGCAAGAAATCCCGCGGGATTTCTCTATGAGCCATTGAAGGCAGCACGCTCGGGGCCGGTCGATGCCGGCCCCGGTACCCCTTTTACATCAGGTTGTGGTCTTGCAGATAAGAGACCACCGAATCATAGAACTTCTGGGTGGTATCGTTCTTCTCGGCCCATACCGCCCACTCTTCCTTGGCGATATTACGGAACTTGGCGCGCTCTTCGGCGGACATATCGATGATTTCGATATCCGGGTTCTCACGCACCTCCTTAACCGCCTCGAGGTCACGCACCTTGAGCTTGGCGACCATTTCATAGGCCATACTGTCGACAGAGGTATCCAGAATCGCCTTGAGGTCTTCCGGCAGGCTGTCCCAGATATCCTTGTTCAGCGATACCGACACCATCGGCAGCGAGTGAAAGCCCGGATAGTTGGGATACGGCGCGAAGTCATACAGTCCCTGGTCGTAGTTGGTGGCGAACACGGTATAGTCGGCCGCGTCGATCACGCCCTTCTCGAGACTGGTATAGACTTCGGACCCCGGCAGATTGACCGGTGTGGCGCCAGCCTTTTCGAAGATGTTGTAGACCATGCCCTGCGGTGCGCGCACCTTGAGCCCCTTGAGGTCTTCCACGGTGCGGATGGGACGCTTGGAGGGGAAGGCCTCAAGCCCCGTGGCCGCAGCCCCGATCAGGTGCACGCCATAGGGCTCGACCAACTCGTTATAGATCTCCTCGCCGCCGGCATAATTCATGTAGTCGAGAAATTCGACCGGATCGCCCCAGGCGCCGACCAGGTTGCCCATCATGCCGAACGCCGGGTTCTGACCTGAAAAGTAGCTGGGGTCGGTCATGTGGCCCTGCAGAATGCCCGCGCTGACCGCCTGCAGGGTTTCGGTGGCACCCACCACCGCGTTGACCGGCAGGATCTCGATCTCGATCCGTCCACCGGACATCTTGTTGACGTTGTCAGCCCAGGCCTTCTTGATCTCGAACTGCGGCTCGCCGGAAGTTTCGGAGGTCTGGAAGGTCCATTCGTACTCGGCCGCCTGGACCGCGGAAGCCATCATTCCCAGAGTAATGGCCGAGGCAAGGCCGATGAGCTTGTGATGCGTGCGTGCGATCATGATGCACTCCTTGTTATAGGTAACGCTGGGTTTATAAGCGGGTGATGGCGGGTCGAGTCCGCCGTTTTCGTGAGCGCCCTCATCGTGACACTCATATCATCGCTGCACTGGAGTGCAGCAGCGAAGGCAATGTGCGAGGCGATTCCGCGACGCCCAGGTCATGCCCGGTACGCTCCAGTACCGCCAATGCCGCCGCATGGGCCGCATCGGGTTGGCGCAAGCGGATGGCTTCCATGACACGCCGATGACGCGTCATGCTGTCCTGCAATTCGTTGGCGCTCTGGTTGGAACGTTGAACCAGCAGGGTGATGGAGGGGCGGAGGACATGGCTCAGTTGCGTCCACACCAGATTGTGCGTCGCGGCAAAGATCGCCTCGTGAAACGCCACGTCGTAATCATCGTGACTCTGTCCCTGCCAATGCAGGTCGGGCTGCTCGAGCGCCCAGATCATGCCCTCATAGGCCGTCTCGATAGCCAACAGATCCGCCGCCGTGGCATTTTGCGCCGCCAGCCAGGCCACGAACGGCTCGACAGCGACACGAAAGGCAAAGATCTCACGCTGAAAGCGCGGATTGGGCTGTGCGTAGCGCGCCATCCACTCGGTGACCTTGGGATCGAGTAGATGCCATTCGGAGAAGTTGCGCACCCGCGTGCCCTGCCCCGAAATACGCACCACCAATCCGGCCGCCACCATGGTCTGCAATGCACTGCGCACGGTGCTGCGGCTGACGCCATACTGCTCACAAAGATCCAATTCACGCGGAATCAGGTCTCCCGGCACATAGCGGCCACTGAAAATGGCATCGGCGAGCCGTTCGGCAATATCGGGACGTGGCCCTCGGCCCCCCGTGCTAGCGGTATCGTTACTGGACATATGCTTCTCGGCCATCAAGTAGGACTAGGAATAATCTATGTCCGACATAGCCGCAACCTATAAGGCGCCTTCTCCCCCTTAGACCATAGTCTAAAAAAATCGCATTCAATTGTTTTTAAAGAATTTATTGGGTGCTTCCTGAGCCGAGGCCCAGCACTGCTTCGCTTACCCAGTGCACTGCATACGCGATGCGGATCATGCATAGACATGAGGCTCGGTGAACCGGAAGAAGGCATAAAAAATCCCCGCCGGCGCGTGGCCGGCGGGGATCAATACTCAAGCAAAAGCGTTCGCGGTATCAGCGATACACGGGGAAGCGTGCACAGACGCTTTCGACCTTGCCGCGCACCTCGTTCTCCATGGCGCTGGCGTCGCCCTTGTTCATGGCGTCGAGGATATCGCAGATCCAGCCGGCCAGATCACGGCACTCAACTTCACCAAAGCCGCGAGTCGTGACCGCCGGCGTGCCGATACGCAGGCCGGAGGTGACGAACGGGCTTTGCGGGTCATTGGGCACCGCATTCTTGTTGACCGTGATGTGGGCGCGGCCAAGTGCGGCGTCCGCGTCCTTGCCGGTGATGCCCTGCTTGATCAGCGATAACAGGAACAGGTGATCCTCGGTGCCGCCGGAGACGATATCGTAGCCGCGCTCGATGAACACGCCGGCCATCACCTGGGCATTCCTGACCACCTGCTGCTGGTAGGCCCTGAAGTCATCGCTCATGGCCTCTTTGAAACATACCGCCTTGGCGGCGATGGCATGCATCAGCGGGCCACCCTGGCCGCCCGGAAACACTGCGGAGTTGAGCTTCTTGTAGATATCGGCGTCACCACACGCGGAAAGGATCAGACCGGCACGCGGCCCGCGCAGAGTCTTGTGCGTGGTGGTGGTGACTACGTGCGCATGCGCCATGGGACTCGGATAGCAGCCGGCAGCGACGAGGCCGGCGATGTGCGCCATGTCGACGAACAAGTATGCCCCCACCTCGTCGGCGATCTCGCGAAAGCGCGCCCAGTCGATGATCCGTGAATAGGCGGAAAAGCCGGCGATGATCATCTTCGGTCGATGTTCATGCGCCAGTCGGGCGACTTCGTCGTAATCGATCAGTCCTTCGGCGTTGAGTCCGTACTGCACGGCATTGTAGTGCTTGCCTGAAAAGCTCGGCTTGGCACCGTGAGTCAGGTGCCCACCGGCATCGAGGCTCATGCCGAGGACGGTGTCGCCCGGCGTGACCAGCGCCTGAAACACGGCACTGTTGGCCTGGGAGCCGGAGTGTGGCTGCACATTGGCGTAGTCGCAGCCGAACAGTTCACAGGCACGGTCGATGGCAAGCTGTTCGACCTTGTCGACGAATTCGCAGCCCCCGTAGTAGCGCTTGCCGGGATAGCCCTCGGCGTACTTGTTGGTCAGCTGCGACCCCTGCGCCTGCATCACGCGCGGGCTGGTGTAGTTCTCGGAGGCGATCAGCTCGATGTGCGCTTCCTGACGCGCGACTTCTTCCTCCATCGCGTTCCACAGGGCGTCATCGAAACCGGCAATCTGCATGTCACGTGTGAACATCGGCGGGAATCCTCGACTCAAGAGTGATCTGCGCGGCGCAGCGCCGCAGGACGAAATCGGCAAGGCTGCCATGATACCCCAGCGCCTGAGCGCTTTCACATGAAACGGTGTCATTCCCATCCGGAGCGTGACTCATCCGGCAACATGCGTCTCGCCACCAAAACCGGCAGGTGTCGTTCACACCTCTCCCAACAGACGCAGGCTATCCATCGGCGTCTGACGCCGTACGCCACGCGACAGCAAGTGCCCGATCACGCCAATGATCAGCGCTCCCCCCAACGGCATGATCAGCCACATTCCCCAGTGCCAGCGCGGTGCCATCCCCAGCCAGCCCAGATATACACCGGCAGCCGCGGCCTCCGCCAGCAAGGCGCCCATCAGCCCGCTTACCAGGCCCAGCAAGCCGAATTCGGCTGCCTGAATGTGCGAAATCAAGCGGTTGCCGGCCCCAAAGGCCCGCAACAGTGCGCTTTCATGAGCCCGCATCGGACGACTCGCCGTCATCGCCGCATACAGTACGCTGATACCCGCCAGCAACACGAACCCCAGCACGAACTCCACGGCGCGTGTCACCTGGGCCAGCAGGTCGCGGACCTGCTCGAGGATGGCATCGACATTGAGCAGCGAAATGCCGGGAAACTGTTGTACCAACTCGCTCACCAGGGCCTGGCGATCCTCCTCGAGATGAAAGGCGGTGATATAGCTATGCCCGAAGCGCTCGAGCACCCCTGGGGGAAAGATAACGAAGAAATTGGGCTTGAAGCTCTCCCAGTCGAGGCTGCGCAAGCTGGTAATCTCGCCGGTGACCTCTTGACTGCCGATAGTGAAGGCCAACTGATCGCCAAGGCTCAGGCCGAGCCGCTCGGCCAGCCCCAGTTCCATGGAAATCGGCGCGGCAGCGGTTTCGGCGTCCGCTTCCGGCAAGGTATCGAACCACGCCCCGGCTACCAAGCGGTTGCCCTCCGGCAAGCTATCGCGCCAGGTCAAGTTGAGTTCACGACGCAGCGCGTTGGCGTCACGCTGCTCCTCGGGTACCGCGTCACGCGGTGGCTCACCGTTGATGGCGCTGATCCGCCCTCGCACCATGGGATAGAGAACACTCGGCTCATCGGTGCGTCCCTCGAGCAGCGCATTGAACGGCTCGCGTTCGGCGGGCTGGATATTGATGGCGAAATAGTTCGGTGTATTCTCGGGCAACTGAGCCTGCCAGGTGGTCAACAGGTCTCCGCGCACCAGGGCGATCATGGCCATGGCGGCAAACGTCACCGCAAATGCCAGCAACTGGCCGAGGCTGGCCTGTCGGCGGCGCGCCAGCTGTCGCGCTCCCAGGCGCAGCGCCTGGCCACGCCCGGCACCCGCCGCGCCATTTCCCGGTAGCGCCTGGGCCAGGCGCAGCACTCCCGCCAGCAGGCCCCGCCCCAGCAGCCATAACAACGACAGCGCCACCAACCCGCCCGCCAGCAGTCCGGCCGACAGGGCCAGATCGCCCGAATACAGCCATAGCAAGGCTGCGAACACCAGGCTGGCAGCCGCCACCACCGCCCAGGCCGATGCAGGCAGCGGATCCAGCTCGCGTCGCAGCACCTTGAGCGCGCTGACGCGCTGGAGCCGCAGCAGCGTCGGCCCGGCAAAGCCGACCAGCACCGCCAGCGCCGTAAGAACACCCATCAACAGCGGCAGCGGTCCCGGCGGTGGCAATTCCAGCGGCAGGAACCGCGTGAGCAGCGTCAGCAATCCCGCCTGCCCCACCAACCCCAGCAGGGCCCCAATGAGAGAAGCCGCCATGGCCAGCCACAGCAGCTGCAGGCTGAACAGCTGGGCGAGCTGACGCTGCGTGCCCCCGAAACAACGCAGCAGCGCCGCCGTATCCAAGTGACGGTCGACGTAGCGACGTGTTGCCATGGCCACCGCCACTCCCGCCAGCAGCACGGCGGCCAGCCCGGCAAGGCTGAGATATTTCTCGGCCCGCGCCAGGGCACTGCCCAACCGCGGGCGATCCTCACGTACGTCCTGGATCCGTACGCCCTGTGCTTCAAGCGCCTGCAGACGGTTCTCTACCGCCGCCAGGGCACTCGGCGCGCCCCGTGCCAGCAGTTCGTACTCGACTCGCGACCCCGGCCGAATCAGCTCGGTGGCCTCAAGGTCGCTGCGGTTCATCATCACGCGGGGATTGAAGCTGGCAAAACCGGCCTGCTGATCCGGCTCGCGCTGGATGAAGGCATCCAGTGTCAATGTCGCGCTGCCGATCCTTACCTGATCGCCGACCGCCACATCGAGCAGCCCCGCCAGCCGCGGCGCCGCCCAGAGCGTGCCGGGCGGCGGTCCATGGGCAACGACCTCCTCGCCCTGGTCGCGCGTGATACGGACTTGCCCATAAAGCGGATAGGCATCATCGACGACCTTGACGCTAACCGGCTGGAAAGCTTGTTCATGACTGAGCATCGAGACCAGATCGACCTGAGTGCTCGTCATCAATCCGGCGGATTCGAATTCATGGCGCAACGAAACATCAAACGGGCTACCCTGTTCTAAAACCAGGTCGCCCCCCAGCAGTTGCCCGGCCTGCCGCGTCAGGGCACGGTCGATTCGATCGAGGAAGAATCCGATCATGGTCGAGGCGGCGACCGCCAGGGCCAGGGCCAGGAACAGCGCACGCACGTCGGCGGCGCGCATGTCGCGCCGCAATCCTTTGGCGGAAAGTGCCAGCAGGCTCATGCCTCCACCTCGTCGGGCAGCAACTCGAGCAGCTTGCCGTTTTCGAGGCTCAAGCAGCGCTGGCAACGGCGTGCCATGCCATGATCGTGGGTAACCAGTACTAATGTCGTACCCGCTTCGCGGTTGAGTTCGAACAATAAATCGATGATCTTTCTGCCCGTGGCGCGATCCAGATTCCCGGTCGGTTCATCGGCAAACACCAGCTCGGGCCGGGTAACGAAGGCGCGCGCCACCGCGACACGCTGTTGTTCTCCTCCGGAGAGCTGCTTGGGTAAGTGATGCAGACGCTCGCCCAGCCCCACCCGGGCCAGAGCCTCACGGCCACGGCGTGTCAGGTCTCCCTGGGGAACCAGTTCAAGAGGCAGCAGGACGTTTTCCAAGGCGGTCAGGGTCGGCAGTAACTGAAAGTTCTGAAATACAAAACCGACCCGACCGGCACGCAACTGAGCACGGCCGTCTTCGTCGAGATCAGGCATGGACTCGCCAAACAGCGTCAACTCCCCCGAGGAGGGCGTATCGAGCCCTGCCAGCAGGCCCAGCAGCGTGGACTTGCCGGCGCCGGAGCTGCCTAGGATCGCTACGCTCTCGCCGGCGAAGACATCGAACGCCAAATCGTCGAGAATGGTCAAGGGTCGTTCGCCGCTGAAGACCCGCTTGCCAAGATGGCGAGCCTGTAAAATGGATTTCCGTGAAGCATACAAGGAGTTGGACATGGTGGAAGGTTTCCCTGTTTTCACGCGTCTTTTAGCGTGGAGCGGATTAATGGCCACACTTTGGCTGGGCGCCTTGCAGTTAAGTCCAGCATACGCCGATACCTTGCTGGTGATGGGCGATAGTCTCAGTGCTGCCTATGGCATCGAACGTAAAGACAGTTGGGTCAATCAACTCAAGCAGCGTCTAGGCAACGAACATGAGGTCATCAATGCCAGTATTAGCGGCGAAACGACCTCGGGTGGAATGGCACGCCTGCCTGATCTCCTCAAGCAGCACGATCCGGATATCGTGCTGCTTGAACTCGGCGGCAACGATGGCCTGCGGGGGCTCTCGCCCCACCAGATGAAGCTCAATCTGGCCAACATGATCGAGAACAGTCAAGCCACCGGGGCCCGCGTGCTGCTGCTCGGCATCAAAATGCCGCCCAACTACGGCTCGACCTATACCGAGGCATTCAGTGGCGTCTTTCGCCAGCTCGCCGAGGAGTACGATGTGCGCCTGGTGCCCTTCATTCTCGAAGGCGTGGCCCTGAGCGAAGAGATGATGCAGGAAGACGGCATCCATCCCAACGGCAAGGCGCAAAGCGCCATTCTGAACAATGTCTGGCAGGAGCTGGCGCCGATGCTTGATGAGCCCCACGACTGACACCGTCAGCTTGCCGGCCTGACAACGCCGCTCAGGCCGGCGGCGCTTGGGGCGTCTTCTGCAGTTGCTGCAATCCCAGCCCCGTCAGGATCAGCGCTAAACCTACCAGCGTCGAGCTCAGAATCGGCTCGCCGATCACTACATGCAGCAACAGTAACGACACCGGAGGGGACAGGAAGATTAAATTGGCGACCCGTGCGGTACGCGAGACCTTATGCACCGCCAGTTGCCAGAGAACGAACGCCACCCCCATTTCGAACAGGCCGGTATAGACTCCTGCGCCCAGGCTTTGCCAGCCATACCAGCGAAACCCCGGCCCCAGCGCGACCAGCAGCGTGAACACCGGCAAGCCGACCGTGAAGTTCTGCCACTGGGCGACCAGCGGCGCGCGTCGATCACGGGCGTTTAGCAACCAATACAGCGCCCATAACAGGGTCGACCCGAGCGCCATGCCCACTCCCAGCGGGTCGGCGAAATGCATGTCGAATACCGCTCCGCGCGTGGCGATGGTCCACACACCAGCATACGCAATGACGCCTGCCCCGATATCCATGACCGTCAGCCGCTGTTTGAGAATGGGGACGGCAAGAAACGCCATCGCCAGTGCCCAAGTGTAGTTGAGCGCCATGGCTTCCTGTCCGGGCAGGCGATCGTAGGCGGCAAACAGGGCCAGATAGTAGGCCACGGGATTCATCAGCCCTGCCCATAGCGCCGTGCGCCAGCCACCGCGCAGCGCCTGGCGCAACCGACCCTGCCAGACCACTAGAAGCCCCATCAGCGCCCAGGAAACCAGTGCGGCGATCCACATCAGTTCCACCGGGCTCATTTCCCTCAGCGCCAGCTTGAAGGCGGTCGCCACCGTCGACCACAGCGCTACGGCCCCGAGTCCGCAAAGTATCGCCTGCCGTTCTTGTGTCATGCTTGCTCCAAAAATGCCGGCGTTCGCTCTGTCAGCGCGCCAGGGCACGCCAGACGCCGAGCCTCCAGGCATTGACGCACGGCGCAGCGCCAACGAGGATGCTTGACGTGTCACAACGCAACCCTACCGAATATCTCTTGCGGCTCTAAGGATCCCGGCCATGCCTCAGCCCGTCACCCCCGGAACCACCACCGCCCTGGTGGTCGCCTATCGTCTCGACGGCCAAGGAGGCGGTCAGGTGTTGAACCTGAGCGAACTCCGCGAGGCCTGGGCCCGCGATGATGCGCCCATCTGGATGCACCTGGATTTCAGTCATGCCGATGTCACGACCTATCTCGACGATATTGCCCAACTCAACCCGGCGACGATCGAAGCGCTGCTGGAAGAGGACACCCGGCCGCGGGTGGCCAAGTTCGGCCATGGCGTGGTGACCACGTTACGCGGCGTCAATCTCAATCCGGGTTCGGCGCCCGAAGACCTGATCTCCTTGCGTCTCTGGCTGACTCCCACGCGTCTGATCACCGTACGCCGCCGCCCCTTGAAGTCGGTCAGTATCGTACGCGAGCTCATCGATACGGGCGAGGGAGCATTGACGGTCCCCGACCTGGTCGCCTGGCTCACCGAAACTCTGGTGGACCAGATCGGCGACGTCACCCATCAGCTCGACGACCGCTTGGGTGAACTCGAAGAAGACTTGCTGACCGAGCATGAAATCGACTCCGACGACCTCACCCGCGCGCGCCGTCCGCTGATCGTATTGCGCCGCTTCATGGGGCCCCAGCGCGACTGTCTCAGCCAACTGGCCCAGGGCCATCAATGGCTCGATGAGGAAACCCAAGTTTCGCTGCGCGAAAGCGCCAACCAGCTGTCCCGTTACGTGGAGGATTTCCAGGCCATGCAGGAACGTGCCTTGATCCTGCAGGAACAGGTCTGGAGCCAGCACAACGAACGCCTCAACGAACGTATGTACATGCTGGCCATCATTACCACCGTGTTCCTGCCGCTAAGCTTTCTGACCGGCCTGCTGGGCATCAACGTCGGCGGCATCCCCGGCGCGGAGAGCGACTACGGCTTCGTGACCTTTCTGGCGATTACCGCCCTGGTCGGCATCGGCGTCATGGCACTGCTCAAGCGCAAGCGCTGGTGGTGACCCAGGCACTAGCGGTCGATATGTCCCAGGTCCCGCTGCGGGTCGAGCCGGTCCCTGACCCGGCGTTTGAGTTCCTTGATATCGGGGAAGCCACCGTCACGCTTGCGCTCCCATAAGGTCTCTTCGTCGCAGAGCACCTCAAAATGCCCGCCATGACTGGGCGCCAGCGCCACCTGTTCGAGGTCCTCGCCAAAGGTGGACAGCAGCTCTTGAGCGTACCAGCCGGCACGCAGCAGCCACTGACATTGGGTACAATAATGGATACGAATGCGGGCCATGACAGAAAACTCCGCTTGGGCGGTGGATGGCGCCTGCTCACCTCGTTGCGACGGGCGTGAGCAGGCACGGAGCTGCCATGATGCGCCGCGCCGCCAGCTGGCTCAAGCCAGCCATGAGCACGCTCGAGACGGCATTTTGGCAACGCCGTTTTGATCACTACGTAACAGGAACCCTGCATGGCCGAGAGAGGTATCACCCAAAGCCGCCTGTACGAATGGCTGACCGGTGACGAAGACAGCCGAATGTGCCGGGGGATTCCCGAGAGTGCCTGCGAGGCCCAACCCGGCAATTTCTTTCGCCACCTGATTGCCGCGCTGGGTAACAAGCTGGCCGATGAACTCTCGAGCGCCCGCCTGGTCCTGCCCTGGTTACTGGGAGCCATGGGCGCTCCGGTATGGATGGTCGGTTTTCTCGTCCCGATACGCGAGGCGGGCGTCCTGCTGCCACAGCTACTGATTGCCGGCTACATCCGGCTCAAGACCATACGCAAGTGGGTCTGGATGCTGGGAGGCCTCATTCAGGCCGCGTGCGCCGCAGGGCTCGGCCTGCTTGCGCTGTTCGGACAGGGTGGCTGGGGCGGCGCCCTGGTCCTGGCCGCACTGATCATATTGTCGCTGGGGCGTGGGCTCTCCTCGATCGCCACCAAGGACGTGCTCGGCAAAACCATCGCCAAACAGCGCCGTGGCAATCTGATGGGCTGGAGCGCCGGCATGGCGGGGGGCGTGACCCTACTGGCCGGGATGGTACTGATGCTGTTCGAAGACCGCCACAACGGCGCGGTGCTCGCCGTGCTGTTAGGCATCGCTGCCTTGGGCTGGGCCGTCAATGCGCTATGCGCCGCACTGATTCGCGAGACGTCCGGCGCGACCCAAGGCGGCAGTCATCTCGGCGAGAGCCTTCGCGAAGGGCTGCGCTTGATGCGTGAAGATCACACCTTTTTGCATTTCAACTTGGCTCGCGCCCTGCTGCTGTCCAGCGCTTTGGCTCTGCCCTATATCGCCCTGCTCGGCCAACAGCAGGGCGGTGGCGAGTTGAACGGCCTGGGACTGATGATCGTCGTCTCGGGGCTTGCCGGCATGATCGCCAACCCGCTATGGGGCAAGCGTGCCGACCGCTCGAGTCGCCGCGTGATGCGCGACAGCGGCGCCGCCGCCGCGGCATGCTGTATGGCAGCGGCGCTGATCGCCTGGAGCCCCGGCGCCTGGAGCCACACAATCTGGCCGTATGCCGCCGCCTATGCCGCGCTGATGGTCGCGCACGCCGGCGTGCGCCTCGGCCGCAAGACTTACATCATCGACATGTCTGACGAGGGTAGCCGCGCCCTGTATGTCGCCATGTCCAATACGGTTACCGGCGTACTGATGCTGGCGCTGGGCGGCGTTATCGGGCTGCTGGCGCAGTGGGCCGGCAGCGCCGGGCTATTGATGATCCTCGCGATCGCGGCCTTGAGCGCCGCCGTTGCCGCACATCGCCTACCTGAAATGGAGGGCTGAAACCGCTGCCCCGCCCCGCTCAAAGACATTCACTTGCGGTGTGCCGATAGGGGTTGTATTCCTCGCGCTAAAGCGCTATATAGCCCTCAAACATCATTGGGATGTTATTCACGGGAGGGCCGCGCATGAGCCGTGAGGATTTCGCCGACGAGCAGGACTTTTTCGAAGCCGTCAACGACGAGCATTTCAGCCGCCCGCGCAGCAGTCGGGCCGATACGCTACGCGCTCGACGCCAGGTGGAAGCCTTGCTCGAAGAGCGTCGGCTGAAGCGAGCCATTGAGGATGATTGGCTCAGTGATTACGCTGACGAAGAGGAAGAGTAGCGACAATCCGTCTTGTGTGCGGTATGCCGCTTCACTGCTGAAGTTGAATTACGGGCGTCTCTTGGCGTCCGTATTCGTTTTCAAGCACGGATCGCTCCCGTTTGCCGCGCTGGGGCTGCGCCCGCATCAAGGCGGCACTAGCCTTTATGCCTGCCGACCACTATCATTTGAAGCCATTCTTCACCCTCCAACGAACCGGATTTCCATGGCGCAATACGTTTACACCATGAACCGGGTGGGCAAGGTTGTGCCCCCCAAGCGCGAGATTCTCAAGGATATCTCGCTCTCCTTCTTTCCCGGCGCGAAGATCGGCGTACTCGGTCTCAACGGTGCGGGCAAGTCCACACTGCTGCGGATCATGGCCGGGGTCGACACGGAATACAACGGTGAAGCCCGACCGATGCCGGGCATCAATGTCGGTTACCTGCCTCAGGAGCCGGAGCTCGACGACGACAAGAGCGTGCGCGAGACCGTCGAGGAGGCGCTGTCGCACATCACCGAGGCCCAGCAGAAGCTCGATGCCGTGTATGCCGCCTATGCCGAGCCGGACGCCGATTTCGATGCCCTGGCCACCGAGCAGGCGCGCCTGGAGAACCTGATCGAGGCGGCCGACGCCCATAACCTCGAGCGCAAGCTGGAAGTCGCCGCCGAGGCACTGCGCCTGCCGGCCTGGGATGCAAAGGTGGGAGTCCTCTCGGGGGGCGAGCGGCGGCGTGTAGCGCTATGCCGTTTGCTGCTGTCGAGTCCCGACATGCTGTTGCTCGACGAGCCAACCAACCACCTCGACGCCGAGTCCGTCGCTTGGCTGGAACGCTTCCTTCACGACTACAACGGCACTGTGGTAGCGATCACCCACGACCGCTACTTCCTGGATAATGTCGCCGGCTGGATTCTTGAACTCGACCGCGGCCAGGGCATTCCCTTCGAGGGCAATTACTCGCAGTGGCTGGAATCCAAGGAAAAACGCCTCGCGCAGGAAGCCAAGCAGGAAGCCTCGCGCCAGCGCGCCATCAAACAGGAACTCGAGTGGGTTCGCCAGGGCGCTAAAGGCCGCCAGGCCAAGAGCAAGGCGCGTCTCAATCGTTTCGAGGAAATGCAGTCCGGCGATTACCAGAAGCGCAACGAGACCAACGAGATCTATATCCCACCCGGCCAGCGCCTCGGCGATAAGGTCATCGAACTGCACAACGTGTCCAAGCGTTTCGAAGACCGCATGCTGTTCGAGGACCTCTCCTTCCAGATTCCCAAAGGGGCTCTTGTTGGCATCGTCGGGGGCAACGGCGCGGGCAAGTCGACGCTCTTCAAGCTGATCAACGGCACCGAACAGCCCGACACCGGCGAAGTGGTCATCGGCGATACGGTGGATATCGCCTACGTCGAGCAGCTACGCGACCACCTCGAAGACAAGCAGACGGTGTGGGAAGCGGTATCCGGCGGACAGGACGTGCTCAACATCAATGGCTACGAAGTCTCGTCACGCGCCTACGTGGGGCGTTTCAACTTTAAGGGCAACGACCAGCAGAAGCGTCTATCCGAGCTGTCCGGCGGCGAGCGTGGCCGTTTGCAGCTGGCCCAGACATTGAAGCAGGGCGCCAACGTGCTGCTGCTTGACGAGCCTTCCAACGACCTTGACATCGAGACCCTGCGCGCCCTGGAAGAAGCCCTGCTGGCCTTTCCCGGCTGTGCCATGGTGATTTCTCACGACCGCTGGTTTCTCGACCGCATCGCCACTCACATCCTGGCCTATGAAGGCGACTCGCAGGTGGTGTTCTTCGAGGGCAATTACAGCGACTACGAAGCGGACTATCACAAGCGCGTCGGCAGCGACACGCCCAAGCGTATGAAGTACAAGCGTATCGACGCCTGACCCAGACGTGCCTGGCGGCTCACGCCATACATGCTAGCCATAAGCAACAGGGCCCGCGATTCCTCGCGGGCCCTGTTGCTTATGGCTTTGTTTCTGTCTCGCGGACTATTTTCGGCTACGAATAAAGGAAATGATGAAAAGCACCAGGAACACAAAGAACAGCACCTTGGCGATAGTCGCTGCCGCTCCGGCAACCCCCCCGAAACCAAGCACCCCCGCAATGATCGCAATGACGAGAAAAATAATCGCGTAGTTCAGCATGATTCATGCATCCTTGTTCAGCTTGGGTTTCCCTACCGGCCAATCGTTGGCCTCGGTTACGTCTTAGAGAATCGTAATGTTTTACCGGAACGTCAAGTCGACAACGTGTCTTCTCAACATTGCATCACGAATCCGGCGTCTTTTTCAGCACATCAATAAAACTTGGCCTCGCCTGCCGGGCGCGTCTTGAAACGTCGATGCAGCCATAGATACTGCTCGGGGTGGCGGCGGATGGCCGCTTCGATGACCGCATTGACCTGAGTGGCATCCGCCACCTCGTCGCCGGACGGGAAGTTTTCAAGCGCCGGCAAATATTCCAGTGTATAGGTGCGGTTATCGGGGTTGCGGTGAAAGATTAGCGGCATGACGGGGGCGCCGGTCATGCGCGCGATTTTGGCGGTCAGCTTGATCGAGGCCGCCTGAATACCAAAGAACGGGGCAAAGACGCTGACGTCACGCCCAAAGTCCTGATCCGGTGAATACCACACGGCATGCCCCGACCTGATGCGCCGAACCACACCACGCAGATCACGGCGATCGATGGCCTGGCCGAAAATGTGCGAGCGGGCCTGCGTCATGAACCGTTCGAACAGCGGATTGTCATGCGGGCGATACACGACATCCGCCGGGAAGAACAGCGAGTGCAGCGCTCCGCCAAGATCCAACGTCGAGAAGTGAATGCCGATAATCAGCGCGCCCTTGCCCTCGGCCATGGCCTTCTGCATATGTTCGGCCCCCTTGAAGGTGACGCGATGGCGAAGATGCTCGGGATCACGACACCAGCCGGTAGCCGTCTCGAGAATCCCGATACCGTTGGCGATAAAGGTTTGCCGCACCAGCCTTGCCCGCTCGTCCGCTGTCTTCTCCGGGAAGCACAGTGCCAGATTGGTTTCGGTGATCCGGCGTCGGTCACTGGCGAAACGCCAGGCCAGTAGCCCGATAACGCGTCCGATGCCCAGCTTGAGCCGCCAGGGCAGCCAGGCGCCGCTGCGCATCAGCAGGATAGCCAGCCAGGTCGGCCAATAGCGGGGGTGAGCGAAGTTTGCAGGGAAGGCTTTCTTGGCCATGTCACTCTCGGTTCAACTGAATGCGCCCATTGTAGCGGATTTACGCCACACGTCGGCTAACCGGCCTCGAGATAGCGTCGGGGCACCCGCGGCAAGACTCCCGTTAGCAGCGTATAGCTGATCGTATCGCAATAACGCGCCACTTCGTCCACCGCAAGCCCCGCCCCCCATAGCGTGACCTCGCTACCGATATCCGCCTGGGGAAGCGCGGTCAGATCCACCGTGAGCATATCCATCGACACCTTGCCGGCCAGTACCGTGCGCTGCCCGTCGACCAGGACCGGCGTGCCATCGGTGGCATGGCGGTCGTAGCCATCGCCATAGCCGGCGGCCACCACCCCGATACGTGAATGACGTGGCGCTCGCCATCGGCCACCGTAGCCCACCGGCTCGCCTGGTGCCAGCTCGCGTGTCGCGATGATCCGCGAACGTAGCGTCATGACCGGCTTGAGCGAACGGCTGGCATCGTTGGCACCCTCCAGGGGATCGCTGCCATAGAGCATGACACCCGGACGATTCCAGTCTCCGTGAGCCTGAGGCCAGGCTAGCGTGGCGGGCGAATTGGCCAGGCATACACGGGCGTCAAGCCGAGAGCGGAGGGTCTCGACACAGGCCATCTGGGCCTCGAAATAATCCGCATCAAGCGTATCGGCCGTGGCGAAGTGGGTGATCAAATGCAAGTGGCCCACCTGCTCGGGGGCTGTCTGCAAGCGTCGCCATACCGTCTCGAATTCACGAGGGGCGAAACCTAGCCGATGCATGCCCGAATCCAGCTTGACCCAAGTGGGAATCGGTCGCCGGGGACGATAGGCCAGCAGCGCCTCGACCTGCCATGGGCTATGCACGGCCGTCCATAAGCCCAGCGCATCGATAAGCTCAAGCTCACTCGGCTCGAAGAAGCCCTCGAGTAGCACCAGCGGTTTTGTGATGCCTGCTTCGCGAAGCGTCACGGCCTCCTCGATGCAGGCTACGGCAAAGGCCGGTGCGAGGTCTTCCAGTGCTTTGGCACAAGCCACGGCGCCATGGCCGTACGCATCGGCCTTGAGCACCGCCAGCGCCTGGCTATGTGGCGCGAGATCGCGTGCGACTCGGTAATTGTGGCGCAGCGCATCGAGATCGATATCAGCGTATAACGGCCGTGGCATGCCGGAACTCCCTACACGAAGGAAGAGAAACCATCACCTGGCGGGGCGAATACATGACCTGCGACTCCTCGTCATGCGCCGATTCGGAGCATGACGAGGGGCGACGGAACAAAGTCTCAGGGAGTCGCCGGCCGGGTCGGACGAGCGCCGATATTCTCCCCATTGCGACCCGTTGCACCACTGTCTGGCAGTGTCAGAGACACGGCCTGGTCTTCGCGCAACCATTCATTCAAGTTTTGGACGACTTCGGGCTCGAGAACTCCGGCCTGTTGACGCAGCCCCAGCAGGTTGATGAGGTAGTCGTAACGCGCCTCGGCATAGTTGGCCAGAGCGTTATACAAGTTCTGCTCCGCCGTGAGCACATCGACGATATTACGCGTGCCCACCTCGTATCCCGAGCGTGTCGCCTCGAGCGCGCTGCGGTTGGAAACGATCGCCTGTCGGCGTGCCTCGATGGTTTCCACGTTGTTGCTCACCAGGGTGAACAACGAACGCACCTGCTGGGAGGTATCGCGACGCTGGGACTCGAAATCGTACTGGGTCGCTTCCAGTTCGTAGGTATTCTGACGGATATAGGCTTGGGTGGAGCCGCCATTGAAAATCGCCCAGTTGAGGCTCAGGCCCACCTGGGCGCCTTCGTTATGGCCTTCGATACGATCCTGATCGTTATCGGAATACTGGTAGTTGGCAAACGCATCCACGGTGGGATAGCGCTGCGAGCGGGCAATATCCACTTCGATGCGTGACAGGTCGATCCCTTCCTGGGCGGCTTGCACGACGGGATTGTTGGTCATGGCCATTTCCACCCAGGCATCACGGCTGACGGGCTGGGGAGGCTCGATAGGAATTTCCTCAGCCAGCCCCTCGATGCTTGCGTAACGCTGCCCGGTCAATTGTTCGAGCTGTTCGAAACTGACTTGCAGGTCACTCTCGGCCGCGAGGCGCTGTGCCCGTGCCAGGTCGAAGGTCGCCTGTGCTTCATGCACGTCGGTAATCGCAATCAGCCCGACCTCGAACTGCTCGCGCGACTGCTCGAGCTGGCGCTGGATGGCCTTCTCTTGAGCGACCAGCGCATCAAGGACATCCTTGTCGCGCAGGATCTCGAAATAGGCTACGGAAACATTGTATAACAACTGTTGCTGCTCACTTTCGAGCAACAATGCCTGCTGGCTGATCTGTTGATCCGCCAGCTTGAGTTCGTAAAAATTGCTGGCATCGAACAGGGCCTGAGTGACTTCGAGGCCCGCCGAAACGGAATTATAGCGGTCATCGCTGGCCGAAGAACCACCTCTCGTAGCGCCTGCCGTCGTCTGACTCTCGATGGCCTCACTATGCGATGCTTCGCCGCTGGCCCCTAGCTGAGGCAGCAGATCCCCACGCTGAACGTCACGGGCCGCCTCGACACTGCTGAAGGTCGCTCGGGAAGAGTTCAGTGCGGCATTATTGGCCAAGGCATCGCGCGTGATGGTCCACAGGTCGGCGGCTTGTGCCTGGGAGGCAAAGGAGACAGCCAGTAACAGCGGCAGGAAGCGGAACTTGACGATCGACGATGACGGATCTTGCGACATCGGAGCATTTCCTTTCATGGGACGGCTATACCGTCCGGTTGGCGACACACCGGCTGGCAACAGAATCCTAGCAACCCCCTTGGACCGAGCTCAAAAATGGCTGGAGCGCGCGCAGCGCCAGGATCTGTACACGCCGGGTAAGCGGCATTATGGCCAAAAACGCGCCATCTGCCCTAAGAACAGTTTACATACAATGCCGCATGTATGAATTCAGATCAATCTGTCAGCGTCTTTTGCTACTAAATAATAGCGACGCCCCCTGTCGTCAAACGAACAGAGGGCGTCAGCGGTCAACCTAACTCAGTCTTACTCGAAAATGGATTCCAGGGACAGGCCCTGCTTCTCCAGTACGCGCCGCAGCTTCTTCAACGCTTCCACCTGGATCTGGCGAACACGCTCACGGGTCAACCCGATCTCCTCGCCCACTTCCTCAAGCGTTGCAGCCTCGTGTCCGCGCAGGCCGAAGCGGCGGATGACGACTTCCATCTGCTTCTCGGTCAGTTCGGCCAGCCATTCGTCCACGTGCTGTTTGACATCGTCGTCGACCAGGGTGGACTCGGGGCCCTCCTCGTTTTCATCGGCCAGCGTATCGATCAGCGGCTTGTCGCTTTCACCGCCCAAAGGATAATCCACCGAGGAGACACGTTCGTTGAGCCCGAGCATTTTCTTGACCGTCCCCACCGGCTTGTCGAGATGATCGGCAATCTCTTCGGCGGTGGCTTCATGATCGAGCTTCTGAGTCAGTTCCCGCGATGCACGCAGGTAGATATTGAGTTCCTTGACGACATGGATCGGCAAGCGAATGGTACGCGTCTGATTCATCAACGCCCGTTCGATGGTCTGACGAATCCACCAGGTGGCATAAGTGGAAAAGCGGAAGCCGCGTTCGGGATCGAACTTCTCGACCGCGCGAATCAGTCCCAGGTTGCCTTCCTCGATAAGGTCCAGCAGCGACAGTCCCCGATTGAGATAACGTCGCGCGATCTTGACCACCAGACGCAGGTTGGACTCGATCATGCGCTGCCGTCCGGCAGGGTCGCCCTTCTGGGCGAGACGGCCGAAATACACTTCTTCTTCGGGAGTCAGCAACGGCGAAAAACCGATCTCGTTGAGATAGATCTGCGTGGCGTCAAGACTTTGATGGTAGGTGTTTTCCTCGCGGTTCAATGCCTTCTCGAAGGCGCTTTCATCCTTGTCATCCGCTGAGTCGTCAGCTTCGGTCTGTAAACCGCTGTCGACGGTATCGAGCTCAACATCCTGAATATCCTGTTCAAGCATGCTCATATCCTTACCCCATTGCTGTAACTGCTGCCATTTGACGCGACCGCCGCACACGGCCATCAATGCGGCGGCTTGACCTGTTGTTGTTATGGCGCCGTCGTGTCGGTTCTGCCGTGCTTAGCGCGACGGCAGAAACTTCAACGGATCCTGAGGCTGACCGTCCTGGCGAACCTCGAAATGCAGCTTGACCCTGTCGGCATCGGTTTGGCCCATGGTGGCAATCGTTTCTCCCGCTTCGACGACGTCATTCTCCTCGACCCGCAAACTCTCGTTGTGGGCATAGGCACTTAAGAAATGGTCGTTATGCTTGAGAATGATGAGATTACCGTAACCACGTACTCCGCTGCCGGCATACACTACGATGCCGGGCCCCGCCGCCTTAACAGGTTGCCCCTTTTCACCGGCGATATCAATGCCGGCGGTGATACTCGCACTCTCATTAAATCGTCCAATGACCTCTCCGCTAACGGGCCATTGCCACGGCACTTCCTTGACCGGCGTATAGGTGCGCGAGGCCCGTGATTCAGATGTAACAGCCGGCTCCGCGGCACCGGCCTGCGTAGCCGGTTCAGGCTGCGCTCCCGAGGAGTCCGATGCCCTATCTTCACCTGCACTATCTTTACCTGCATTGGATGACACTGGTGTGTCAGCCGCTCTCGTCGATGAATTCTGCACCGATGTGGAAGGCGCCTGGGCGGACGTCACCGTGGATGCCTCGCGCTCTTGAGCTATAGCGGCCTGCTCGGCACGTTCGCGCGAGGAGAGCTCGCCGCTCGACCCGGCACTGGCATAATCGTAAACAGGCCCCGGCCCCTGCGCGCCTCCCGTCGCGGCTGCGGCCGCCAAGGCCCCGCTACTGGGTTGAGAATCCTCCTGGCCCGTCTGGCGGGTCAGGCGACGATTGCGTTCGATGGCGCTCTCGTCAGGTGCCAGCCAGTCTGCGCTGCTGCCGGTCGCCTCCGCCTGCTCGCCTCCCAAGGGCGTCATGACCACACCTTGCGGGGTATCATCGGCAGCCAGCGTTTGAGAACCGGCCCCCGCCTGCAATTGCAGCACTTGCCCCGACTGCAAGCGATAGGGTGGCTTTATGCCGTTGAGCTGGGCAAGCTCACGAAAATCCATATTCGCCTGCCAGGCGATCCCGTACAGGGTTTCCCCCGCCTTGACAGTGTGGGTGGCACTCGTCTGGCGGGTATGACTGGCCGACAGGTCACGCACTTCCGGCACACCGCCGGAAGTGGCACACCCCTGCAGTCCCAACGCCACCACGGGTACGAGCCACAGAGTCTTACGCATTGGAACAATCCTTCTTGAAAGGTGATGAACTACGCTCGCCAACGATTAATACCAGGACCAGACCGAATAACATCAGTCCGACAGCCGGCAGGAGCTGTGCGGGTTCACCGGTAATCGTGGTGTAATCGCCAGGCAACAGATACCGATAATCCAAAGGCACGATCTGGTCCTCAGGCCCCAGGCGGTAACTGACCAGCTCTCGCCATGGCCAGAGTAAAGGGAGCGAACCAATAATGAAACCGACCAACAGCTGCAGCGTCGCGGTGCGGTAATGGTGAAACAGCCACGACAGGAGTCGGGAAAAGGTGAACAGCCCAATCAGGCAGCCGACACCGAACTTGACGATCAGCGCCAGGTCGAAACTCTTGATGCCTTCCATCACCGTGCCATAAAGCCCCATGACCAGCAGCAGGAAACTGCCCGAGACACCGGGCAGCAACATGGCGCTGATCGCGATCGCTCCGCCGACGATCAACACCCAAGTATCGGCCCCGGCCGCCGCAGGCAGGATGTTGGGCAGAATCTGCGCGATCAGCATTCCCAGCAGCAGGGGCAACACATACCAGAACCGCCACCCGGACATCTCGCGGCTGACGACCACGGCCGATGCCAGCACCAGGCCGAAGAAGAATGCATTGAGCAACAGTCCATGCGACTCCAGCAGCCACGTCACCAGGTGAGCCACACTGATCAGGCTGACCGCGATGCCCAACATCAGCGGGATCAGAAACGCCAGATTGAGATGTACCATCAAGCCGCTAAATCCTTCACGGCGCCAGACGCCGAAAGCCCCAGGGCCGAACTGGCGAATGGTGTAGATCAGCTCTTCGTAAATCCCCGTGACGAAGGCAATGGTGCCGCCCGACACGCCCGGCACCGCATCCGCGGCGCCCATCCCGGCGCCTTTCAAAAACAGTTTAAGCGATCGCTTCACCGTATGACTCCTTCCAGTAGCGGCACAAACCGGACTTCCTCGAGTTGCACATGTTCCAGCGATTCGCCGCGACGGCGAACGCGCGTCAGCCACTGACGACCTTGCGCGTCTTCAAGCGGCGCGATCAGCGTTCCACCATCACGCAGTTGCGAAAGCAGCGTTTGCGGTAATTCACTGGCGCATGCCGTCAACAGGATCACGTCAAAGGGAGCATCCTGCGGCCAGCCGTTACCCCCATCGGCATGACGCAACTGCACATTGTTGGCCTGCAGTTGCGCCAGGCGCGCACGCGCACGCGCCTGTAACGCCGCAATCCGTTCCAGGCTCAGGACCCGCGGCACCAGGCGGGCCAGCACCAGAGTCTGATATCCCGACCCGGTGCCGATCTCCAGCACTTTCTCCGGCTCGGCCGCCAGCACCAGCTCACTCATGCGCGCCACCATCCACGGCTGCGACAGGGTCTGCCCAAACCCCAACGGCAAGGCGGTATCCTCATAAGCACGGTGCGCCAGCGCCTCATCGAGGAACAGATGACGCGGCTCGCGCGCCAGCACCTCCAGCACCCGTGCATCAGCGATTCCCGCCGCTTCCAGGCGCCGCACCATACGATCCCGGGTACGCTGCGAGGTCATGCCGATGCCGCTGACCTGCCGAGGGCTGAGGTCCGTCCGCGGACTAAGACAGTGCATCCAGCCAGCCCTGTACGTCAGTGAGCGCCGCATGGCGGGTCAGGTCGGTCTGCAAAGGCGTGATCGAGACATATCCCGCCTCGATGGCCGCGAAGTCGGTATCCGGGCCATCGTCGGCATTCTCGCCCGCCGCGGCAATCCAGTAACGATCGCGCCCGCGCGGATCCTGGACGCGGATCGGCCGCGTCGCCGGACCACGATAGCCCATGCGCGTGACGCGAAATCCCTTGAGCTGTTCCCAGGGCAAATCCGGCACATTGACGTTGAGCAGGCTGCGCGGCGGCAGTGACAACGTGTCGGCGGCCCCGACCAGACTTGCCGCGACCCGCCCCGCCGTCTCGAAGTGATGCGCGCCGCACAGCGACATGGCGATGGCCGTCATGCCCAGGTTACGCCCCTCCATTGCAGCGGCTACCGTCCCCGAATAGAGCACGTCGTCACCCAGGTTACCGCCGTGATTGATGCCCGAGATCACCAGGTCGGGTTTTTCGTCCCACACCCCGTTGACCCCCAGGTAAACGCAATCCGCCGGAGTGCCATCCACGCTATAGAAGCCGTTATCGAGTGCCGACAGCGCCAACGGCCGCGTCAGGGTCAGCGAGTTGCTGGCCCCGCTCATGTCACGATCCGGCGCCACCACCCGCAGGCGGGCATGGCTGTTCAAGGCGTCATACAGGGCGCGCAGTCCCGGAGCATGAACACCATCATCATTGGACAACAACAGCTTGTGCATGCGTGCTCCTCGTTATCCTTATCCGGCTCACAGGCTCGGATGCATCATCAATTCACGCAGGACCGAGGTGGCAAAGCCTCCCCTCGGCAACTGAAAGGAAAGCCGGGCCTGGTGGGCATCGCATTGCATGACGGGTGCGGCCAGACGCAAGCGTAACGGGCGGCGATCCATACGCACGCCGGCCCGCTCGAGCCCCTCGGCCAGCGGCGCATGCCGTCTGGCGATGGCGGCCTCGATCTCGGCGGCCTCTCCCTCGCTTTCCAACGGGCCACTGCCCCACAACATCCCGGTGGGATGGACATCGAGCTGGCGGGCACGCTCACGCAACGTCGCATCGACTTCCGGCGCGGCAAAGCGGCTGGAGCTGCCGTCCAGATTGAGCGCCTCGCCAGGCAGAGGCGACGCCCAGGTGCCGTTTGCCACGCGGGCGGCCAGCAGCTCATTGAACAAGAAACTGCGTGCGGTGGAGAGCATCAAACCCTGCGGATCGTCTCGCTTGCGCCAGCCCTTGGCCAGCAACGCCGCGGCCCGCGAGAGATTACGCCCGTCAGTTCCGAAGCGCTGAGGGCCGAAATAGTTGGGCACCCCGTCCTCGCACAGCCTTTGCCAGCGTGCGGCGAACTGCGCATGAGCGACGGCGTCACCGGTGATCCGCAGCTCGAATCGGTTGGCGCGATGGACACCACGCTTGAGCTTGCGCGGATGACGCACCTGCTCGAGCAGGCGCACCGGCGTATCACCCAGTCGCGCGGCAAGATCCTCCGGCGCCTCGCGCCCCGGCAGATGAACCGACAGCCATTGGCGCGTCACCGCAGTGCGATCCTTGAGCCCCGAGTAGCCCACGTCCCGATTCTGGACCTCACTGGCCCGCGCCAGACGCTTGACCAGCTCCAGGGTGGTCAGATCGCGTTTCTCGACCCACAGCCAGAGGTGTTCACCTTGTCCTTCGGGAGTGAAATCCAGCAACTCCTCGACGACAAAGTCCTCGGCAACGCCGCGATAATCGCCCGTTCCCAGCACAGCGCCATGCGCCCGTGGCCAATCCGGCGGCCAGCTCGAAGTGTTCGTCAGCGTCACGAGGCCGAGTCCCGCGCCTGAAGCAGCACTACCGCCTCGGCGGCAATGCCTTCGCCGCGCCCGGTAAAGCCCAGCGTCTCGGTGGTCGTGGCCTTGACGTTGATGCGCCCCTCGGTCACGCCAAGGTCTGCGGCGATGCACTCGCGCATGTGCGGAATATGTGCGGCCATCTTCGGGGCCTGGGCAATCAGCGTGGCGTCGAGATTGCCCAGCCGATAACCGGCGGTATTCACCAATGCATACACTTGACGCAGCAGGTCACGGCTGTCGGCGCCGGCCCAGGCATCATCGGTATCCGGAAAGTGCTGGCCGATATCGCCCAGCCCGCAGGCGCCGAGCAGCGCATCGCAGATGGCGTGCAGCAGCACGTCGCCATCGGAGTGGGCGATGAAGCCCTGCTCGAAGGCGATCCTGACGCCACCGATCATCAGGTGATCGCCTTCGCCAAAGCGATGAACGTCGAAACCGTGGCCAATTCTCAGGGACATAAATCAGACTCATCGAGGGAACGGGAAAGGTCGGAGGCGACCTGCTGGGCGGCGAGAATTCTCGCTGCCATGGACAAGTCTTCCGGGTGGGTGATCTTGAGGTTGTCGCGGCGTCCAGGCACCAGGCGCGGCGCCAGACCCAGCGCCTCGACGGCAGAGGCTTCGTCGGTGATCTCGATACCCCGCCGACGCGCCGAAATCAGCGCATCGCGCAGCAGGCCGTAACGAAACCCCTGCGGCGTCAGCGCATGCCACAAACCGACACGCGACTCGGTAGCCGCGACGCGACCTTCGGCATCGGCACGCTTCATGGTATCCGCCACGGGGGCCGCCAGCAGCCCACCCACCGGGTCTGACTGCAGCACGTCCCGCAGACGATGCAAATCCTCCACATGCACGCAGGGTCGAGCCACGTCATGTACCAGTACCAGATCATCCGACGCCGCGACTGCGTATAGCGCCTCCAAGGCATTGCTCACCGAATCGGCACGCTCGGCGCCGCCGTCGACACGCTGCCACTCGGCAAAAGGCACCCAGGCGGGATCGAAGTGGGTATCGTCAGGATCCAGGCATAGACACAGCCGCGCATCGGGAAAGGCCGCATAAAGACGTGCGAGCGTATGCGCCAGCACCGGCCTGGCATCGATGTCGAGATACTGCTTGGGGCACGGCGCGCCCATGCGGCGCCCCTGCCCAGCCGCCGGCACGATCAGCCATATGCCACTCATGGCGCCGACTTCCTGGCATCGATGTCGACGCCCGGCACCCAGAAAAACTGTTCGTCGCCACGCACCATGCCGATATCGCTGCGTGCACGCTCCTCGATGGCGTCCAGTCCGTTCTTGAGGTCGACCACTTCGGCGGCCAGGCGCTCATTACGCGCCCGCAGTTGTACGTTCTGCGCTTCCAGCGTGTCGGCCCGGGCCTGGATATGGCTGAGCTCGCCCATGCCGCCTTCGCCGGTCCATAAGCGGTACTGCAGCAGACCGATGAGTACGATCAGTGCGATGAAAACCCACTTCAGCATCGAAGCTTCCTGTCCGGAGGTGGTCAATGCCAGGCATTATGCCATTATCACTGGCGTTGCGCAGGCGTAGCGCCGGCGAGTCAAAAGGAGAAAAGCATGTTCAAACTGGCCTTTTTCGTACCACTCGACGCTGCCGAAGCGGTCAAGGAGGCCGTCTTTGCCTCCGGTGCCGGACGTATCGGCAATTATGAAGCGTGCTGCTTCCAGACGTCCGGGCTCGGCCAGTTCCGTCCGCTCAATGGTGCCGACCCGCATATCGGCCAGGTCGGCGCATTGGAACAGGTGGAGGAATTGAAGGTTGAAACGGTCTGCGACGATGCGCTGATCGGTGCCGCCGTCGCGGCTCTCAAGCAGGCCCACCCCTACGAGGAGCCGGCCTACGAGGTGTGGCGGCTCGAGAACATGTGAGCCACGCGGCCGTTAAGCGCTACTTCGGTGGCAACGTCTCGCTACCGAAGTAACGCTTACGCTCTTCGAGACCGATATCGCTGACATGCAGCGGAAAGCTGTCTCTGGGCCGGTCTTCGAAGTAGTGACGCAGCGTGCGCTCGATGGTGGGAAAGGCCAATTCGTCCCAGGGAATCTCGCGCTCCTCGAATAACGCCACCTCGAGACTCTCCGGGCCGGCGGCGAAGTCACCGACCAGGTCGGCGAGAAAGATCATGTAGACCTGATCGATATGCGGCAGGTTGATCAAGGTGTAGAGGCTCTTGATCTCCACTTCGGCGAGCGCCTCTTCCCAGGTTTCACGGGCAGCCGCCTCGACGGTAGTTTCGGCGTTCTCCATGAAACCTGCCGGCAGCGTCCAATAGCCGTGGCGTGGCGCGATGGCCCGCCGGCACAGCAATATCTTCTCCCCCACGACCGGTAGAGTGCCCGCAACGATACGCGGATTCTGATAGTGAACAGTGTCGCAGGCATCGCAGAAATACCGTGGGCGATCGTCTCCCTCCGGGATGGCAAAGCGCACGCGGTGCCCACAGTGGCTACAGAAATTCATGGAAGTCCTCGCACGGCTTTGCGACGGTCGGGCATGTTGCGAGCTCCCGCTTGACGCCCTTCGCGGGGCTGTTTACAACAGCAAGAAACCGACTGGAAATTGCATGTTAGATAAACTCCACGAACGCCTGCAAGCCCATACACCCCGCCGGCTCTCCTCGGCACTGCCTCAGGCTGCGGTATTGCTGGCCATCGTCGACCGCCCCGAACCCTCGCTGATTTTCACCCAGCGCGCCACCCACCTCAAGCAGCACAGCGGTCAGGTGGCCTTTCCCGGCGGCAAGGTCGAGCCCAGCGATGCCAGCCTGTACGCCACCGCCCTGCGCGAAGCACACGAGGAAATTGCCCTGCCGCCGGAGCGGGTAACGCGATTGGGCCAGCTCAGCGACGTCATCTCGCTGCATGGCATTTGCGTCACGCCTTTCGTCGCATGCATTCCGCCGGACCTACCGCTCAAGCCCGACCACAACGAACTCGACGCCATTTTCGAGGTGCCGCTGACGGTGTTCTTCGAGGATCAGCGCAGTCACACGGACGTCATTGTCATCGACGATCAGCCCCACTACGTGCCCAGCTACGCGGTGGAGGATTATGTCATCTGGGGCCTGTCGGCGATGATGCTGGTCGAACTGCTGGCGGTGGGATTCGGACAGACCATCAGCCTGGAGTATGCTCCGGAAGGCAGCCCACTGCGCCATCTGCCGGTGCGCCGTAACCGGCCGCATTGATCCCGCACCCATGCGGTCTTTACAGCGCCAAGGAGTTCCTGCATGTCCGATAGCACGCAACCCCTGCTCGATACGACAGCGCTACCGGCGCTGGTAGACAGCCTGGTGGAGCGCGGCTGGTACCTGGGCGAGGCATTCATCGATACCGGCTTGTGCCGCGAATTGCACGACGAGCTACGTCTTCTCGAATCTCGTAGCGCCCTGGAAGAGGCCGGTATCGGACGCGGCGGCGAGCACGCCCTGCGCCGCGATATCCGCGGCGACGCCATCCGCTGGCTGGACCGCGAAAGCCATGCTCAGCGGCGCTATCTGGAAGTCATGGCCCGCCTGCAGCGCGAAATCAATCAGGCGCTCTATCTGGGGCTGTTCGAATTCGAGGCACACTTCGCCCACTACCCACCCGGCACATTCTACAAGAAGCACCTCGACAGCTTCCGGGGACGTTCCAATCGAGTGGTTTCGACGGTGCTCTATCTCAACTTCGACTGGCCCGAGGATGCAGGCGGAGAGATGGCGCTGTTCGATCCTGTCACCCCGCAGGCCGAGATCGCTCGCGTACGTCCCGAAGCCGGCAACTTTGCCTGTTTCCTGTCGGAGAGCGTGCCTCACGAGGTCTTGCCGACACGCCTGCCGCGCGCCAGTATCGCCGGCTGGTTCCGGCGCAATGCGTCACTGAACGGACGCATCGATCCGGCGCGCTAATGCCCCCGAGAGCCGGTGATTCGCGATCTGCCGGCTCCGACACGTCCTGTCGTGACCCGATGAATGTCATCACGATGCGGCCCGAAGCCGCGAACTCTTCGGACAGCATGGCCTTTGGAAATTGATGCAATCTAGAGTACCGCTTTGTCCTCGGCCCGGTGTGTCTCCTCGGGCACCACTTGGAGGAGATCCTCAACCTGCTCGTGCTCGATGGCACCCTGGACGAGTTCGTCGGTGACGTTGAGCTCGGCCCCCACCACCGACTGCGGCGGGTTGGGTGTAAACGGCGCCATGGGCACCGGCGCGGGGCGCACGCTGCGCCGCCAGCCGAAGAACGCCACCAGCGCTATACTCAGTCCCGCCAGCGCGAGGAACAGGCCCTGATCACCGACCCAGGTCATCAACGGCGTGATCAGCGGCGGGCTCAGCGTAGAACCGATGGCGTTGATCAACAGCAGTCCCTGGCTCATGCGCACCAGTGCCCCGGCCGGCGCCCGATCGGCGGCATGGCTAACCGCCACCGGATATAGCGCGAAGGAGCCACCGCCCAGCAGAAACAACAACACGCCCAGCCACACCGGATTGGCGGGCAGCAGCACGATTGCCACCGAGATCGCCGCAGTCACCGCGCCGATCAGGATCAGCACCAACTGGCGATCGTGACGGTCGGACCAGCGCCCGATGGGATACTGCAGCAGCATGCCCCCCAGCACGACCATGGCCATCATATGGCCGATACGCGCCACCTCGAACCCGCTACGCTGCAGATACAACGGCATCAGGCTGTAGATGGCTGCGACCACCAGTCCCGAGCCGAAACAGCCCATGACGCCGGTGGGTGTGAGCGTGATCAGGCGCAGCGGAGGTAACGGCTCGGCATGCTCGATCAGCGGCGAGACGCGTGGAATCACTGCCAGCGGCAGGACCGACAGTGCCGCCAACAAACCGATCAGCATGAACGGTAGCGTCGCCTCGGCCGTATCGGTCGCTCCCAGCAGCAACTGGCCGAGGACCCCGGCGGCATACAACGAAATCATGTACAGCGCCAACAAGCGTCCGCGCACCCGGGTATCGGCAGCGGTCAGCAGCCAGCTTTCAACGACCAGATACACTCCCACCGTCGCCCAGCCACCGACCAGGCGCAGCAAGAACCATAACGGCGCATTGAGCCACATGCCCTGCAGCAGCACGGTGACCGCCACCAGCGTGGCGAAACAGGCATAGGCGCGGATATGCCCGATACGCAGCAACAGCCGATCGTTGAACAGCGCGCCCAGGGCCAGGCCTATGTAGTACGACGCCGACACCCAGCCGATGGTCATGACCGACTCGCCGGCGGCATCGAGACGTAGCGGAATCAGCGAAGCCAGAAATCCGTTGCCGATCCCCAGGATGAATAGCCCCAACAGCGGAGCCAGCGCCATGGCGAGCAATTGCCGTGACATTGCGCAAAGCCTCAACAAGTCATGAAAACAGAAAACCCGTTGGCCATTGTCACACAAGCTGACAAGGCGAATACGCCGAAGAGGCGAGTTTTACAGGGGTAAATAAGCCTTCTAGCACGGATTTCAACCCGGCACGGCCAGCCCCGACGATATCGCGAAACGCGCCCTGCCTACCGGGCCGGCAAACGCCATGGCAGAGTAGAAGGCCATGCATCTACAAGCGAGAAATAAGGTCTTTTCGTTACAAACGTTGCATCAGCACCACATCCGCCGCCGGAAACTCGACTGTCAAGCAATGGCGCTGCGCCAGGAAGCGAAACGTCGATTCACTGAAGAAGCACACATGGGTCGGATCGAGAATGTAGTGCCAGTCGGCGAAGGCCTGCCGCCCGGGAAGCCGTTTGGTCATTACCCCCAACCAGCCGCCGGGACGCAGCCGGGCCACCAGTGTCGCCAACGTCTCCCCCGGGGTGAACAGATGCTCCACCACTTCAGTGGTGGTGATGAAGTCATACGTCGCTTCAAGTACCGCGGAGCCGGGCGCATAGAACGGATCATAAAGTGCCATGCGGTGCCCTGCCTCCTCGAACATGACCGATAGCGCCGGCCCCGGCCCGCAACCGAAATCCAATCCCGAGGAGTGCGGCGCCAGTCGCGCGTTCAAGGGTTCGAATACCCTTCCCAGGAAGCGCCGATAGCCGATGTCCTGCGGGGAGTTTTCGTGCCGGTCGTAGACGGCTTTTTCTTCCTGCGGCCCGAGTCGCTGTCCGGGCGAGACGAAGACCAGTTCGCACTCGGCACACTGCCAATAGTCGCGCTGCCGACGTCGGGGGTGCGGCCTGTCACGGTGATAATGCGCGATCTCGGGGGATACACATAAGGGACACGCAGAGAGTTCGGACATTAGGATGCTCCTGAACAAGGGCGGCTATAGAAGAAACGCACGAGCGCAGACACTGGTGAAGCTGAATCAACGCTAACGTGTGGTTATACTGTCGCCGCGTTGATTCAACTGTCGCGGAGACATGATTCTGACTGCAACCTCTTCTTTCCAGGCTAAAGCCATCGCCCTGCTGTGGCGCACATTGTCTCGTCTGCGCCCCTCCTGCCTGTGGCGCCTGGCACGTATGATCGGCCCCCTGGTGTACCGCTTCAGCCGCCGTGAACGCCACGTCACCCAGGCCAACCTCGCCGTAGTCTATCCACAACAGGATAAGCGTCAGCGCCACCGACTGGCACGCGACAGCCTGGTGCACTCCACCGCCACCATGCTCGAGTTGGGCTTCGCCTGGATGGCCGATCCGGCGCGCGTACAGGCGGCCATTCACGACGTACAGGGACGTGAGCTGCTCGATGACGCCCGCACCCAGGGTCGTGGTGTCATCGTGCTGGCGCCCCACTTCGGCAATTGGGAGGTGCTCAATTTTTGGCTTTCCAGCCATTTTCCGTTCACCGCCATGTACGAGCCCCCCAAGATTGCCACGCTGGATCCGGTGATCCGTCATGGCCGCGAACGCATGGGCGCGGCCCTGGTGCCCACCAACCCGCGTGGCGTCGCGGCACTGCTCAAGGCGCTTAAGCGCAGCGAGGCAGTCGGCATCCTGCCCGACCAAGTGCCCGACTGGGGCAGCGGCGTGTTTGCCGACTTCTACCATCGCCCGGCCTACACCGCGACGCTACTGCCCAAGCTGGTGGCCCGCACCCAGGCCCGCGTGGTGACAGGCGTGGCTCAGCGTGCCCCCGGGGGTGGCGGCTTCGTGATTCGCTTCCTACCTGCCGATGCCCGCGTCTACGACGGCGATGAAAGCGTTTCCGCCACCGGCGTCAATGCCAGCGTCGAAGCCGCCATTGCTCTCGACCCGGCCCAGTACCAGTGGGAGTACAAGCGATACCGCCGAGTGCCTGAGGAGTTGGCCGGCGACCCGGACTTTCGGCGCTTTCGCATCTACAAGCGTCACTGAACCGGTGACCGATGTCACGTGCGGGCTTTCCCGTTCAGTCGAGTTCGCGGCCGCTGCGTCGTGCCTGCCCCCATACGCTCAGGGCCACCAGCATGAAAGCCACACCCAGCCTCATTACGCCGCACCCGCCGGCGATAGCGTAAAGCCAGGCCGAACTGACTGCCTAACCGGCCACACCATACATGGCACTGTTATCTCGCCGCGAAGTTGCTAGACTGGATATCATGAGCTTGACGGGGTGCCGGTGGAACCGGCTGAGATGACGCACGCGATGTAGCATATACATGGCCAGCGCCGATCCCGCTGAACCTGATCCGGGTGATCCTGAGAATCCTTATGCAAGGACGACAGGGAGTGTACCGGCGTAGGAATCAAGTGATGGCAGCCGCGACGTCTCTTTCCCGCGCTCACTGTCCGCCGCCGATACCCACGCCTCTCCGGATCCGTCATGTACTGTTGCCGGGAGAGTTGTGCTTGTCTACCCCCTTCGAGCAGTTGAAAACCACTTGTCAGAACGACTGGCGCGCCTATTGCGAGCATGACTTCGTGCGTCAGTTGGGTGCCGGCACCCTGTCAGAAGCGGCGTTTCGCCACTATCTGCAACAGGACTACCTGTTCTTGATCCACTTCGCACGCGCCTGGGGGCTGGCGGCCTACAAGAGCCGCAACCTGGCCGAACTGCGTCAGTCCGTCGACAGTCTCAAGGCGATCGTTGACACCGAGCTTGACCTGCATGTCGGTTACTGTCGCGAATGGGGCATCAGCGAGGATGACCTGGCCAAGCTGCCCGAGGCTCGCGCCACGCTGGCCTATACCCGCTATGTACTCGATACCGGCAGCCGTGGCGACCTGCTCGACCTTCACCTCGCCCTGGCCCCTTGCCTGGTCGGCTACGGCGAGATCGCCAACTGGCTCAACGATCAGTCCTTCACTCACCATGACGACAACCCTTACGCCGATTGGATCGCCATGTATGCCGGCGCTGAGTATCAACAGGCCATGCATGCCGAGCTCGACTGGCTGAATACGCGCCTGGCCGACGTTACCCCGGCGCGCTTTGCCGAGCTCGCGATAATCTTTCGCGACGCGACACGACTGGAAACCGATTTCTGGCAGATGGGCCTGACTCAGGATTTCTGAGTTCTCCCATCTTTGAAGGCCGAGTTGCGTTGCGCGACCGGCCAACGGTACCGCTTAGCGGTGCTATCGCTTGACGGGGTGCCGGTGGAGCCGGCTGAGATCGTCCTATGACACGCGGTACGGTGTTGTCACGACGGGGCCCGTTGAACCTGAACTGGCTAGGACCAGCGTAGGGATCAAGCGACATGCAGGCCAACCACGCTCGATACGAGTCCCTGCCCCTGTCCTTCCTCCGCTTGTCCTCCCTTACGATACTTCGATGGGAGAACAACGATGGCAAAGACCGATTATTTCCTCGCCGAAAGCGCCCGTGTCGATGATGCGGCTATCCAGGCCCTGCCGGGCTCGCGCAAGGTCTACGTCGAGGGCACGCGAGCCGACATTCGCGTGCCGTTTCGCGAGATCAGCCTCTCGCCGACCCGAACCTCCGGCGCCGACGAGGAGAACCCGCCGCTGCTGGTCTACGACACCTCCGGCCTCTATACCGATCCTGATGCCGCCATCGATCTACGGCTCGGCCTGCCCGAGCTGCGTCGTGTCTGGATCGAGGAACGCAACGACACCGAGTTCCTCGACGGCCCGACCTCCGAGTATGGCCGGCGTCGCGCCAACGACCCCCTGCTGGCCCCGCTGCGCTTCGACCTGACCCGCACGCCACGACGCGCCAGGCACGGCCGCAACGTCACTCAGTTGCACTACGCCCGCCAAGGCATTGTCACCCCGGAGATGGAATTCATCGCCCTTCGGGAAAATCAGCGTAGGCAAGCGCTCTCGACAAAGTACTCAGGAACCGAGGAAGTCGAACGCATCCTCGGCCATCAGCATCCAGGCCAGGGTTTCGGTGCCCGCCTACCGGAGGAGATCACCCCGGAGTTCGTGCGCCAGGAAGTGGCGGCGGGTCGAGCGATCATCCCCTGCAACATCAACCACCCCGAGTCCGAGCCGATGATCATCGGCCGCAACTTCCTGGTGAAGATCAACGGCAACCTGGGCAACTCGGCGGTCACCTCCTCCATCGAGGACGAAGTCGACAAGATGACCTGGGGTATCCGCTGGGGCGCGGACACCATCATGGACCTCTCCACCGGCGCCAACATCCACGAGACCCGCGAGTGGATCATCCGCAACGCGCCGGTACCCATCGGCACCGTGCCCATCTACCAGGCCCTGGAGAAGGTGGGCGGCGTGGCGGAAGCCCTGACCTGGGAAATCTTCCGCGATACCCTGATCGAACAGGCCGAACAGGGCGTCGACTACTTCACCATTCACGCCGGCGTGCTACTGCGCTACGTGCCGCTCACCGCCAGGCGCGTCACCGGCATCGTCTCGCGCGGCGGCTCGATCATGGCCAAGTGGTGTCTCTACCACCACCAGGAGAGCTTCCTCTATACCCACTTCGAGGAGATCTGCGAGATCTGCAAGCAGTACGACGTGGCCTTCTCGCTGGGCGATGGGCTGCGCCCCGGCTCGGTGGCCGACGCCAACGACGAGGCCCAGTTCGCCGAACTCGAGACGCTGGGCGAGTTGACCCGCATCGCCTGGAAGCACGACGTGCAGGTGATGATCGAGGGCCCCGGCCACGTGCCCATGCACCTGATCAAGGAGAACATGGACAAACAGCTCGAGTGCTGCGATGAAGCGCCCTTCTATACGCTCGGGCCGCTGGTCACCGACATCGCCCCGGGCTACGACCACATCACCTCGGGCATCGGTGCGGCGATGATCGGCTGGTACGGCTGCGCCATGCTCTGCTACGTCACCCCCAAGGAGCACCTGGGCCTGCCCGACAAGGACGACGTCAAAACCGGTATCATCACCTACAAGATCGCCGCCCACGCCGCCGACCTCGCCAAGGGCCACCCGGCCGCCCAGCGTCGCGACAATGCGCTGTCCAAGGCGCGCTTCGAATTTCGCTGGGAGGACCAGTTCAACCTGGGACTCGACCCCGACACGGCACGGGAATACCACGACGAGACCCTGCCCAAGGACGCGGCCAAGGTGGCCCACTTCTGCTCGATGTGCGGGCCCAAGTTCTGCTCGATGAAGATCAGCCAGGAAGTGCGCGACTCCGTTTTCAAGAGCGGGGCCAAGGATCATGGTCTGGAGGGCGACCAGAAAGCGGTGATGCGCGGCATGGAAGAGCAGGCAGAGAAGTTCAGGCGGGAGGGTGCAGAACTCTACAAGAAGGTTTAGTCCCGACGATAGACACTGAAACATGGCGTCCCCGGTGCATGTCGCACCGGGGACGCTTCCCCTTCATCCAAATGCACGCTACATATGTTGTTCGCCACCCGGCCATTCAGGCGCGGCGCGACAGACCGAGCAATATGATGCCTCCCAGCACGATCGCCCCGCCGGCCAACTGCATTGGACCGAGCATCTGCCCCAGCACCATATAGCCCAGTATCAACGAAGCGACCGGCTCGATATTCATCACCGGCGCGTTGCGGGCCATATTGAGACGTGGCAGCGATACGAACAGTATCGAGAAGGCGATTCCGTAGAGCAGTGCCAGCGTGATCAGACCGCTCCAGCCGCGGGGGCTCTCGGGCAGTGCCAACCCACCCGGCACGATACCCATGATCCCGGCGATGACCATGCAGCCGAAGACCATGCTCATGGTCAAAAAGGTCCGCAGTGAATTGCTCACCCCCGATAGGCGATGCTCGGTGATCCATAGCGCGCAGGAGAACACCGTGGCCGCGCCAAGGCCGAAGGCGACGCCGAAAAGCCACTGGCTGCCCATCGCCTCCGGCGTCGCCAGCCAGGCCGGCACGTCGAGCACCACGACCAGGCCAAGCAGGATAATCGTCATGATCAGGGTGGCGCGTGCGGTAGGTCGTGGCCCTCCCAGCGCCCAAGTCAACAGCGCCAGCAGAATCGGAAAGGTGTTCATCAACAGCAGCGCCATCGCCACGGGTATGCGTGCCACTGCCGAGTAGAGAAGCAGGCTCTGCAGGGCAATCAACAGCCCCACACCGAGCTGCCAGCCCCAACTCCCGGGGGGCAGGCGCAGAGGCTGACGCTGGGCGGCCAACAACACCGCAAGCACTCCCATGGCCAGCGCCGAACGCGACATGATCGCCAGCAGCAGGCCGGTACCGTCGTCAAAGGCCAGTCGCGCGGCGACGTGATTCGCCGCGAACATACAAGCCACCCCCAGCAACAGGGCAATGGCGAGATGGCGGGGAAAGGGGGGAATGCTTTCGGCAGAGACGGGAGGTGTCTTCATAGAGTGCTCAGGAAAAGAATTGTACGCCAATACAGTGACGTTATCCCACTATATAAGTCGCCGCGAATCCAGCCATCTCGGCAAAAGGATAAGATGCCAAGGCACGCAGCGGGCAACGCTCGCTTGGTGCAGGGGTATGTCGATGCATGCTTTCGCTGCTCTCCTTGACGCAGGTCATTGAAGCACGCAGTCCCAGAATCACGCCTTTAGCTGCGGGCTTGTCGGTCGACATAAGTATAAGAGCAGGACCTCCGCCCTACCGATCATGAATCACTTGGCTCCTGCAGCAACCCGACATACATCGCTAGGAACATTCATGACGCATCTACTCCACCGTATTCCCATCGGGCGCAAATTCGCGCTTGCCCTGGCACTGCCGATGCTCGCCATGCTCTATTTCGCTCTGGACGGTATCCTCGGACGCCAGCAGGTTTCACATGAGATGGCCCAACTCGAGGCTCTCACCACAATGGCCCAGCAGGCCGGCAACCTCATTCACGAGCTTCAGCGAGAAAGGGGCATGACGTCCGGCTTTCTAGGAAGCGAGGGACAGACATTTCGCCAGGAACTCAGCCAGCAACGCCCGACTACCGACCATCAAACCGAGGCCCTGCAGACGCATCTGAACAATATCGATGGCACCCCGTTGGCGCCCGGACTCGTCGCACATATCGACAGCGTCCGACAGCGCCTGGCGACGATCACCGCATTGCGCAAACGGGTCAATGATCTATCGATTCCCGCCAGCCAGGCCATCACCCAGTACACGGATATCAATGCCGAGCTGATGGAGCTTATCGGTGAACTGAGCCACGCCACTCACCAAGCCAGCGTATCGCGTCGCCTCTCTGCTTATTACAACCTGCTGGAGGCCAAGGATCTCGCCGGTATCGAGCGGGCTCTACTGGCCAACGCCTTCAGCGTCGATCAGATCTCGCCGGTACTGTATCAGCGCTTCATGACCTTGATCGGCGAAGAGGCGGCTTTCCAGGAGAGTTTTCGCGTGTTGGCCACCGAGACCATGCGCAAGCGTTTCGACGAGGCCCTGGCAGGTGACGACATTGGCCGCCTGGAAGCGCTGAGGGCGCTCGTCATCGAGAAGGCCGACCAAGGCGGGTTTGGCATCGACCCGAAGCAGTGGTTCGAGTGGCAGACCGTCAAGATCGGGCACCTCAAACGCGTGGAGGATGCGGTCGCCGAGGAAGTGCTGGCCACGGCGTCGACACTTCGTGATGAAGCGCACCTTGAACTGCTCGTTTACGTGGCAATCGCAACGCTGGCAGCAGGGTCTGCGATCCTGTTCGCGGTGCTGATCGTGCGCGCCATCGTGCTGCCGCTCAAGCGCACCTTGGCAGAAATCTCCAGCCGCGGTGGTGACCTGACCCAACGCCTGGCAGTGCCCGGCAGTGACGAGCTGTCACAGCTTTATCAAGCGTTTAATATTTCCACTGCCGAGACCGAACAATTGGTCGCCAACATCAAACAGAGCGCCCTGTCAGTCGAAGTCGCCAGCAGCGAGATCGCCCAGGGCAATCAGGACCTTGCCCAGCGCACCGAGGAGCAGTCTGCATCGTTGGTGGAAACCGCCTCGAGCATGGAGCAGATCACCGCAACCGTCCGCCAGAGTGCGGACAATGCCCAACAGGCACAATCCATGTCCGGGCAGATCGTCAGCCAGGCGCGCGAGGCCAACGAAGTGGCCGACAGGGCCCATCAGGCGATGGACCAGATCCAGGCCGCCAATGAAAGGGTCACGGCCATCGTCGCCACCATCGATAACATTGCCTTTCAAACCAATCTTCTGGCGTTGAATGCCTCGGTGGAGGCGGCACGTGCCGGGGAGCATGGTCGAGGTTTCGCCGTGGTAGCGGCGGAAGTTCGCCAACTGGCCAGCCGCAGCGCCGACGAGGCCAAGCTGATCCGCCAGTTGATCGGACATAACGTCGAAAGCGTTCAGGAAGGTGGCAAGCTGGTCTCGGCCACCCGCGATACGCTGACCACCATTACCGGACGTATCGACCAGGTCGCCGCATTGGTAGCGGATATCACCGCGGCCAGCCACGAGCAGTCAGCCGGGATCGAGCAGATCAATCAGGCCATGGCCCAACTAGAGGAAGTGACCCAGCAGAACGCCGCCCTGGTGGAACAGATTGCCGCCGCCAGTAAATCGCTGGACGAACAGACGGTGGAAATGGCCGGCATGATCGGCGAATTCAAGGTCAGCGAAGCCGGCACGGCACCGGCACTGCAGCACGCCCCCTTTCCGGCGCACCGGGAACCGGCGGCCAGTCTCTGATATGCCAGGCCTCATTCGGCTGGGACAATCCTTTGAAACCCAATGTCCCCACGGCCCGATAGCCTCTAACGCGTCGAAAAGCCGGGCTTCAGCACTGGTGGCGAGCCCTGCCAGAGCATATCCTGAAGCCCTGCATATCAACATGATGGAGGCTGAACATGCCCGGCTTACTGCCCAGTGTGGATCCCGATGGGCTGCTCGAATATTCGGTGGTGTATACCGACCGTTCGCTCAATCACATGTCGCGAGCCTTCCAGGGCGTGATGCGAGATATTTCCGCCACGCTCAAGCGGGTCTACAACGCCGAGGCTGCTGTCATCGTGCCGGGCAGCGGGACCTTCGGCATGGAGGCTGTAGCGCGGCAGTTCGCTACCGACAGGCAATGTCTGGTGATTCGCAATGGCTGGTTCAGCTATCGATGGACACAGATTTTCGACATGGGGCATATTCCTGCGGCATCCACGGTATTGAAGGCACGCCCGATCAGCGAGGAGCGCCAGGCCCCCTTCGCCCCGGCGCCGATCGAAGAGGTCGTGGCCACCATTCACGAGCAGCGTCCGGCACTGGTCTTCGCCCCGCATGTCGAAACGGCGTCGGGCATGTTGCTCCCGGATGATTACCTGCGTCAGGTCGCCCAAGCGGTACACGACGTAGGCGGAATGTTCGTGCTCGACTGTATCGCTTCAGGCACCCTCTGGCTGGACATGCAGGATATCGGGGTGGATATTCTGGTCAGCGCGCCCCAGAAAGGCTGGAGTGCCTCACCCTGCTGCGCGATGGTGATGCTCAGTCCACTGGCGCTGGAGCGAATCGAGACCACCACCAGCAGCAGCTTCGCCGCCGATCTGCGCAGGTGGCTGACGATCATGCAGGCCTATGAGAATGGCGGGCATGCCTATCATGCGACCATGCCCACCGATGGGCTGACCCGGCTGCGCGATATCATGCGGGAAACCGAGACCTACGGCTTCGCGGAAGTGCGCGCCGAACAACAGCTGCTCGGTGACAAGGTGCGCGCACTGCTGGAGGCACAGGGCTTTAAAAGCGTTGCCGCGGTGGGCTACCAGGCGCCAGGTGTGGTCGTCAGTTATACCGACGACGATGCCATCGCCGCCAAGTTCGTGCAGGCTGGACTCCAGGTTGCCGCCGGTGTACCACTGATGTGCGATGAACCCGAAGACTTCCAGAGTTTTCGCGTCGGGCTGTTCGGGCTCGACAAGTTGCAGCACATCGATCGCACCGTGGAAAAACTCTCCCAAGCACTCAACGCACTAGGCTAACTCCCATAAAAAGACCCCGACATATGAACTGCCTTGCTCGCTAGGCGGCTCACATGCCGGGGTCTTTCGGTATCATCGACTGCCGTCAGCCTCGTTCGTTATCGCAGGCTTAAAACGACCAGGACGTCTGGAGTAAAGCCCCCATCTGCGGATGGGTATCCGCCAGCAGTGCCGTTGAGGACATGGCCTGAAAATCGACCGCCATCATCAGGCTCAGTGCCATGACCATGATGATGGAAAAGCCGAACTGCTTTCTGGCCCAGGCGACGTTATCGTCAGTTTTCCAGCAACCAGCCAGGGCGCTGAACAGCCAGTACAGGCTCATCGAAGCGATTACGGCAAAGTAACCGTAGCCCGCATACCCTGCCAGGGTCAGTGCCAGGGCCGCCACCATGAAGACCATGATGTAGGCCACGATGGCGCGCTTGGCTGCGGGAATCCCCTTGCTGACCGGAAGCACGGGAATCGATGCCGCACGGTAGTCGTTGAAGCGAAAAATGGCGATGGCATAGGAGTGAGGCATCTGCCATAAGCTGAAGATCAACAGCAAGATAGCCCCCCCCATGTCGAACTGGCCGCTGACGGCACAGTAGCCGATCACCGGCGGCGTCGCCCCAGACAGACTGCCCACCAGCGTGCCATAACTCGAGTTTCGCTTCAGATACAGACTATAGAGCACGACATAGACGAAGAACCCCAGCACCGCGAACAGGGCGGCCAACGGGTTCGCCCCCCAGTACAACAGCGCGAAGCCGGCCAAGCCCAATAGGGTGGCATAGACCAGGGCGATCCGTGGCGACACCAGGCCCTGAACCAGAGCCCGGTTACGGGTACGCTCCATCTTGACGTCGATATCGCGATCGATGACGTTATTGAACACGCAGCCGGAAGCGATTACCAACGCGACCCCGGCCAGCGTGGCGAGAAACAGGGGGAGATCGAACTCCCCCCGGGCGGCCAGAAAGTAGCCCCCCGTCACGGAAATCAGATTACCGAAGATGATTCCCGGCTTGGTCAGGTTCAGATAGAGCTTGATCATCGCGTGGCCCGCTTAGTCGAGCATCATGGTGTGGTTCAGGTTGTGCATGATCCACAACGATCCGCCGATCACCAGAACCAGAATCTTCACCGTGAAAACAAATGAGAAGAGATTCCAGCCTTCATCCGACTTGGTGTTCATATGCAGGAACATGACCAACTGCACGAGAAGCTGCAGCACGGCAGCACCGACGATGGTGACCACCGTGGCCATCGGGCTGAACGCACCGGTCATGACCATGCCAAATGCAATCACGGTCAGAATGATGGATAGGACCAAGCCGACGACATAGGACTTGACGCTGCCGTGGCTGGCACCACCGTAGGTAGTATGTGCGTCGCTCATATCACATGGCTCCCAACAGGTAGACGAAGGTAAACACGCAGATCCAGACGATGTCCAGGAAGTGCCAGAACAGGCTCAGGCACATGATGCGCGGCCGGGTAATCTGATTCAGCCCCTTGGTCTGAAGCTGGATCAGCATCACCAGCATCCAGATCAGGCCGAAAGTCACGTGTAGACCGTGGGTGCCTACCAGCGTGAAGAAGGCCGACAGGAAACCGCTGCGATCCGGCCCGAAGCCTTCCTCGATCAGGTGATGGAATTCGTAGACTTCCATCCCCACGAAGCTGGCCCCCAGGACGAAGGTCAGGACCAGCCAGGCCTTGACCTGGCTGATGCGGTTATCGTTCATGGCCAGCACGGCCAGGCCATAGGTGAAACTACTAAAGAGTAGCAGGAAGGTTTCGACCAGCACGAACGGCAGCTCGAAGATATCTGCCGGCCCCGGACCACCCGCCGTACCATTGAGCATCACGGCGTAGGTGGCGAACAGCGTCCCGAAGATAATCAGGTCGCTCATCAGATAGACCCAGAAACCGAACACTTTCATGCTGCCGGGATCGTGATGGTCGTGTTGATGCGCCTGTATGTCGTGGTCATGGCCCTGACCATGGCCGCTCGCCTGGCCCTGAACAATACGGTTGCCAAGAGTATCGGTAGCCATTACGACTGCACCCCCATATGGCTAGACTGAGCGTTAACGTAGCGGGAGTCCGCCTCGATACGGTTGTTATGGATGGCCGCCTCGATATTTTCGTAGTGCTTGCGCTCGATACGTTCGACCTCGGTTGCCGGGACGTAGTAGTCCACATCATCGTTGAAGATGCGCGCGAGGAAACTGATGAGTACACCCGCCGCGCCGACAATTGCCAGCCACCAGATATGCCAGATCAGCGCAAAGCCCAGGATCAACGCGAACAGGCTGATGATCGGCCCAGCCGCAGTATTCTTGGGCATATGAATATCCTGATATGGCGGTCTGGACGTAATCACCTCCCCGGCCTGCTTCATTTCCCAGAAGGTGTCGATGGACTTGACCTCCGGTAGATGCGCGAAGTTGTAGAACGGCGCGGGAGACGACGTTGACCATTCCAGCGTGCGGCCATCCCATGGGTCGCCGGTTACATCGAGAAGTGCATGGCGGTTACGGAAGCTGACCACGAACTGGATCACGGTGCAGGCGATACCCAGCATGATGATGAAGGCCCCTACCAGCGACACGATCATCAGCGGCTGCCATTCGGTATTCGCGTAGGACTGCATACGACGCACGGCGCCGTAGAAGCTCAGGATGTAGAGCGGCGTGAAGGTGACGAAGAAACCGATTATCCAGCACCAGAAGGAGCGCTTGCCCCACTTCTCGTCCAGCTTGAAGCCGAACGCCTTGGGGAACCAGAAGGTCAGGCCAGCCAGCATGCCGAACACCACGCCGCCGATGATGACGTTGTGGAAGTGCGCGATGACAAACAGGCTGTTGTGCAGCACGAAGTTGGCCGCAGGCACCGCCAGCATCACGCCGGTCATCCCACCGAGACTGAAGGTCACGATGAAGCCCAGCGTCCACAGCACCGGCGAGGTGAACTGCACACGTCCCCGATACATGGTGAACAGCCAGTTGAAGATCTTCACCCCCGTTGGGATGGCGATGATCATCGTCGCGATACCGAAGAAGGCGTTGACGTTGGCGCCCGCCCCCATGGTGAAGAAGTGATGCAACCAGACGATGAAGGCCAGAAACGAGATCGCCATCGTCGCCCAAACCATGGTGTAGTAGCCGAACAGACGCTTCTTGCTGAAGGTCGAGATCACTTCGGAGAACACGCCGAATGCCGGCAGGATCAGGATGTACACCTCGGGATGGCCCCAGGCCCAGATGAGGTTGACATACATCATCTGGTTGCCACCAAAGCCATTGGTGAAGAAGTGCATGCCTAAATAGCGATCCAGCGTCAGCAGGGCAATGGTCGCGGTCAGAATCGGGAAAGACGCGATGATCAGGATGTTGGCGCAGAACGACGTCCAGGTGAAGATCGGCATACGGAACAGGGTCATGCCCTTGGTACGCATCTTGAGGATCGTCACGAAGAAGTTGATACCGGTCAGGGTCGTGCCTATCCCCGATATCTGTAACGCCCATATCCAGTAATCGACCCCGACCCCGGGACTGTAATCAATACCCGAAAGTGGCGCGTAGGCCAGCCAGCCGGTCTTGGCGAACTCACCGACGAACAGCGAAACGTTGATCAGTACGACACCCGCCGCAAACAGCCAGAAGCTCAGGTTGTTCAGGAACGGAAAGGCCACGTCGCGTGCGCCGATCTGCAGCGGCACGACCAGGTTCATCAGGCCGATGACCATCGGCATGGCGACGAAGAAGATCATGATCACACCGTGCGCGGTGAAGATCTGATCATAGTGCTCGGGTGGCAGATAGCCCTCCGCCCCGCCGGCCGCAATGGCCTGCTGCGAGCGCATCATGATGGCGTCGGAGAAGCCTCGAATCAGCATCACGAGGGCGACGAGGAAATACATGATACCGAGCTTCTTGTGATCAACGGAGGAAATCCACTCCGTCCACAAGTAACCCCAGCTCTTCTTATAGGTAACCCAAGCGACGATACCGGCCATGATCACGGCCATGGCGGCGACCACCACCATGATGATCGGCTCGTGATAGGGAATGGCTTCCCAACTAAGTTTTCCGAACATATGTTACTCCGCTACCTCGGCGTTCATAGCCACGTTGTGTTCATTACCATGACCGCTTCCGTGCCCGTTACCCGAACCGCTGTTCCGGAAACTCAGGATGATGTCCTGGTAGAGTTCAGGCGATACTTGCGAGTAATACTCGACCGGATTAGCAATGCTCGGCTCTGCAAGCTCCTGATAGCCCTCGGTGAACGTGAGAGAGCCGGATGCTTGGCGAACCTTTTCCACCCACGCGTCGAAATCTTCCGGCGAGGTGGCCAGCGCATTGAAGGTCATTTCAGAGAAACCCGTCCCACTGTAGTTAGTGGAACGACCGGGATAGACCCCCGCTTCTTCCGCGATCAGGTTCAGGTCGTTGTCCATGCCGGCCATGGCATAAATCTGGCTGCCCAGGCGCGGAATCATGAACGCATTCATCACCGAGCCGGACGTCACGTTGAAATGCACCGGGGTATCGACCGGGAACGCGACCTCATTGACGGAGGCGATGCCCAGGTCCGGATAGATGAACAGCCATTTCCAATCGAGGGCAACGACATCGACTTCCATCGGCTCGACATCAGCCTCGAGGGGCTCGCTGGGGCTGAGGGAATGCGAAGTCTGCCAGGTGATGAGCGCCAGGAACACTATGATCACGCAAGGTACGAGCCAGACCACTGCCTCGATCTTGTTGGAGTGTGCCCAGTTCGGTGTGTATTTGGCTTTCTGATTGCTATCGCGATAGCGCCAAGCAAACACGAACGTCATCACAATGACGGGGATGACCACGATCATCATCAACCAAAAGGAAGTTATGATCAGCGATTTTATCTCGCTACCGACTGCCCCCTTGGGTTCTACCAGCGCCGCATCACAACCGCTGAGAAGCATGATCGATATCAAGGAAAACATTCGTAAAAGAAAGGAATATCTCTTTCGTGGCATTTCACGTCCTCGTTGGGCATGGAGACAACCAGCGACTATACGCTTGCACTAGGATTAGCGAGCAAAGGAGATTATCGACAACCGCTTACCCGTTTTCCGGATGGCAAACTGCCATCAGGGAAACTGCCAAGCGAATGTCGCGGCCTCACCAACGACAAAACTGAAAAATCGGGACCGAGCGGTCGCCGGGCTTTCCAATATCGATAATCTGTCCGCGAACGGGCGACTATTATCATGCAAAGAAAAAACGGTGGAAGTGACGTTTTGCCGCAGGAGCGCGCACCGCACCTCAAGTGGCGATGATTGCCAGCGTCCAACCGACTTCAGCAACTTCGCGCATGCCCGCGCGCAGCCGGGCCTCGGGCCACCGAACAACCGTGCTTACCCACGCTCACCTTCTCATAACCCCATCGCGATCATTCGATACTCGATCCTCTCCGCCTCAACCGATACCATCGGCTAGAGTGGCAACATGCAAATGCATTCCTGCAAAGGAGGCAAGACCATGACGACACCTCTCGACTGCGTGCGTGATTTGGCGATACGTCTTGACGGACACGCGAGTGATTACGAGCCGTTGCTGGATCAGGTGGGGGATCGCTCGATCGTGCTGCTCGGGGAAGCATCTCACGGGACCCGCGAGTTCTATCGTATGCGCGGTGAGATCACGCGACGACTTATCGAGGAGAAGGGCTTCGAGGCGGTAGTGGTAGAGGCCGACTGGCCCGATGCCTTACGCCTCAATCGCTATGCACAGGGGGAAAGTGATGATTCGCTGCTCCAGGCATTCGAGGACTTTCAGCGTTTCCCGCAGTGGATGTGGCGTAATAACGAGGCACGTGATTTCATTGCCTGGCTGCGCCAGCATAATGCCCAATGTGCCCCCGAACGCCAGGTGGGATTTCACGGTCTGGACATCTACAGCCTGCACCGCTCGGCCGAGGCCGTCATCGCCTACCTAGAACATGTCGATCCCGAACAAGCTCAGCTCGCTCGAGAAAACTACGCCTGCCTCGACCATCATGACGATCCGATCCGTTATGGTCGCGAAGCGGCCTTCGGTCTGCGTCAAACCTGCGAGGACGGCGCGGTATCGCTACTCGCAGACCTGCTGAACCAGGCCAATACGTATCTTGATCGGGATGGGCGGCGTGCTGCCGACGCACAGTTTTTTGCCGAACAGAACGCACGTGTGGTGATCAATGCCGAAGCCTATTATCGCGCCATGTTCGGTTCGCGAGTCGATACCTGGAATCTGCGCGATACTCACATGACCGATACCCTCGCCGAATTGCGCCAGCATCTTCGTCGCCAAGGAGGGCAAGGCAAGCTCGTGGTCTGGGCGCACAATTCCCATCTTGGAGACGCCAGCAGTACTGAAATGGGCTGGGCTCGCCATCAGCATAACATCGGTCAACTGGTGCGCCAGCGCTTCGGACACGATACGGCGCTACTGGTCGGCTTTACCACGCATACCGGCTACGTGTCGGCCGCCCAGGACTGGGACGGTCCGGTGGAACATCGCTGGGTGCGTCCCTCGCTTGAAGGTAGCTACGAGCGCCTGTTTCACGATAGCGGCCTGGATCGTTTCTATTTGCCGCTTGACAGCGACCGAGCCACTTCCTTGGATGAACCGCTGCTTGAGCGAGCGATTGGCGTGATCTACCGTCCCGAGACGGAGCGCTGGAGCCATTATTTTCAAGCCTCCCTGCCCGGTCAGTTCGATGCCGTCTTCCATCTCGATGAAACGACCGCCGTCGAGCCCTTCGATGCGGGAGATCTATGGCGACAGGAAGAAATCCCCGACACCTACCCGTTCGGCGTGTGAGGCCGGTCACACGGATACCCTTCCCAGCGCTATTCGCTCCGGTTCTTGTTTATAACCGCACACCCAAAAGCCGCCCCGGTACAGGGCGGCTTTTTCGCGTTGCTCAATCAAGCTTGTATTGCCAGATGTCTACTCACCAATCCTCTAGTTGGTAACAGCACTTTCCTCCTGACGAGACGCGCCGGATTCGGGTTGTTGCCCCGGAGTCCCCTGTTGAGCGGAACCCTGACCCTGCGAAGCAGCACCCTGCTGGCCAGAAACCTGGCCTTGAGAATCGCCACCCTGCTGGCCGGACGCCTGACCCTGAGCACTAGCGCCCTGTTGGGCAGCATTCTGCTGCTGGGAATCGGCGCCTTGCGAGCCCGCATCATTGTTCGCGCCGGCACCGCTCGCTTCGCCCCCGGCCTGGGCTCGCGCCGATTCGACACTCTGCGAAAGCTCGGACAGCTCTTCCTGCATGGCAGAGATAGCGGAAAGTTCCTGCTGTACATCGTCAATGCGGCTCTGGAGCGTACTCAGACGTTGTACCCGCGCTTGAATCTGTCCCTCCAGTTCACTCAGACGCTGCTCAGCGGCTTGAACCTTCGAAGCGATACTCTCCTCGCGCTGCTGAGCTTCGGAGAGTGACTGCTGCGCTTGCTCGAGATTCTCCTTGGCAGTAGCCGTTTGGCCCTCGAGCTCAGCGAGTTCCGCTTCGCGCTCCTGGACCTGCGAATTCAGGGCTTCGAGACGCTCCTGCTGGGTATTGACCCGTTCTTGAAGCTCGGCATGGCGTCCTTCGGCCTCAGCGATCCGATCCTGAACGTCCTGCAGCTCGGACTCCGCGGAGCTGAGCTGTTCCTGAGCCGACTGGGCCTGGCTCTGCAGCTGTTCCAACTGTGTCTCGGCCTCGCCAACCTGCCCCTGCAAAGCCTGCAGGCGTTCGCTGCCCTCCTGGAGCTGACTGTCCACTTCCGCCTGACGGGCCTCGGCATCGCGGGTCTGTGACTGGAGCTGAGAGAGCCGCTCCTCGGCCTGGCTGATATCGCTCTGCAGCGACTCGTTCGCGCTCTGCGCTTCCTCGACACTGGCATAAGCCTGCTCGAACTGCGCATTGCGGTCACTCAGCGCCTGATTACTGTTCTCCAGGGAAGTAACACGCTCCTGCAGGGAGGCCCGCTGCGCATCCCACTCTTCCTGTCGTGAACTTGAATTGGACGCCACGAAAATCGCGACAATCACCGCAATGACAGCCACGATGACCACGGCTCGCACACGATTGTCCTTGAATGGCTGGTTCGACGAGGGTTCGGCCATGAAATTCTCCTTTGGTTCGCTGCGCTACCACCAGCGACACAGGGCAGATAAACGTTGCGAGCGACAATGAAGCAAGATAAGCAGACGCGAGGATCTCCACGCCATGGCGGAGCTCGTCTGCTGCTGACGTCATCGAATACAGCCGTTTACACCGTCCGGAATCGCGGCAATTTATCGTGGGGCTTCGCTTGCCCTCCTATTGACCATAGTGTGCTGAGAGCAGGGATCAAGTTGATGCTTCTCACGCAATGGTCGCTCATGCCGCTTAGCCTTCTCCTCCCCGCGAGATTAGAAACGCGCCTCGGGGCGTAGGTATCGCCACTCGCCGGGCGCCAGGCCTGCCATCGGGATCTGTCCGATGCGGATTCGCTTCAGCGACACCACCCCCAGCCCGACGCTTTCGCACATATGCCGGATCTGCCCCGGACGCGGGCCCTTCAGTGCAAAACGCAACCGATCATCGCTTTGCCAGCTGACCCGGGTCGGCGGCAGAATACGTCCCTCGAAACGCATGCCATGCTTGAGGCGTTCCAGCTCTTCAGCCGTCAGTGTCCCCTCGACTTCGACGATGATCTCCTGCTCGATACGGGCAAAATCCTCCTGAAAGCGGCGAATGATACGGCGCTCCTGGGTGAATACCGTCAAGCCGCTGACGCCCTCGTCCAGCGGTGCCGCCAGGATCAGCCGGGAAAAATGCGCCTTGAGTGGACGTATGCCGGAGGTGTCGTTTGCCGCATGGCTGGCCGGGGTGATCAGATTCCGGGCCAAGGTATCGCCGCCTTCGCCATCGTGCCCGGGAGGTTGATGCAGCAGCAGGGTCGCCGGCACGATCGGCGCTAGTTGCGCTCCAGGCGCCAGTGCGACCCGCTGTGCCTCATCGACCTTGAATTGCGGCTCTTCCACGACCTGATCGTCGACCAATACCCAGCCGCCGGCGATGTACTGCTCGGCCTCACGACGGGAACAAGGCAACTGCGCCGCCAGGCGCTTGGAAAGACGTATAGGTTCCGACATGAAAGGCCCCGCTAGGGTGAGAGTGGAAAATGGGTCAGTCAGGCTGTCAGAGGTTAACGTCACCAGGCTAGCCAGATGACGTGACGAGCGCCCTTGCCGGGGCGGTGTGCGCGAACTTCGCGCTCCTCGACATTGAAACCGACTCGACGCAGACGCTCGGTAAACGCCGGATCGCGACCCGCCGACCAGATCGCCAGCACACCCTCCGGACGCAGCGCCTCCTGAGCGGCCTCCAGCCCCCGCGGTGAATAGATCCAGTCGTTTTCCTTGCGGGTCAGGCCCTCGGGGCCGTTATCGACGTCGAGCATGATCGCGTCGAACGCCTGTTTCTCGCTGCGCAGCAGAGCACCGACATCGCCCACGCTGACCGTGGTACGCGCGTCATCAAGCGGATAGCCGGCAGCCATGCCCAGCGGCCCCCGGTTCCACTCCACCACCTCGGGTACCAGTTCCGCCACCACCACTTCGGCATCACTTCCCAGCGTCTTCAATGCCGCGGCCAGGGTGAAGCCCATACCCAGCCCACCGATCAGTACACGTGCCTGGGGCCGAGCGCCAACCGCTTCACAGGCCAGCTCGGCCAAGGCATCTTCCGAACCGTGCAGACGGCTGTTCATCAGTTCACCGGTCTTGCCAGCGATCTTGATCGCGAATTCTTCGTTACGCCGCAACAGGCGCAGCTCGCTACCCTGGCCAGGAATGGTCGCGGTACTTATCAGTTCGAATTTTGCCATGAAAAATCTCGGCTGGAAGTCAGCGCATTTCGGCAGATACCGCCAGGAAATGCGGGAAAGCCCGGCATGTTACGTGCTCTCCGTGCGCGCCACCATGGTTATTCGCCAGAGCCACGGGTGTCGATGACGCTCACCTATCCTCGGGCACGCCAAGTGGGCAGGTGCATGCATGCCTATAACCAGCCGGCCTTACGGAAACGATAGAACAGCCCACCGCAGGCGCTCACCATTAGCAACAGCGCAAATGGATAGCCCAGCCGCCAGTCTAACTCCGGCATATGCGCGAAGTTCATTCCCCAGATCCCGGCCAGCACCGTTGCCACGGCAAAAATGGCCGCCCAGGAGGCCAGCCGTTTGTGCACTTCGCTTTCGTCGATGGCCACCATCGACAGGTTGACCTGAATGGCGGTGGTGATGGTTTCACGAATGGTGTCCACTGCGGCCTCGATACGATGCAGGTGATCGTAGACATCGCGGTAATACTCCTGGGTATTGGCACACAGCGACGGTACCCGTCCACCGAACAGGTGGACCGTCGCTTCGGCAAGTGGCGTCACGGCATGCTTGACCGTCATCGCCTTGCGCTTGAGCTGGTAGAGTCGTTCGATATTCGAGCGCGCCGAATCCTTGATGAAAATCTGCTCCTCGATGGTTTCCAGTTCAGCCTCAAGCGCCTCGACCACCGGGAAGTAGCGATCGACGATGGCATCCATCAGCGCGTACAGCACGAACGAGGGCCCTTGCTTGAGCAGATGCGGCTCGCGTTCGCAGCGTGCACGCACACTGAGAAATCCCTGCTGAGAGTGGCTGCGGACCGACAGGATATAATTATGTCCGGCGAAGACGGCGACCTCGCCCTGGCTGATCCGGGTATCGTCCACGCTGAGCATGCGCATGAAGGCGAACAACGCCTCACCGTATTCTTCGATCTTGGGCCGTTGCTGGCCATGCAGAGCGTCCTCGACTGCCAGTTCGTGCAGCGCAAAGACTTTCTGCAAGCTTTCGAATTCCTCGGGCTCGGGATCGTGCAGTGCGACCCAGACAAAGCAGTCGGGCTGATTCACGTATTCGCCAATCTCGCTCGTCCCGATGTCACGAAGCTTGCGTCCCTCCTGATACACCACACAATTGACAATCACTACTGCGCCTCCCCGTTAACTAGCGTTCCGTTAGTGTATCGCCCACCCGATGCTGCCAAGGGGCAATAATAACAGGGGAATATATCGCGACAGCCCGCCCATAGGCTGCCACAACGCGCAGAAGGTCACATACTGTCATTCATTGCACCAAGTGGTCTGGGCAGGAAACGGGGAGGACACATGACAACAGCCACCGACACGGCTCACCGTGAGGCCGGCAGATGAGGCTTGGCAGGACGCGAAGATTATCCGGCGGATTCGAAGCGCCGGCGTAGATAGCGGTTGATATCCTCGGATTCGTACATCCACTCGACCTGACCGTTGTCATGGGTAATCTGCAGACATGGCACCATGCCACGTCCGCCACCATTGATCAGTTCGCCACGATAGCGCGGCTGTTTGCCGAGATCGCGCAATTCGATGGGAAGTTTCAGGCGATCCATTTCACGCCGAACCTTGACGCAGAAAGGGCAGAATTGAGTTTGATAAAGCGCCAGTGACTGGCATTGCTGATCTACTTCAGCCTGACGTTGTGGGGATCGTTCCACCGGCTTCGATTTCGCAAACATATCCATTACCGTCATTGGACAGGGCTAGGGACAGAGTCTTCATACGATACCGAGTTGCTGGGCAACGGATCGCTGCTCACAACTCGGCACGCTCGACGTTGAGGTATCGACCTGGGACGCTTTACTTACGGGTATCAGTCTTACCCGACTTGAGAGTGTCCTTCAGGTCGCCTTTCGTCTGCTTGGCATGACCCTGGGTAGTCTGCGTTTTCCCTTCGGCTTCGGTGTCTCGATCCTTGGTCGCTCTGCCTACGGCTTCCTTGGCTTTACCCGCCGCCTTATCGATCATTCCTTCGGACTTATCGGTCTTGGAATCTTTCATCGTTCATCTCCTGGCTGAGTCATCATGAGTTCAACATGCTTGCTGAACTCAAAACACCGTGCGGCAATCCCTCGCACGCCCTTTGAGCGTAGCAGTTATCCCGCCAGTGCCAAAAGCGCAGCCAAACGCAATATCGTGAACCTGCCGCTGGGGCATCACTTAGATGACAGCCTCGATGTCGATAATCCGCGAGCGGTTCATGATGATTTTCCAGCGCTGGATCGTCGGTTGCCGATAACCGCCCGATTCCCTGGCAATCAGATTGACCAGATAGCGCTTCTCCACGGTCGCCTTGGTCACCTCATCATCCGCGAACTGGTAGATATGATGCGAACCTTTGTCCATCAGCTTGGAAAGCACACGCAGGTCGAGCAGCAAAGTCTCCCGAACCTCTTCATAGCCGCTTAGAAAACGCGTCGGCGACATGCGTGAGCTATTGGCATAATGCAGCACCGTCTCTTCCCGTTGGGTCACGCTAGCCTTGCGCGCGACGCGAATGGCGTCGTCGAGCTTGTGAAAACGTTGATAGTCGAACCATTCGAGCTGACGCCCGACCAGCTCGCCGCTGTGCGCATCGAAGTACTGGCGTCGCCACTTGGGACGCCCCTTGCGCAGCCAGCGCCATAACGTGTCGCGCAGATCGTCCTTGAACACTTCACGCAGGGCGTAAATTACCGCCAGCACCAGTACCAGCAGCGAGGTGATGTTGCCGAGCATCCGGTTGGCTTGCAGCATCATCAGGGTGACGAAGACCATCACCACCGCCGTAGCCACACCCTTGACCAGCCTCTGTTCGCCATTGCCCAGTTCCTGGGTTTTCTCGTTCAACGTAACGGGATGCTCGATCAAGCGGCGTAACAGGCGCATCTTGTTGGAGATGCGCTCAGGCTCCTGCATCGCCCGGCTGGAGTTGTAATCCTGCTCCAGGCGATAGATGTTTTCCGCTTCGCAAACCTCCAATAGCTTCGCTCTGATAACCTCGTAATCCTCGTTGCGAGGCAACTCGGCGACCAGCGACAGCAGGCGCTGCTCGGTGGCCCAGGACAAGTAATTGTCGATATTGACGTAGTATTTCAGCAGGCTGTTGTCAGCGGGAATATTGCGGCGCAAGCGCTTCAAGATACCCGTGGCCAGCTCTATCAACTCCTCGATCTGGGCGAGCGAATTCTCTTCCTTGGCATCGAGCAGTCCCCGAGTCGAGGTTTCCAATGCGACCACATACTGATAGGCATACAGGCTCAGGCTCAAGCGGTACTGTTCGCTGGACAGCTTGCCACGACTGGCCAGGCGACTGTGCACCAGTGGCAAATGATGCTTATCGCTATAATAGGTTCGCTTGAGATGGATGGCGTTGTGGTAAAACTCGTTTTCCGACACCACATCGGTGGTCAGGTCCAGCTCGCCAGGCACGAAAAGGTAAAGATCCAGCTTATGCGAGGTCGCTTCTTTGAGTACACGGGAGATCTTGACGCTAAAGCCATCTTTCCTTTCGACGGTAATCACGCGGCTGATGCGCTCCTCGGTTCATGGCAAAAACGGCTCTTATACCATGCAGGTGCGTCCTGTCAGCATGAGAATAACGTACCTTTCCTGGGCCATATGCCACCGCCGAGGACTGTGCCGTCGTAACGGTCTGATTCCTTCGAAATCTCCATCCATGTCTGCAACCGTTAGCGCGACGTCAAGCATCAACACTTGCAACGCTCTCGCCTCTGGTCAACCATACCGGCTATTCGCCCCCGTACCGCTGCGCTAGCGCTACGCCCGGGCCCCTGTATTCACGCCAGCGTCTATCATCTCGGAGCCGGGCATGGCCAATACCCGCTTTTCGCCGTTTGAATTGCTTCTCCTAAAGAGCAGAAGTCAGACGGACACCGCTGCCCTGCTGTTGCTGGCCTGGGTCGTGGCTCACAAGGCGTCCATCACCGAAAACGGCAGGCAGCGCCTGCTCGAATTATCACGCCACTTTCGTCATGGTCACGAACTGCAGCCAGTGATCGATATCGCCAACGCCCAGGACCTCGAGGCCATACAGCTGGCGGCAGAAGTTCTGCAGAAGGATCGCTACGGCGAACCCGCAGTGGCTTTTTTGCGCCAGGCCATCGAGCTGTCCATGGTCGACGGCAGCTTGGCGCCGACCAGCAATTACCTGCTGCGTTTTCTCGCCGATCTGCTGGGCGCATCGCCCCGCCAATTCGAGCAGCTGTTTCACGAAGTCGCCGGCAAGGCGTTCGCCGACCCCGACGACCTCAGCCGGGCCGACTACTGGCAGGCCAGAGAGCAGGCCCGACAGCGCCAGCAGGAAGAGCGCGCTTCGCACCAGCAGGAACGCGGTTCCCATCATCAGGAACGCAGCTCCCATCAGCAGCGAGGCTCTTCCTATCAACGACAGGACTCCTCACGTCAGCAAGATGGATCCTCTTCTCGGCGACCCCATGATCGTCCCCGAGTGGACAGCCAGACGCTGCATGCGCTGATCGTGTTGGGATTGGAAGCCGGCGCCTCGCGCGAGGAAATCAAGCGTGCCTATCGACGCCTCGCCCAGGCGCATCATCCTGATCGATTCTTCTCGCGCGGGGAAAGCGTCGTCGCCAACGCGTCGCGGCGCTTTCAACGTATTAAGAACGCCTACGAATTCCTGATGCACGATGCGCGATCTCTATAAACGCCTGGGCGTTGATGCCTACGCCCCTGCGTCCCGAGTCTCGGCGGCGCTGGACAGCTGCCCGAATGCGGCGCTGAAGGCAGACGCCATGGCCGTGCTAAGCGTTTCATCACGCCAGGACGACTATGACGAGCTGCACAAGGCGTTATGCCATATCGGCCAGCTTCGGGCCCGTCTGGGGCTCACCCATGGCGAATATTGGCAGGGCAACGTTGCCAACGACTTTACCCCGCCCGCCGACGGACACTCTTCCCGCTACGAAGGCCTGACCACGAAAGTCACCCGCGCGGTGGCGCTGCACAACGCCATGTGCCGCTGGCGCCGCCGTCTTCCCTGGCTATTGGCTACCGGCGCCTGCCTGGCCACCGGCGGCACCATCGCACTGATCGCCTACGTCTGACGGTCGCAGCCCGGGGCTACCGTGTTTTCCATATCTGTGCAGCATATTCCCGCACTGCACGGTCAGCCGAGAACCAGCCCATGTTGGCCGTGTTGAGAATTGACGAACGCCACCAATGATCCGGCTGGCGCCAGATATCGGCCACCTGGCGCTGCATCGCCCAGTAAGCCTCGAAATCGGCGCACACCATGAATCGGTCCGCATGGATCAAGCCATCCACCAGACCCGCATAGCGCCCGGGTTCGTCCGGCGAGAACACGCCGCTACGAATGGCATTCAAAGCTTCCGCCAAGCGGGGCGAGGCTGCAATCACGTCCTCGGCGTTGGTACCGCACTGGACAATACGCTGTTCGATCCCCTGCTCCGTGAGACCGAAGATGAACATATGCTCGGCACCGATGTGCTCACGCATCTCGATATTGGCGCCGTCCAGCGTACCGATCGTCAAGGCGCCGTTGAGAGCGAGCTTCATGTTGCCGGTGCCGGACGCCTCCATTCCCGCCGTGGAAATCTGTTCGGAAAGGTCCGCCCCGGGAATGATGCGTTCGGCGAGACTGACGTTGTAGTTGGGCAGAAAAACCACCTTGAGCAATCCGCGCACGGTCGGGTCATGGTTGACGATACGTGCGATGTCATGGGTCAGTCTGATGATCAGCTTGGCCTGACGGTAACTGGCCGCGGCCTTGCCGGCAAATATCTTGACCCGGGGGACCCAGTCCTTCGTCGGTTCGGCGCGGATGGCTTCGTAAGCGGCGACGATGGCCAGCAGATTGAGGAGTTGACGCTTGTATTCGTGAATGCGCTTGATGTGCACGTCGAAGAGCGCATGCGGATCGACGGCCAGCTCTACCTGCTGCTTGATGAATTCGCCGAGCGCCTGCTTGTTATGATGACGCTGAGCGATGAAGCGGTCTCGAAAAGCACTGTCGTCAGCATAGAGCGCCAGCTGCGACAGAGTCGTCTCCGGCCTGTCGAGAACCTCCTGCCCGAGGGTTTCGACCAGCAGACCCGTTAATCCGGGGTTGGCCTGCTGTAGCCAGCGCCGGAACGTGATGCCGTTGGTCTTATTGTTGATGCGTTCGGGATAGAGTCGATGAAAGTCGGCGAAGATCGTTTCCCGCATCAGTTCGGTATGCAGGGAGGAAACACCATTGACGCTATGCGAGCCCAGGAAGGCCAGATGTCCCATGCGCACACGCCGCCCGTTGCCCTCCTCGATCAACGATACCGCCGCCAGCATCTCGTCGCTCTCTCGGGCACGCAGGCCATCGAGGTGGCGCGCATTGATCAGGTAGATGATCTGCAAGTGGCGCGGCAGTATGCGTTCCAGGAGCGCGGCCGGCCAGGTTTCCAGCGCTTCGGTCATCAGCGTATGATTGGTATAGGCGAAAATATTGACCGTGATCTGCCAAGCGTCGTCCCAGCCGAGCCCTTGTTCGTCGATCAACAGGCGCATGAGCTCGGCGATCGCGATCGCCGGGTGGGTATCGTTGAGCTGGATGGCGATTTCGTCGGGCAGCTGATGCAAGTCGTCGTGGTGCTTGAAATGGCGACGCAGGATATCGTGCAGCGAGGCGGCGACGAAGAAATACTCCTGACATAGCCGCAACACCTGTCCCGCCTCGTTGTCATCGGCGGGATAGAGCACCTGTGAAAGCGCCTCGGCACGCGCCTCGTCGAGCACCGCACCGACATGGTCGCCGGCATTGAAGGCATGCAGGTTCAAGCCGGCCTTGGCCCGTGCCCGCCATAGCCGCAGCGTGGTGACATGCTGCCCGCGCCAACCGACGATGGGCATGTCGTAGGCCACCGCGCGGACCCGCTCCGCCGGCGCCCAGACATGCCGCATGCCGCTGGCATCCTCCTCCAGGGGTGTGACGCGGCCGCCGAAACCGACCTCGAACAACACATCCGGACGCTCGAACTCCCAAGGATTGCCGAAGTCCAGCCAGTTTTCCGGCTGCTCATTCTGCTGGCCATCGACTATCACCTGCCGAAACAGGCCATGCTCGTAGCGAATGCCGTAGCCATGAGCAGCGATGCCCAGCGTGGCCATACTCTCCAGATAGCAAGCCGCCAGCCGTCCCAGGCCCCCGTTGCCCAGAGCGGCATCGGGCTCGAGATGGCGAATGCGTTCGAGATCGACGCCCAGCTCATGCAGCGCGGTGCGAGCTACATCGAGCAGGCCGAGATTGCTGAGGCTATCGAACAGCAGCCGGCCGATCAGGAACTCCAGCGAGAAATAATAGACGCGCTTGCGGTCACGCCGGCGTGTCTCGCGCGCCTGAGTCACCCAACGGTCGACGATGCGATCGCGCACCGCCAGAGCCGTGGCGACCAGCCAGTCATGATCGTGGGCATAGGCTGGATCCTTTCCCACCGTATAGGTCATCTTGGCCAAGATCGCGGCACGCAAGGCGACAACTTCATTGGGCGAAACAAACGGTGACATCGTCATGACGGACCACCTCAGTGGCGTGAGAACACGCAGAGCGCAGGCAAGCAGCGCGAAACCAGTCGGCTCCAAAATGGACGGCATCTTCATTAGAGCAAGTCCCAGCAGAGCAAGCCGCGCCCACCTGCATCGGTAGTCACCCCCGGCGCGACTTTTACCCAGGCTGGGAGTTGTACCGTCCCGCAGGACAAGGCCAGCTGCCACATCGGCAACCGGTACACCTTTTGGGTGATTTTGCTCGCTGACAGGACTGCTATAGTCGAGCAAGCGTTGCTTCGCGCGAGGCGATGCCATAATCACAATATAGGAGGAGATCCACCATGCCTGAACGCGCCACGACGGAATTCTGGAAAGATCTCGCACCAATCGCCAACTGCTTCAAGCCCGACACCCTGCCCGAGGTGCATATCGCCAACGCCCCCACGGACGACGAGCGATTTTACGTCCCCTTCTCGGAAACGGTGTCCTCGCGCCCCCTGTGGATATCGCCTGCACAGAACCGCTGGTGCGACGTGCTGATGGCCAAGGGTGCCGGGTTGGTGAACCGTCACTATCACCCCAACGAGGTCTTCGCCTATACCATTTCCGGGAAATGGGGCTATCTGGAACACGACTGGACGGCGACAGCCGGCGACTTCGTCTACGAGACTCCCGGTGAAGGCCATACCTTGGTGGCTTATGAGCATGACGATCCCATGCGGGTCTTCTTCATCGTCAAGGGACCGTTGATCTGGCTGAACGAGCAGGGCGACACCGAGGGCTATTTCGATGTGCACGATTACATCGCTTTATGCCGTGCCCATTACGACAAGGTCGGCCTGGGAGCCGAGTACGTCGATACGTTGTTCCGCTGAGTGGCGCTTTGACTGTCCCCCAACCCTCAACTCGAGGTTAAGGCACGCCTGAGGAGGTAGGCGCTCCCAGCCCTGTCCGGCGGATTCCCCCTACCGTTGCCTGCCGGCTGAATGCTATTGTCGACGCTCCCATCTGACAGGAGGTCTCATGTCCCAGAAGATTTACTGTGTCGCCCACTTCAAACCCAAGCCAGGCAAGGAGGAAGCGGTATTCCAGGCACTGCAGGCCCTGGAACCCAATGCGCATCGCGAGGATGCCTGCCTGCAGTACACCGTGACCCGGCATATCGACAATCCCTATGCCCAAGGCACCAGTTACCCCATCGTGTTTCATGAGATATGGGCCAACCGCGCAGCGTTCGAGGCGCACTGTCAACGCCGCGAGATCCGCGAGTTTTTTGCCTCGCATCTCGAATCGCCCGATGGTGATATCGAGGATGCCAATGTCTGTGTATACACCGACGAGCCGCAGAACTTCGACGCGCCCCAGCTTTGATACCTGCCGCGACTGATGCAGCCTCGCATGGCTTCAGCGGAGCCGCCCGGCTCCGCTGAAGTTTGCATCGATCAGCGTGTCGGGCGTAACACGACAACGCCCAGCGGCGGCAAGGTCACCGCAAGACAGGCCGTCTGACCGTGAAGCGGCATGTCCTTCGCCGTGAGTTCGCCCATGTTGCCTACGTTCGATCCACCGTAGAGCTCTGCATCGCTATTGAATATCTCCTCCCAGCGACCCGCAGCGGGCACGCCCATGTGGTAATCGTAATGCGGGATTGGCGTCATGTTGGCCACCACCAGCAGGGGCTCGCCCGCGGCACTCCAACGCAACCAGGCGAAAACGCTGTTGGTGTTGTCATCACCCACCACCCAGGTGAAACCCGACGGCTCGCTGTCGCGTTCATGCAGCGCCGGCTGTTCCGCGTAGAGCCGGTTAATGTCACCGACCAACCGCTGCACACCGGCGTGGCGCGCTTCTCCAAGCAGCGTCCAGTCGAGCTCGCGGTCATGGCTCCATTCCCGCCACTGGCCGAACTCGCAGCCCATGAACAATAGCTTCTTGCCCGGCTGGGTCCACATGGTCGCAAGATAGGCCCGCAGGTTGGCGAATTTCTGCCACTCGTCGCCGGGCATCTTGCCGATCAGCGAGCCCTTGCCGTGCACCACCTCGTCGTGAGAGATGGGCAACACGAAATGCTCGGAGAAGGCATAGACCATGGGAAAGGTCATGTCGTGGTGGGCGTAGGAGCGATACAGCGGATCCTTGGCGATGTATTCCAATGTGTCGTGCATCCAGCCCATGTTCCACTTGTAGGCAAAGCCCAGCCCGCCCTCGGCGGTCGGCTGGGTGACGCCGGGCCAGGCGGTAGACTCCTCGGCAATCACCGAGGCGCCGGGCACCTCGTCGGCAACCACATCGTTCAGGTGTCGCAGGAAGTCGATTGCCTCGAGATTCTCGCGCCCGCCATACTGGTTGGGAATCCACTCCCCGGCGTTGCGCGAGTAGTCGCGATAGAGCATCGAGGCCACCGCGTCGACACGTAGCGCATCGACATGATAGTGACGCAGCCAATGCAGCGCCGAGGCTAGCATGAAGCCATGCACCTCGCGGCGCCCCAGGTTGTAGATGTAGGTTTCCCAGTCCTGATGGAAGCCCTCGAAGGGGTGCTCGTATTCGTACAGCGCCGTACCGTCGAAGCGCGCCAGGCCGTGCGGGTCGCTGGGAAAGTGCGCCGGGACCCAGTCGAGGATCACCCCTAGCCCGGCGGTATGGCAGGTATCGACGAAATAGGCGAAATCCTCGGGCTTGCCGAAGCGCCCGCTGGGGGCAAACTGGCCCAGCGGCTGATAACCCCAGGAACCGCCGAAGGGATGCTCCATGATCGGCAGCAACTCAACGTGGGTAAAGCCCATGTCGAGAACATAGGGAATCAAATGCTCGGCCAGGTCCCGCCAGCTGTAAAGCTCGCCGTCATCGCCGCCATGCTTGCGCCACGAGGCGGCATGCACTTCGTAGATGGAGATCGGTTTATCCGGCGATTGCTGCTCACCGCGCCGGGCGATCCATTCGGCGTCGTGCCAGGTAAACGGCGTGGTGTCCGCTACCACGGATGAGGTCTGAGGCGGCATCTCGGTGGCCAGCGCCACCGGATCGGCCTTGAGGCTCAGGGCACCATGCGCATCGAGAATCTCGTACTTGTAGGACTCGCCGGGGCCAATCCGCGGCACGAACAACTCCCAGACGCCCGCGGGATGGCGCAGACGCATCAGATGGCGTCGGCCGTCCCAGCCGTTGAAATTGCCGACCACCGAGACGCGCCGCGCGTTGGGTGCCCAGACGGCGAAGCGCACGCCGGGCACGTCCTCTATCGTCATGGGCTGAGCGCCCAGACAGTGCCCCAGATTGCGATGATTGCCCTCACCGATCAGGTAAAGGTCCATCTCGCCGAGCAGCAAGCCGAAGGCATACGGGTCCTCGGTCTCGTATTCGCCGCCGGGCCAACGGATACGCAGGCGATACGGCGCCACATGAGGCAGTTGAGCGGCGAACAGCCCCGGTATCTGGAGGGAAGTAAGACTACACCGCAACGCCCCGCTGTCGCGGTCCAGCACGTCCACTCCCAGTGCTCCGGGAAGATAGGCGCGCAACACATATCCCGTCTCGGTTTCGTGTACGCCGAGCAGCGAGAACGGATTACCGTGGGTACCGCGCGCCAAGGCTTCGGCATCGTCCACCGGAAGCCTCAGGGCACGATCCATAGCGGATTTGGCAGGCAATTCAGTCATGCGGACCCCTCATGGTCAGTTGGCCGGCAATCGTTACCAGACCGCGTAAAGGCACGCCCAACCAGGTCGGACGGTTGGCGGCCTCGTAAGCGATTTCATAAGCCGTCTTTTCCAGAATGAACAGTTCCAAGGCAGCGTCGACCCCGTCTTGTTCCCGCCAGCGATGCGGCAACGTATCCGCGCTCTTGCGATATGCCTCCAGGAAGGCACTGCGTCCCTTGAGCAGATACTGCTCGGCGACATCGTGTCCCGTGTGAACCACCGCCTCGTCGCCCTCGTCTTTCGGCATGACCTCATCGATCATCGCGCCAGCGTAGTCGAACGAGCGCAACATACCCGCGACGTCCCGCAACGGACTATCCTTGGCGCGCCGCTCCTCCAGCGGCCGGGCGGGCTCACCTTCGAAATCGATGATGTAGGCGTCGTCATGGGCGACCAGCACCTGACCCAAGTGAAGGTCCCCGTGAATACGCGTCAACAGACTACCTTCGGCCCGGCTGGCCAACGGCTCGATGGCTGCCAGCAAGGCATCGCGCTCAGCCAGCACCGAATCCGCCATCTGCTGCTCGGTCTCGCCGGCATTGCCCTTGTGACGGGCGAGCAGTTCCAGCGCCTCCTCGACTCGCTCACGGACCCGCTGTGCCCACATCGCCACATGCGCCTGATCGGCGATTTGCGGGGTGAACGCCGGATTCTCGCTTGGCAAGGCCAGCACCTGATGCAACTCGCCGAGGCGTTGTCCCAACGTGGCAGCAAAGGCCTCGAGCTGATCCAGTGCGCTGTAGCCCTCCTCTCGGGTCTGATCTTCGGCGGACGCTTCACGGACAGCGCGCACCAGGGCACTACGTGTCCACTGCCAGGCATCGCCCTGGTTATCGATGAAGCCCTGAATGATCATCAGCGTTTGTGGCGTGTCCTGCTCATCGTAGCGCGTGACTTCCCCGTACAGCGGCGCGACATGGGCAAAGCCGTGCTCACTCAGATAACGGCCGATCTCGGCTTCGGGATGCTGTCCCTCCTCGACTCGCCGGAACAGCTTGATGACCACCTGCTGGTCGATGATCACCGAGCTGTTGGACTGCTCGGCGGCTTGCTGGGCCACATCGGGCGTCTCCGGCAGCTCCAGCGTGTCCATGGCCACGGTCGGCAGGAAGCGTATTTCGCCGGCCGTACTGGGCAGCACGGTGGAGTTGCGCAGGGCCTTGATCACTGCCAGGGCGAAGCTGTCCAGCGTCAGCGCATCGGTCAGCAGCCCCACCTGGCGTCCGCGTCGGACCCGGGCCAGCGCCAACTGCTGCGCCAGGGCACGCGCCTTGTCATCCTCGCCCAGGAAGGCCAGCGGCAGTTGATAGCGCTCGATCCCCTGCGCATTGCGCACCTCGAATTCGCTGATCAGCAGCGTATTCTGGGTATCCTCGAGACGCGCCACATAAAGAATCTTGACCTGCTCGATACGCGACTGCTTGGCCGCGAACCAGCGACGCTTGGGCAGGTACGTCGGTAGCGCCTCGCGCTCCAGCAGATTGCGCGAGGGGGCATCGAGAATCTCCTCGAGGCGCCGCTTGACGATCAGCGTGACATACTCCGGCATCGGCTCCGGTGTCGGCACATGCCAGGACGGCATGGCGCTTTCCGGCGCCAGCAGGAACCAGTAGAAGCCGTAAGGCGGCAACGTCAGCAGATACGGCAATTGGCCAATAGGCGGGAAGGCGCTGCCGCCGACCATCTCCACCGGCACCTGGCCGGCGAAGGTCGACAGGTCGAGTTCCACCGCCTGGGCATTGCGCGCCACGTTGGCGACGCACAGCACGACCTCGGACTCGCCGTTATCGAGCACCATCTCGCGCAGGTACGCCAGGATATGCCGGTTGGCCGGATACAGCGGATGCATGGTACCGCGGCTGAAGGCACGGTGCTGGCTGCGCACCGCGAGCAGGCGCCGCATGCTATTGAGCAGCGAGTGTGGGTCGCGCGTCTGGGCCTCGACGTTGACCGAATGATAGCCGTAGAGCGGATCCATGATCGGCGGTAGCACCAGGCTCGCCGGGTCGGCCCGCGAAAAGCCGCCGTTGCGATCCACCGACCATTGCATGGGGGTACGTACGCCATCGCGGTCGCCGAGATAGATATTGTCGCCCATGCCGATCTCGTCGCCGTAGTACAGCACCGGCGTGCCCGGCATCGACAGCAACAGGCTATTGAGCAGTTCGATACGCCGACGATCACGCTCGAGCAGCGGCGCCAGTCGCCGCCGGATGCCTAAATTGATGCGTGCCCGCCGGTCGGCGGCATAGTGACTCCAGAGGTAGTCTCGCTCCTTGTCGGTGACCATTTCCAGCGTCAGCTCGTCATGGTTGCGCAGGAAGATCGCCCACTGACAGACCGCGGGAATTTCCGGCGTCTGGCGCAGGATGTCGGTAATCGGAAAGCGGTCCTCCTGGGCCAGCGCCATGTACATGCGCGGCATCAGTGGAAAGTGGAAGGCCATGTGACATTCGTCGCCTTCGCCGAAATAGGGACGCGTGTCTTCGGGCCACTGGTTGGCCTCCGCCAGCAGCATGCGATCAGGATAGTCCGCATCGAGTGCCGCCCGAATCTGCTTGAGCACATCATGCGTCTCGGGCAGGTTCTCGTTGTTGGTACCCTCGCGCTCGACCAGATAAGGAATCGCGTCCAGACGTAGACCGTCGACACCCATGTCCAGCCAGTACTCCATGACCTTGAGGACTTCCTTGAGTACCTGAGGATTGTCGAAATTGAGATCCGGCTGGTGGGAGTAGAAACGGTGCCAGAAATAGGCGTTGGCCACCGGATCCCAGGTCCAGTTGGACGACTCGGTATCCAGAAAGATGATCCGTGTGCCCGGGTACTTCTGGTCGCTGTCCGACCATACGTAGAAATCGCGCTCGGGTGAGCCCGGCGGCGCATGGCGGGCACGCTGGAACCATTCATGCTGGTCGGATGTGTGGTTGATGACCAGCTCGGTGATCACGCGCAACCCACGCTTGTGGGCTTCGCTGATGAAGCGCTGGGCATCGTCGAGCGTGCCGTAATCGGGGCTGACATTGGTGTACTCGGCGATATCGTAGCCATCGTCGCGGCGCGGCGAAGGATAAAAGGGCAATATCCACAGCGTGTTCACCCCGAGACTGACGATATAGTCGAGCTTGTCGATCAAGCCGTTGAAATCCCCGATACCGTCGTCGTTCGCGTCGAAGAACGACTTGACGTGTACCTGGTAGATCACGGCGTCCTTGTACCACAATGGATCGTCGAGAAAATCGATAGCCTCGACGGCATGAGATTCGCTACTGGCATCCATCATCGGGCGTCCCTCCCTGTCGTGATTAGCATGAGCAATTAGCGCACCGGTTTAATGCGCCAGATGGCGAAAGGAAGATGCCACGGTTCGAGCCTCGTCCATTGCCACTTGCCATGCCATGTCCAGCGGTGTCCCGACATCAAGTCCTCACCATGCAATGCGGCGTCATCGGGTAGCCCGAACTCCCAGAGCGGAAGCTCGAAGTTGCCTTCCTGCGCCTCGAAGGGGTCGAGGTTGATCATCACCAGCACGAAACTGTCCAGATCCGCGGTACGCTTGCCGAAGAACAGCATGCGCTCGTTGTGTACGGGATAGAGCGCCATGCCCAAGTGGGTATGCAGCGCGGTATTCTCGCGACGGATGCGGTTGAGCTGGGCAATCTCGTAGATGATATTGCCGGGCGCACCGTAATCGCGCGGCCTGATCTCGTACTTCTCCGAGTCGAGATACTCCTCCTTGCCGGGAATCGGTTCGCCCTCGCACAGCTCGAACCCCGAATACATGCCCCACAGTCCCGAGCCCATCGTGGCTAGCGCGGCACGGATCAGGAATCCGGGGCGCCCCGAGGACTGCAGGAAATAGGGATTGATATCCGGAGTGTTGACGAAGAAGTTGGGCCGGAAGCCTTCGCGCAGCGGCGACGAGTTCAACTCGGTGAAATATTCGCTCAACTCGGCCTTGGAGTGGCGCCAGGTGAAATAGGTATAGCCCTGCGTGAACCCCAGCTTGCCCAGACGCAACATCATCGCCGGTCGGGTAAAGGCTTCGGCGAGAAAGATCACCTCCGGATCGCGCCCGCGGATATCGGCGATCAACCATTCCCAGAACGGCAGCGGCTTGGTGTGGGGATTGTCGACGCGAAAGATTTTCACGCCCTCGTCCACCCAGCCCTGCACCACATCGCGCAACGCCAGCCACAGCGATGGAATCGCATCTTCGGCATAGAAATCGACGTTGACGATGTCCTGATATTTCTTGGGCGGATTTTCCGCATAGCGCAGCGAACCATCCGGCCGCCACGAGAACCAGCCGGGATGCTCCTTGAGCCAGGGGTGATCCGGCGAGCATTGGATGGCGAAATCCAGCGCGATCTCCAGCCCGTGATCGGCGGCGGCGCGCACCAGATTGCGGAAGTCCTCGCGCGAGCCCAACTCGGGATGGATAGCCTCGTGCCCGCCCTCTTCGCTACCGATGGCATACGGGCTGCCCGGGTCGTCCGGCCCCGGCTCCAGCGTATTGTTGCGCCCCTTGCGGTGCGCCCGACCGATGGGATGAATCGGAGGAAAATAAAGGACGTCGAAGCCCATGTCACGGATCATCGGCAGACGTTTTTGCACGTCATCGAAGGTACCGTGGCGTTGCGGATCATCCGTTTCCGAACGCGGAAACAGTTCATACCAGCTGGCGAAGCGAGCCATTAGCCGCTCGACGTCGAGCGGATAGACGGCATCACTACGGGTCAGGTGCGGCCGGGCATCGGCCTCATGCATCAGCATGAGCGTACGATTATCCAGCAGTAACGCGACACGTTCGGCATCACTGGCACACGCCTGGAAGCGTTCATGAACCGCTTCCAAGGCCTCGCTCACCTCACCCTCGGTACGCTCGGCGGCTTCAAGCACCAGGCGACGGCCCTCTTCCAGCTCAAGCTCGACGGATACGCCGGCGTGATGCTTCTTGAACAGCTCGTCGCGATAGGTGCCATAGACATCCCACCAGGCCTCGATCATGAAAGTGTGCCGGCCTACGCGTTGCGGCGTGAAACTGGCCTCCCAGAGATCCTTGCCCAGCGGCCGTACCAAATGCATCGGCATACGGTGACAGGTGCCTTGGTCGTCGCACCAACTCACGGCAGCCGCGAGGACGTCATGACCATCGGCAAAGATTACCGCCGTCACCTCCACCGGCTCACCGACGGTTGCCTTGGCGGCGAAACGCCCATGATCAAGAGCCGGATACACCGACTCGATGGCGATACGTGGGGCTTGGGCGGCGACCAGCACATGACTCGGATCCTGCTCGTGGGTCGGAGTCGCGCCCGGCGTCGGACGCGCTGGAGAACTCATAGTCACTGGCGGCTCCTTCCGTCACTGAATCGGGGTTCGTAAACGATCAGGCTGCATCACCATCAGGTGTCGCAACCGTTTGCGGGACATCCAGCACCAGTTCCAGCAAGGCCAATGAACGTCCTTCCAGCTCATACTGCTCGCCGAACGCACGCCGACAGCTCGCCTCATCCAAGGCACGTGATGTATCCAGTCGGCACATCCAGCCACTCCCCCGCGGCACTTCGGGCAGGTGATAGCTCAACGGGTCGTGATGGGCATTGAACAGCAGCAGCAGGGTGACATCGGCACCGGCACGCCGTATGCCGGTGGGCTGGGCACGGCCGTCGAGCAGCACGCCGAGACTGCGCGCTTCGGGATTTTCCCAGCGCTCGACATCCATTTCCTCGCCATCGGGCGCCAGCCAGGTCACCTCCTTGAGGCCCAGCTCCTGGTTATATTCGCCGCTCAGAAAACGCCCGCGTCGCAGGATCGGGTAGCGCTGACGCAGCGACACCACATGGCGGAGATAATCGATCATTGCGTGAGCGTCACCGCTCAGGTTCCAGTCCAGCCAACTGATCTCGTTATCCTGACAGTAGGCATTGTTATTGCCCTGCTGCGTGCGCAGCAATTCATCGCCGGCCAGCATCATCGGTGTGCCCTGCGAAAACATCAGCGTCGCCAGGAAATTGCGAATCTGGCGCAGCCGTAGCTCCTGGATTTCAGGATCATCGGTGGGACCTTCCACGCCATGATTCCAGGACAGATTGTTGCTGTGTCCGTCGTTGTTATCCTCGCCGTTGGCCTCATTGTGCTTTTCGTCGTAGGCCACCGAGTCATATAGCGTGAAACCGTCATGCGCCGTGACGAAGTTGACCGAGGCAAAGGGTCGCCGACCACGCTGATCGAATAGATCGGCCGAGGCCGTCAGGCGAGTCGCCAGTTCGGGAAGTTGCCCTTCATCGCCTTTCCAGAAGGCCCGCACGGTGTCGCGAAAACGATCGTTCCACTCCGACCAGCCCGGTGGGAACCCCCCGACCTGATAGCCGCCGGGCCCGCAGTCCCAGGGCTCGGCAATCAACTTGACCTGACTCAGCAGCGGGTCCTGGCGGCAGGAATCGAGAAAGCCACCCCCCTCATCGAAGCCATGCGGCTCACGCCCGAGGATCGTCGCCAGATCGAAGCGAAAACCGTCGACACGCATCTCGTCTGCCCAGTAACGCAACGAGTCGGTGACCATCTGCAGTACACGCGAGTGGCTGAGATTGAGGGTATTGCCGGTACCGGTATCGTCGATGTAGTAGCGTTTTTCGTCCGGCAGCAGACGATAGTAGGAGGCGTTGTCGATGCCCTTGAGTGACAGGGTGGGGCCCAGTTCGTTGCCTTCCGCGGTATGGTTGTAAACAACATCCAGAATGACTTCGAGATCGGCCGCATGGAAACGCGCCACCATCTCCTTGAACTCGTTGATGTTGTCACCCGCCAAGTAGCTCGGATGCGGCGCGAAGAAACCTAGCGTGTTGTAGCCCCAGTAGTTTTTCAGACCTTTTTCGAGCAGATGCTGATCGTTGGCAAAGGCATGTATGGGGAGTAACTCCACCGATGACACCCCCAGCGAGCGGATGTAATCAATGATTTCGTTGCCCATCAGGCCGGAGAAGGTGCCGCGCAGAGGCTCGGGGACCGTCGGATGACGCATGGTGTAGCCGCGCACATGCGTTTCGTAGAGGATAGTCCGATCCCAAGGCACCTGAATCTTGCGCGAGCGTCCCCAAGTGAAGGCCGGGTCGACCACACGACAGCGAGGCATGAAGGGAGCGCTGTCGCGCTCGTCGAAGCTTAGATCACCGTCGGGATGACCGATGGTGTAGCCGAACAGCGCCTCATTCCAATCCAACTCACCGACAATCTGCTTGGCATAAGGATCCAGCAGCAGCTTGTTGGGATTGAAGCGATGCCCCTGCTCGGGCTCATAAGGGCCATGCACCCGGTAACCGTAGAGCAGACCGGGACGCGCATCGGGCAGGTAGCCATGCCACACCTCATCGGTATATTCGGGCAACTCGATTCGCTCGAGTTCCTGCTCACCGTCGGCGTCGAACAGACACAGCTCGACCTTGGTGGCATTCGCCGAGAACAGCGCGAAGTTCACACCCAGTCCATCCCAGGTGGCCCCCAGCGGGAAAGGCAAACCCTCCCGCACACGCGAGCGCTGCAAGACACCCGGCGCCTCGACGGAAGCCGCGGCCGTCTCCATCTCGCTACTCTTCTGGTCGTCGGCCAGCGCCTTGCTGTCGTTGAGAGTATCCTTGCTCATAGCGTTATTTCATCCCTGACAAAACGGTAGGCACCGGCATACGACCGATGCCTGAAATCAATACATGAAAAGTGCCCTGGATGCAGCTCACCAGGCGGCGTCGCTTTGCAAGCACGCCACACGCCAGCCTGGGTGATTTCCTCAGCCCTTGGGTTTGGTCTTGGGCGACGCCTTGGACGTCGATTTTCCAGAGGTGGATTTACCGCTGGCCTTGCCGGTGGGCTTCTTGCCACTGGCGCTGCTGGGCTTGCGGGTAGTCTTGCGCGGCGTACTCTTGCCGGGCACCTGAGCAGTGTCGGTTTCATTGGTCGGCGTCACGGTATCTTCGGTACGCCGGGCTTCCTCTTCGGCACGCTTGACGACCGCGGATCCCTCCGGCGACTCGGTAACCGGTGCCTGGGCAGGATGAGACGGTCCCTCGGGAGGTGCGTAATCCGACGCCACGCGATCATGAACCGGCACGTCATCCTGAGTCGGCGTGTCCTGGTACGGCAGATCCTCGAGATCGGGAGCTTCCGGCTCATCGAGCGGCAGCCGATTCTCGTCGATGCCCCGCTCGTCCGCTTCAAGCGGCAGGTCATCCTCCAGCATGTCCGGCTCGTCGTGACGCGGCTCTTCATCCTCCAGGCGAACGTTTTCCCCGGCAGTCCGCTCCGCGGTGACGATCTTCAGCGCCATGTCCCAGTGACGCTGCTGCGCTCCCTCGGGGCGCCCTTCGGATTCCCAGATACGGTATGCCAATTGGCGTATACGTTGTTCGTCGTCTGCCATCCTCTCGCTCTCCCTGTAACAAGTGATACATCCCATCGTTCATTCAGGACGGAGTGTCGTCGCGTACAAAAACTCCCACGGGGAGATCCGCCAGCACTTCCCCTGGTGACATCTCGCCTTCATCCAGGCGCAACGAGGCATTCGTCAAGATACTCCGCCACGAGCCCTGCATGGGCGCCGTCACCTGAAGGCGCGTGTCCTCCCAACATTGCGACGCTATACATGGCAGCGTAGCAGTCTTGAGCAAGACCATCGGTAGTCTCGGCACAACCACCAGTAATGACTGCGATCCCTGCTGACGCATGAAGGCCAATATGTGCTCGGCCCGTTCGCCTTCCACCTGTACGGGGACGTAGCTGCCCTCGGAGAACAGTCGGGAATAGCGCTGACGCAACGCCAGGATCCGGGTGATAATGGCTTGCTTGACGTGACCGTCCGGCCAGTGTGACAAGGCGTCTGCCGGTGTTTCCTGCGCTTGCAGGGCTGACTGGCGGGCGCGATAGTCGACCTCTCGGCGGTTGTCCGGATCGACCAGGCTGTAATCCCAGAATTCGGTGCCTTGGTAAAGGTCCGGCACGCCAGGTACGGTCAGACGCAATACCGTCTGCGTCAGGCCATTGACCGCCCCCGGCAGGTCCAGCAGCCGTGCGGCTCCGGCAATGTCGAGACGCAGGGTCGGATCCGTCAGCAGAGCTTCCAGGAAATCGCGACAGGCCGCTTCGTAGTCGTTGTCGGGCCATAGCCAATGGCTGCGCAGCTTGGCTTCGCGCAACGCCTTCTGCTGCCATTGCCCCAGACGCTCGGTAAAGCGCTGCATCGCCTGGGTATCGTCAGGATCCAGCTCCGGCGCCCAGGCCCCGAGCACCATTTGATACAGAATCAGTTCATCGCCCGCCGAAGGTGCCGGCCCCTGGGGCAGGTCGCGGCGCAGTGATGCCGCCAATCCCCGCCAGCGCTCGACGTGACGAGCGAAATCCTCGGCGAACTCGCTGATGACTGCCAGCCGGGCCCGCACGTCCTCACCGCGCTTGTGATCATGCGTTGCGGTCGTAATCAGTGTGTTGGGAAAGTGCCGCAGCCGCTCGCGACAGGCGGCGTGAAAATCATCCGGCGTACGGCTGAAATGCTGAGGGTCGAACCCCACGTCGTTGCGCGAGATCAGTACCGCACTGCGATAGCCGGCGGTATCCTCCACGGCCTTGGCCGCGACCGGCGAGGTCAGCTGTTGAAAGCGGGTAATGGCGCGCTGACGCAGCGAGCGGGCGCCGACATCGGCACAACCGCTCGGTGCCTCCCCCCCCAGCCAGCGTTCGAGCTGCTCGAGCACCGCCACGTCCGGTGGACTCAACTCGCCGCGCGCGCCGGCCATCGCCTGCTGGAAGAAGGGGGCGTCCTGTTCGGGACGTCCACCATCGTCGGCATAGGTGCGATACACGGGAAAGTGCACGATCAAAGCCCTCAAAGCCCGCTTGATCGACCCCAGCGTGATGTCGCGTGTCGTCAGATTGCAGCGAGCCAATTTCAGCAGTGCCCGGCTACAGCCATCGAATTCACTGGCCAAGGCGCTTTCGAGCATTTCATGCCGCGCCTGGCGCACCTCAACCAGGAAATTGGCATCGCGGCCGCTGACTGCGTGCCACAGCGCCTGCAGCGGCGCCGCTCCCTCAGGGTCATGCTGCAGCCCGGACACTTCGTTCATGAACTCGTAACCGGTAGTGCCGTCTACGCCCCAGTCCTCATGCAAGGTCTCGCCGTCGGCGAGAATCTTCTCGACATACAGCGCGACATGACGTGGCACCTCCGCGGGCCGCTTCTCCTCGAGCGCATTCAAACGTTCGCGCAGACGGCGGCAGTAGCCACCGGGATCGGCGAGCCCATCGACGTGATCGACCCGCAGCCCATCCACCCAACCGGCCTCGACGAGCTGAAACGCCAGAGCATGGGTCGCTTCGAACACCTCGGGCAACTCGACTCGCAGCCCTCCCAACTCGGTAATGTCGAAAAACCGCCGCCAGTTGATGTCATCGGAGGCCGTGCGCCACCACGCCAAGCGGTAACTCTGCCGCTCCAGCAAGGCATGCAGGCGCGTGGCTCCCGCCTCCTGACGAGTATCGAACAGCCCGAACAACCCCTCCAGCGCCTGCCGGGCCGCGTCTGCCTCCAGCGTTTTACGCAGTTGCTGACGCAGTTCGCCGACGGCAGTGTAGGCGTCCTGACGCGCCTGTAGCGCATCGAACTGCACCGCCACATCTCGCAGAGCGTCATGCTCGGCGTGGCGCAGAATGTCGCCATAATGGCGCGGGTCGATGGGAAAGCGATGCTCGTGATAGGCGATCTCGAAGCCGACCGACTCCGGCACGTAGTGCAACTCCAGCATCCCAGAGTTCAGCACCTCTTCATACGGTGCCCCCAGAAACGGCACCAGTAACTTACCGGCCAGCAGCGGATCGGGAGACAGCCAGTCGATGTCGAAAAACTCGGCGTAGGGACTCTGTCGTCCCCACCGCAGCACGTCCTGCCACCAGGGATTTTCCGAGCCGCCAACAGCGACGTGATTGGGCACGATATCCAGTATCAGCCCCATGCCGTTGGCGCGCAGGCGCGTGACCAGGCGCTCCAGGGCGGCTTCTCCGCCAAGCTCCGGGTCCAGGCGGGTCGGGTCGACACCGTCATAGCCATGCGTGGAGCCCGCCCGCGAAGCGAGCAATGGCGACGCATAGACATGACTGACGCCGAGCGCGGCGTAGTAATCCACCCAGTGAGCGGCATCGTCGAGGGTAAACTCACGATGGAATTGCAGTCTTATAGTGGCGCGAATGTCACTCATGCAGTGGGCTCCAGCGGCGTTTGTGCGGCCTGACGCGAAATGTCGCGGGCATGAGCCAATGCCTCGAGGCGCTGCTGGACCTCGGCGGGGGATAACAGATCCGCCGCCTCCGCCATCCAGCGCCGCCGCCAGTTGGGATGCTCATCAAGCGTACCGGGCAGATTGGCCTGCTCTTCAAGTCCCAGGACATCCTCCACCGGCAGCAATACCAAGGGTGCCGGCGTGCGCCCGATATGGCGAGCGCTGGCATCCAGGACGCGCGAGGCGGGAAAGTCCGCGGCCTCCAGCGTCTCGGGGCCCTGTTGGTGGCTGGTCAGCCCCAGCGTATCCGCCAGCTTGGCGCGGGCTTCGCGACGCGCCTGACGCTCACCGGCCTCACTCTGATCGTCGCCCAGCAACTCCAGACTGCTGCGCCAGTCAATATCCTTGCCCGCCCACCATCCGGCCACGGTCGGCAGGTCGTGTGTCGATGTCGTCGCCATGGCACCATTCGACCAGAATTCGGCCGGCAGGAAGTTCTCTTCTTCATCCTGCTCGAACCACAGCACCTGCATGCCGAGGATCCCTCGCGCCGTCAGTTGCTCACGAAATCCCGGTGCCACGGTCCCCAGATCCTCTCCGATAACGATGCCACGATGACGCCAGGACTCCAGCGCTACCAGCCGCAACATGTCTTCAAGCGGATAGCGCACATAGGCGCCCTGCCTGGGCGAGGCGCCATGCGGCACCAGCCACAGCCGCATCAGCCCCAGGATATGGTCGATACGCAGTCCACCGGCATGCTTGAAACTGGCACGCAGCATGTCGATGAAGCTGCGAAACCCCGAACGCACCAATCCATGCGGCGAGAACGCCGCCAATCCCCAATCCTGACCATGCACGTTGAAGGTATCGGGCGGCGCACCGATCGAGACACCTTCGAGCATTTCCGCCTGACGGCTCCAGGATTGACTTCCGGCGGCATCGGCCCCCACTGCCAGGTCGGCAATCAGCCCGATCGCCATTCCGGCATCACGTGCCGCGTTCTGGGCACGCGACAAGCCTTGCCCCACCAGCCACTGCAGGAAAGCGTAGAAGCCGACCTCATGCGGCTGTTGTTCGGCAAATCGCGCCACTTCGGGACTGGAGGGATCACGCAGCGCTTCCGGCCAGTCGCCCCAGTAGCCCTCGGGCCGATGAGCTTGTAGGGCCTCGAAACGACAGTGATCCTCAAGCATGGTGCCGCCCGCCTTGCGAAACGCCTCTAGCTGTCGGCGCAGCTCATCGGCCTGTTCATCACTACGCGCCATGACGTCGTCATACAGATCACGCAGCCACGTCAGCTTGGCCCGGCCCGCCGCCGGCCAGTCGAGACAATCATCGGCTTCGAGTCGACGCAGCTCGTCTTCCAGGCCACAACGTTTGACGGCTTGCTTGACGGAATCCTCGCCCACCTGGGACTCGGGAGCGGCATAAAGAACGTTGAGTAGCAACCGGCTGGACGGAGAGTAGGGACTGTAGCGGTCGGGATCATTGCTGAACATGGCATGCGTCGGGCTGATTGCCAATGCTGCGGCCCCCTGCTTGGCGGCCTTTTCGACAAAGATTTCCAACGCCAGAGCGTCGCCAATGCCTCCATCGCCGGGGCGGCGCAACGCATACAGTTGCGCCGCCATGCCCCACACCCGCGGGGCCGGTGTATTGCAGGCATCCGCAAGCGAAAAGCACTGCGGGGGTGCCACCGCCAGGGTCAGCTCCGCCTCGCCCACACGCAACTGGTGATAACCCGCCTCCGCGATGGCGGGCAATCGACCGTTGTTAGTCAGCGTTCCCGTACGTTCTTCTCCCGATTCGAGTGTCAGCGTGAACGGGGTGTCCGCAGGCAATTGTCCCGGCAGGTCTGTCGGCGTCTCACAGTCGGCAGTGATCAACGGTGGCCACTGCGCCGGCTCAGCGGGCTGCTGCCAGCGCTCAAGGCGCTTCAAGCTGTCATTCACGGCCGTGGCATCGTCGGCGGGAAAGCCCAGCACTTTCAGCAGCGTTCGCTGAGTCTCCTCTGACAGAGCACACGGATCGCCTGCGCTATCTTCCCACTCCACGACCAACCCGGCGGCCTCGGCGAGCTTCCTCAATGCGGCGTCGCTCATGCACTTACCTCTTCTTCACCAGGATTGCGCCGTAACCAGGCGACGGCCGAGCGCGGCGCCAAGGTGCCGCTCTCCGCACCGACCGCGACACCATCGGCGGTTTCATACAAACAGTGCCCGACGCCGAACCCGGAAGTGGCTACCGGTGTCTCGCTCAGGTTGAGCACGATCATCAGTTGGCTCTCGTCGTTCATCCGCCAGCGTGCCACAACGGCCTTGTCACCCAAGGCCTCGGCCCCCAGCGACACGGCGCCTTCCAGGCGCGGCACAATCTCGCGATGGCGTAACGCCAGCAAGGTCCGATAGCGTTGCAGCCAGGCGTCATGAGGCGGCTCGTCACGCCTGTCGAAGTCGGGCATGGAGTCATAGAACGTCTGCAGCGCGTTGGGATCGGGAATCTGCTGACGTGTCGCCTCATCGCGAAAGGCGCTGAAGTCGGCGAATTCGCCTCGCCGACCCTCGCGCACCGCATCGGCCAGCTCGTCATGATGTTCGGTGAAGAAGAGGAACGGTCGCTCCGAGCCCCATTCCTCGCCCATGAACAGCAGCGGCACCATGGGTGACAACAACAGCATGACCGTGGCGGCCGCCAATGCTTGTTGATCGGCGAGAACGGTCAAGCGCTCCCCCAGAGCCCGATTGCCGGTCTGGTCGTGGTTCTGCAGAAAAATCACGAAGGCAGTGGGCGATAGGTGCCCGCTGGGCTCCCCGCGGACATGTCCATGCCGGGAATGCTGGCCCTGGTAGATGAAGCCTTCGCTCAGACAGCGCACCAGCTTGGCCGTGGCGTCGTCGACGAAGTCGGAGTAGTAGCCCTCCTGCTCGCCGGTCAACAGCACATGCATGACATTGTGCCAGTCGTCGTCCCACTGAGCATTGAAGCCCTCGGGGTTGAGCAGACTGGCCGTATTGCCTTCGTTTTCGAGCACGAGATGGACATGACGTCGCGAGTCCACGCGGGACCGGATCTCATGGCCCATCTCGACCAGAAAGTCGCGCTCGCTGATGGCGTGAACGGCATCGAAGCGCAGCCCGTCAATGCGGTACTCCTGCAACCACATCAGTGCGTTGTCAAGGAAGTAACGGCGCACCGCCGGTTCGCGGAAGTCGATCGAGGGCCCCCAGGGGGTGGTCAGATCATCGCGAAAGAAGCTTTTGGCATAACTGGCCAGGTAATTGCCGTCCGGCCCGAAATGGTTATAGACCACGTCGAGGAATACCATCAGGCCGTGGGCATGCGCATCGTCGATCAGCGCCTTCATGTCGTCAGGACTGCCGTAGGACGCATCTACTGCGTAAGGCAACACACCGTCATAGCCCCAGTTGCGCCCGCCGGGAAACTCGGAGACTGGCATCAGCTCGATCGCCGTGACCCCCAGCGAGGCAAGATACCCCAGTTGACGGCGAATGCCCTCGAACCCGCCCATAGCGCCGATATGCACTTCGTAAAGGACGGTTTCATGCCAGGGCCGGCCCCGCCATTCGGGATGTCGCCATGCGTAACGCCGAGGGTCGATGACCAGACTGGGCCCACCGATATCCCCTTCCTGAGCCCGCGACGCGGGATCAGGCACCAAATTGCCCTCGTCATCGGCAGAACCGAACACCCGATAGCGGTAACGGGCGCCATGCCCGCAGTCCGCGTCGACTTCGAAACGTCCATCCTGCGTGGCCGTCATCGGCAACCCGGGGCGGCCTTCAATCTCGACGTTTACCCGCTGAACGCTGGGCGCCCAGAGTACAAAGCGCGTCTTCTCCTCGCTCAGTAGTTGCGCGCCGAAGGTCGGCGTAAACGTGGCTTGTGGAAGATCGTCATGCATCATGCCGGCCAATCTCCTTGCCGCAGTAACAATGTAGAAAGTGGGGGGAGCGTCAGTTCCACCGAGGCAGGATGCCCGTGGCTGGGCAGTAGCTGCGCTCTGACACCGTAGGCGTTGCCGACATTCGATCCGGCATAGAACTCGCTATCGGTATTGAGGACTTCACGCCAGGTCCCCAGGGCAGGAACGCCCAAGCGGTAATGGTGAAGCACGTTGGGCGTGAAGTTGGAAATTGCCAGCAACGGCGCCGTGCCTTCGGCTCCATAGCGCAGGAAGGCGATGACACTATTGGTGGAATCATCGCCCACAACCCAGGCAAAACTGTCGGGACGGCTGTCGCAATAATGCAACGCCGGCTCGTTGCCATAGACGCGATTGAGATCTGCGACCAGGCGCAACATTCCGGCATGGCAGGGATCATCGAGCAGTCCCCAATCTAGCTTGCCGGCCTGACGCCAGCCACGCCCCTGGGCAAACTCGGTGCCCATGCCGACCAGCTTCTTGCCCGGATGCGCCCACATAAACCCCAGACAGGCCCTGAGATTGGCGAAGCGCTGCCAAGTATCGCCTGACATGCGCCCCAACCAGGTGCTGGCTCCTTCCGCGGAGTCCTCGTCGACCAGAGGCAGCACGTAATGCGCATCGAAGGCTTCCGCCAGTCCGCCGATGAGGACATTGTGATAGGCGCCGCGCGCTTCGGGAGGCTGGCTCAGATACGCCAGGGTAGCCTGCGACCAATGCGTATTCCAGGTCAGGGCCCGGGCAGGCGCCTGCTCTTGCGACATGGCGGCAGGCAGGTGATCCTCGGTGAACAACAACACATCGGCATGACGCTCTGCGATCGACTCCAGCAAGAGCCTGAGCAGCGGTTCCGCTGCTTCGTCGCCTTGCGGCGCCACCTGCATCAAGCGCAGCCCATCGAGATGAAAGCTTTCCAGCCAATCGAGCGCCTGCTCGAGCGCCTGAGATTCAGACAGCGGTGTCTCGGGTGGCGCCAGCGGCCATTCGACAATAACCCCGATTCCACCTTCGTGACAGGCATCGATGAAGCGGGCAAATGCCAGGCCGGCGCCCTCCTCGTCCATCCCCTTGATTTCGACATGGGTAAAGCCCAGATCCGCAACATAGGGCACTAGCTGGGCCGCCAGTTCCTCCCACCCTAACGGTTGTCCCCGGGAGTCGTGGCGCCAAGCCTTGGTATACAGACGATAAATGGACAGTGGTGATACCAAGGGATCATCACGCCAGCGCTGGCGCAGCCAGACTGCGTCATGCCAGCGGTGAGAGGCCACTTTGGATCGCTGGGGACGGTCCCCGGATGGCGAGCAGGCTGCGCCTGATGCGTGAAGCGCCGCGGCGTCCGCCCCTAGGCTTGCGTCGGCCTCCTGTAATGGATCATTCGGTATGCTCACCGATGACCTGAGGGGGAAATGACTGGTCATATCCACGTTCCTTGCTCATGTAACCCATTCCCGCGCCGGTCATTGCATACGCCAGCCCGCTTTCCATGTCCCGGCATGATGCCACGACGTTCCGTTACCCTACGGCCGATACGCTGACGTCTTCCACTTCGTGGAGCACCTTTTGGTATAGCTGGCTGTAGGGCTCGATGGATTGACGCCAATGATAGCGCCCCGCCATTGCCGCACGCCGCATGGCGTAAAACAGGTCGGTGGCATGGAAGACAGTCATGGCCCGCTGAATGGCGTGCATGTAGCTTTCGAGGCTCATTTCATCGAACAGGAAACCGGTGACGCCATCCTCGATGGTATCCGCCAGACCGCCGGTCCGGTGGGCAATCGGCAAAGAACCGAATCGCTGAGCGTACATCTGGCTCAAACCGCAAGGCTCGAAGCGCGAGGGCATCAGCAGGAAGTCACTGCCGGCGTACATGCAGCGGGCCTCGCCTTCATCGAAGCCGATGTTCACCCCGATGGCACCGGGAAAGCGCGCTGCCAGATTGCGCAGCGCATTCTCCATCGCACGCTCACCACGGCCGATGAAGACGATCTGGCCACCGGCACGAACGATGGACTCCGCCATGGCGATGGTCAGATCCAGGCCCTTTTGATGGACCAGGCGTGAGACTACGGCAAACAATGGACCATTACTGATGGCCAGGCCGAACATGCGCCGGACATGCTCGGCATTGGCCCGCTTGCCACGCCAGTCATTCATGGCAAACGCCTGGGCAAGATGGCTATCAGTACGCGGATCCCAGGAATCGTCGATTCCGTTGGGAATGCCACTCAGACGCCCCTCGGCCGCCTTGCATCTCAGCAGGCCATCAAGACCACAGCCAAACTCGGACGTGGTGATCTCACGCGCATAGGTAGCGCTGACAGTGGTGATGTGCGAGGCGTATACCACCCCGGCCTTCATGAAGGATATCTGGCCGAAGTATTCAAGGCCCTCGATGCAGAAGGCGTCCTCGGGGATCCCCAGCACGTGACAGCGCGAGACGTCATATACCCCCTGGTAAGCCAGGTTGTGGATGGTAAAGACGCTCGGCACCGGGATGTTCCGCCAGCGCAGATAGCCAGCCGCCAAGGCGCTCGGCCAATCGTTGAGATGCAGCAGCTGGGGGCACCACTCGAGTCCGGCATCCCCCGAAGCGATATCTGCCGCAGCCAACGCCAGCCGGGCGAAGCGAATGTCGTTATCCTCCCATCCGATCCCCATCTCGTCGCAATAGGGGCTACCGACACGCTCGTAGAGTTCGGGACACAGCAACATATAGACAATCAGACCGTCGCTGCAGGTCACCCGGCCAATATCGCAACTCGGCAGTCCGGCATAGGCGGGAAGTTGACCGATAAGTTGAATATCATGATCGGAATCGATCATTTCACGGTATGCGGGTATCAGCACACGTACATCGTGGCGTCCCCTCAGCGCCCGCGGCAGCGCCGATGACACATCTCCCAACCCGCCGACTTTCACGAAATCGGCCATTTCCGAGGTTACGAACAGCACACGATAGCTGTCATCCCCCTCACCCCTGGCTGTCACTATATTGGGAGGGCGCCGATCATAGGAAACAACAGCTTCCGCATCCTGTACGGCACTCACGGGCTGTTTCGCCACGCCGATATCTGAAACTGGGGTAATGCCATGCAAAGCCACACTGCCCATGATCGACCTCCCTGCTCGACTTACATGGTCAACGACGCCCTCTCGGGACATCTATAACATTGTTTAAATAAATATTTCGCTTTCGTCACCGCCATCCCTGACATGAAAGTGGCTGGCCGCTCGAGCGCTATACTTTCCTAACTATACCTACTCAATTCATCGCTCATGCTTGTATGTTCTGCTGCTTGACCAAGGCGCAGTTTTTCACTCCGTTTACTTGTAGAATAGACGCATATTATCTTTTCCGCGATGTAGCGAGGCGCCAAGCTTCGTCATTGAGTAAGACTCTCGATAATCCAGCGGCTCAGCTGTAAAAACCTCTATCGGCCAGACGATGCTACTCGCCAATTCTTGCGGATAAATTACCAGTCACCGAGAGAGTAACACATCTAATTAAATTGTATTATTTGTAACAAAATGCGTACTTTTATTTCATATAAATAAAAAACGCTGTTTCTAGTATTTCTTCCATAGCATCAAGCATTTCAGCCACAGTTTCGTCTTGACACATGTCAAATACATTAAGAATTTAACTCCTCATATGTAAAACCTTCACACTCAGATGCTTGTCTATTAAGTCTTGCCAAAGATAGCCCGACAAGGATCACGTCAGAATACGCGCAATAGGGACCTGTACAAGATTGTTTTTTTAATCTTGCTACAGGTGTTTTTGTCCCGCCTAAGGAAAGGCGGAACGATCCGTTACCGATGTCTCTTGCGGATCTTGTTCCGCGTTTGACTCCTGACGATGCTGCCCGTCCGGGGCGTTCTCCATGCTCACACTCATGCGAGGCATCGCCAAATCCTGACCATCCTCTTCGAGACGCTGCTTGAGGCGCAGATTGAAAGCGCGGGCCACATCCCACTGCATGATCGGCGCGGTTCTCATGCGTACACGCATGATAGCCGCCCCCTGGTCGAAGCTCTCGATCCCCTGCACCTCCAGCGACGACCAGATGTGATGACGCATCATGGGATCCTGACGCAACTTGTCCGCGACATCCCGCGCAAGGGCCACGGCGTCATCGACCCTCATGTCATGCGGGACACGGATACGGATCAGGGCAATCCCGAATTCGCGGGAGAAGTTCTGGATGCCTTTGATCTGACTGAAGGGAATGATGTGCACGATACCGTCGAGATCGCGCAGACGTACGGTTCGCAGGCTGAGACGCTCCACCGTTCCCATATGCCCACCCACATCGACGAAGTCATCGATCGACAGCGAATCCTCGATAAGGATGAAGACCCCGGTGATCAGATCCTGAACCAAGGTCTGGGCACCAAAGCCGATGGCCAGGCCAATGACCCCGGCCCCGGCCAGCAACGGAGTGACATTGACACCGAGATTTGCCAGCCCGGCGATCGCCGCAATCACGATAATGGTGACGAAGATGACATTGCGAATCATCGGCGTGATGGTTTGCGCGCGGGCACTATGCACTCGACGCCCACGCGTTCTGGCCGAAGCGTTCAAGGCGCGCTGGATAGCCGTATCGGCAAATATCCATGCCAGCCAGGCCAGCAGTACCGTGACGCCGATGCCCAGCAGTGCCTGTCCGATGCGCGCACTGATCGTCCCTTCCGCGCCGATCCCCACCAGCGAAAACCCCCACACGCGCAGCGACAATTCGGCGAAAATGGCCCAGAACACGCAATACGCCAGCGTATAGCCGAATCGCTCAAGGCGCCGGCCGTACTCCGTTCTACGTTTGCGCCGGTTTGTCCTTTCGCTGTGACGCAGCAGGACACCATTAATGACCAGCGTCAGCACCAACAGCGCGGCGCAGATAATCGCCCGCGTAAAAGCCCGATCGGCCTCGCCAGCGGAAAAGAAGATAGCAGCCAAAGAGGCGCCAATCAGCAGCAGGGCCGGTACGTGCCAGAGCCGGCCCACCACGGTCACCACTTCATAGCGGGTAGACTTGCCTCGGCGCTGCGTATAAGGCCGGTTACGGATCAGATGCTTGACGGGGCGCTTGACTCGCAGCACCAGGAAGCCGCCCATAATCGCCGCCAGCGCGTTGGATAATACCGATAGCCAACTGGCAAGATCCGCCCCCAGTTGCTCTATTAAGCGTTCACTGGTGGCCGCATCGCCCAAGGCCGCCAAGGCCCCGATAATGAACAGCCGGCTGAGCGCCTTTTGGCGCAGGATCGCAACAGCCACCCGCCGATGGCCTCGTGTAAACAAAGAAACCACCACCTCGAAGACCACCGACAGCAAGCGCCCGCACAAGGTGATATAGGCCACGACCAGCACACTGACCCGAGCCGCACTGCGCACCTCCAACCAACGCAGAGCGGTGAGCATGACCAGAAAGGCCAGCATCCAAGGCAATAGCTTGCGCAGGAAATGCTCAGCCAGCATCCAGGCACGCGGCTCCGGCGGCAGTGTACGCGGCCAGTCGTAGCGCCTGGCCAACAGCCGCCCACCGCCCATCATCGTCAACAGCAATCCGGCCCAGATGGCGAACAGCACCGCCATCTGGAATACGTCCTGCATCAGTTCCGTCCGGCTTGCCGAGGCGAACAACGACTCGACGTCATCACCCGCTCTCTGCGAGCGTTGTGCCCAGATATCCAGCGGGGTCTGCCCGGCCTCTACCTGCTCCCCATAATCGGTAAACGAGTCGGCTAGCGCCCCCAGCAGCCCCTGACGCGGCGCGGTGCCTTCCTCCTGGCTTGCCGATTCGGTGGCCGAACGTAGCTCCCTGAGCTTTGACAGCAGCTCGCCCCGCTGCGCATCGTCCTCCAGGGTGCTGATAACCTGATCGAGGGATGCCTGCAGCTCCTGAGGGCTCTGTTCGGCCTGCTGTCCGCCGGCATCATTTCCGCTGTTGCCGTTAGGCATCGATAACGCTCCCTGCGCCTGGGCGACGAGAGGCACCAGCATGATCATAATCAGCAACGCGATAATCGACCCGGCGATCCGGGTACGCGAAAACGGCATGCCACCTCCTGCAGCGAAAATTCCATTATCACCAGACTGCCTCCTGACAAGGTCGAAGCCAAGCCTGAAGGCAACTTCGACCCACGAATGCCCCCGCTTGCGGCGGCTCCCGAACCTCACCGCAGGAGAATGTAGCGACATAAAAAAGCGCCGCAGCGAACGCTGCGGCGCAAGTTTAGTTCACGGATCGTTAGCGATGGGATTGTTGTGCCGTTTCATCCCCCTCTGACGAGGCATCCGCGTCCTGCGACTTGCCCAGCCCCAGCTTGGCGGAAGCCCACTCCTGTGTTTGCATGATCAGCACATAGGCCGCCGGCACGAAGACGGTGGCCAGCAGCGTGATCGAGATCATCCCCCCCACGACGGGCGTGCCGATCTGATTGCGACTCGCGGCACTGGCACCCGTAGCAATCGCCAAGGGCAAGGTCCCGCCGATAAACGCCAGCGACGTCATCACGATGGGACGGAAGCGCTGGCGGGCCGCGATCTGCGCCGCTTCGACAATCGACTTGCCAAAGTGTGTACGTTGCTGCTCGGCGAACTCGACAATCAGAATAGCGTTCTTGGCCGCCAGGCCGACCACTACCAGCAAGCCGATCTGCAGATAGACGCTCGTACTCATGTCACGTAGGAACACCGCGAGAACGGCCCCGATGAAGGCGAAAGGCACTGCCGTGACCACCGCCAGCGGCAAGGTCCAGCTCTCGTACTGGGCGGCCAGGATCAGGAACATCATGAGAATCCCGAAGCTCAGCGCCAGCGTCGCCGCGGTCCCCACATTGATCTGCTGGTATGCCTCACCGGCCCAGCCCATACCGTACTGGCTACCCAGCGTCTCCTGCACCACTTCCTGCATCACCTCCACCGCCTGGCCGGAGCTGTAGCCCGGCGCCGGGCCGCCCTGGAACTGAGCCGCCGTGTAGACGTTGTAGCGATTGAGTACCGAGGGCGCATGGTCGCGCTCCACCGAGACCAGGGCGGAGAGCGGAACCCGCTGATTGTCGCCGCCACGCACGTACACACTGGCGAGATCGTCGGGAGAGCGTCGGAAATCGCCCTCGGACTGGACATAAACCTGGAAATTGCGATTGAAGCGGGTGAAGTAATTGACGAAGGCATTACCGAAGGTGCTCGATAACGTGGCGTTCAGGTCGCTTAGACTCACACCGAGACTGCGTGCCTTGTCCTGGTCGATGGTCATGCGGTACGTCGGCACACTGACATCGAGCGTGGTGAAGACGCGCGACAGTTCCGGCCGCTGGCTCGCGGCCTGCATCACCTTGAGCGAAGCCTGATACAGTTCGTCAGGCGAATCCCCGCCGAACGATTGCAGATACCCGGTGAACCCGCCCGTGGGCGATAGTCCCTGGATGGGCGGCACGTTGAAGGCCATGGTCTGCCCGCCGGGGATCTGCGCCCCGATCTGCATGACCTTGCCGGTCAGTTCGTCCACCGTGATGTCACGTTCCCCCCACGGCTTCATGGTGATGAACATCGTCGCCCTGGCGGTATTCGCCGCTCCCGACAGCAGATCGAACCCGGTGATGCCGACGGCATAATTGACGCCGGGGATCTCCTGGACCCGCTCGGAGAGTTCGTGAACATATGTATCGGTACGCGCCATCGAGGCCCCTGCCGGCAGACTGATCGAGGCAATCGCCACCCCTTGGTCGGTAGAGGGAATCAGCCCGCCGGGAAGTTGTTCGTAGATCCACCAGGATGCCACGCAGCAGCCCGCAAACAGCGCCAGCATGATCAGGGTGTGCCGGATCAGGAAGTTGGCGATGGACATGAAGAAGTTGGTGACCTTCTCGAAACCGGCGTTGAACCAATCGAAGGGCTTCTTGAGGGTATGCACCAGACGCGACTGATGCATCTTGGAATGGTTCTTGAGGAAAATCGCACTAATCGCCGGCGTGAAGGACAGGGCAACCACGGCAGAAATCGCCACCGAGATCGCGATGGTGATGGCGAACTGCTGGTACATCTGCCCAGTCAGCCCCCCCATGAAACCGACCGGGATGAACACTGCCGACATGATCAACGACGTGGCAATGACCGCCCCCGACACTTCTCTCATGGCTTCGAACGTCGCGCTCAGCGGCGTGGCATCCTCATCCTCATCGAGGATACGCTCGACGTTCTCGATGACCACGATGGCATCGTCGACCACGATCCCGATGGCCAGGATCATCCCGAACAGCGACAGCAGGTTGATCGAGAAGTCCAGCAGATACATCCCGGCAAACGTCCCGATGACCGAGATCGGCACCACCGACATCGCGACCAGGGTCGAGCGCCAGCTCTGCAGGAACAGGAAGACGATTACCGCTACCAGAAGCAACGCTTCGATAAAGGTATGCTGCACCGACTCGATCGAGGCATCGATGAACAACGTCGTATCGTAGGGAATCACGTAATCCAGGCCCGCCGGGAAGCGCGACTTGAGTTCGCGCATGGACTGCTTGACCTCGGCGGCCACCTCGAGCGCGTTGGCGCCCGGCTGCAGGTAGATGGCGATCGGCGCGATCGGCGAGTTGTTGACGTAACCCTGCACGCCATAGGTGTTCTGGCCCAGTTCGACCCGTGCGACGTCGCTCAGGCGCAGCGAGGCGCCACTCTCCTCGGTGCGCAGCAGGATATTGCGGAACTGATCGACGCCCTCGAAGCGGCCTTGGGTCGTCAGCGTATAGGTATAGGGCGTGGGGTCGTTCAGCGGCTCGGCCCCCAGCTTGCCTGCAGCGATCACGGTATTCTGGGACTGGATGGCTGCCCGCACTTCCGCCGGCGTCAAGTCATACAGCGCCAGCTTATCCGGGTTGAGCCATACCCGCATGGCGAACTCCTGGTTGCCCAGCACCTGGGCATCGCCCACGCCGGGCAGCTGATTGAGCTCGTCGGTGATATTGAGGTTGGCGTAGTTGTTGAGAAACAGCGAGTCGTACTCGCCCCCTTCCGCCATCAGCGCAATGAACATCAATACGCTGTTCGAGCGCTGCTCGACGGTGATGCCCTGGGCCTGCACCTCGCTGGGCAGACGCGACAGCGCCCGCTGCACCCGGTTGTTGACGTTGATCGTGGCGGTCTGAGGGTCCGTGCCGATGTTGAAATACACCTGCATCGACATGGTGCCGGCATCGGAACTGGTCGAGGTCATGTAGATCATGTCCTCGACGCCGTTGACCTCCTCGGAGAGCGTGGCCGCCACGGTGTCGGATATTGTCTGGGCATCGGCGCCCGGATAGGTCGCCGACACGTTGACACTGGGAGGCACCACCTGGGGATACTGTTCGATCGGCAGCGTGCGTGCCGCCATCAGACCGATCAGCGTGATGATGACCGACAGGACCGTGGCGAATATCGGGCGCCTGATGAAAACGCTGGAAAAATTCATCCGTCTACTCCGCCGTTAGCCCTGCTCATTTTGTGCCGGGGCCGTGTCCGATGAGGTGTCACTCGGTGTGCCCGCCTTCTGACCGCCCTGAGGATCGGCGCTTTCCGTCTGGGCATTGTCGCCACCCGTGGTCTGGGCGTCTTCCTCCTGGACCACCTCGGGATCGCCGTCGAAGGGCTGTGGATCGATCTCGTCACCGGCACTGATGCTGCCGATCGCACTGACCACAACTCTCTCGCCGGGCTGCAGGTTGCGGGTCACAATCTGCCAATCGCCTGCCTGCTCGCCCAGATCGACGAAACGACTCGTGGCCTTGTTGTTCTCATCGAGCACGAACACCTGGGGCCCCTTGAGGCCCTCGGTCACGGCCACCCCGGGGACGACCAGCACCTGGAAACGCTGCAGTCCTTCTAGCGCCACGCGTACGAACTGGCCGGGAAGGAAAAGCTGCTCTTCATTGTCGAAAACCGCCTCAGCCTGAACCGTGCTGGTGGCTTCGTCGACGCGCGAGCCGAGGTAGTCAATCCGTCCTTGCAAACCTTCGCCTTGCAGGTCTGCTGACAAAGTGGGCGCGCGCAGCCGTGCACTGACTTCCGGGGCATCGGGCATGCGGCGTTGCTGACGCAGAGCCACAGCATCCGCTTCAGGCAGCGAGAAGCGCGCTTCGAGGGTCTGCATCGGGGTGATCGTGGCCAGCTCCTGAGGCGGCTGAACCAGGTTGCCGACATCCACCTCGCTCAGACTGATCTGGCCGGAAACCGGTGCTTCCACCGTGGTGTAATCGAGATCGAGCTGGGCGTCGTCAAGCGCTGCCTGGGCCTGCCCCACGGCAGCCTGGGCAGTCTGCAACGTGGCCCGCGCCTCGTCCAACTGCTGCTGGCTGACCGAGTTCTGCTCATAAAGGCTCTGATAACGTTCCCAGTTGCGCTGGGCCCGGGACTGCTCGGCTTTGGCGCTCTGCAGGTCGGCTTCGCGCTGACGTACGGCCGCCTCGTAACGCGCGGGCTCGATGGTGAACAGCAGGTCCCCCTTCTCGACCCGAGCGCCCTCGGTATAGTGACGCTCCTCGAGCACACCGGCGACACGGGCCACCACGGTAACTTCCTGCTCACTTCTCAGCAGGGCCGGGTAGCTCTTTTCCAGCTGCACGTCGCGAGACTGAACCGTCATGACCTGTGCCGGCCGGGGAGGCTTGTCCTGCTGCCCGCCCCCTTGCTGGGACTGCTGCGAACCCTCTTCACTGCCGCCACAACCTGACAGCAGTAATGCCAGCAGCATCGCGCTCATGGTCGCGATACTCTTGTTCATTGTCATCAGACGCATGTCTGCTCTCACCCTGGGTATGCTGATTCGAATTCCGCGAGCTTACAAGCATACATACATGAATGTAAACTTCGGATGGTTACGGTAGGATGTTTCCTGAATACACGAAACGACTCCTAAAGAAGTCGACACTGTGAGGGCCACGCTATGCCCAGACGAACGAAGGCCGAGGCCGAGGCCACCCGTGAGACTCTGCTTGATGCCGCCGAGATCATCTTTCTCGAAAAAGGGGTCTCGCAGACCTCACTGGAACAGATTGCCCGACAGGCCGGCATGACCCGGGGAGCAGTATATTGGCATTTCAAGAACAAGGCCGACCTGTTCAATGCCATGCTCGATCGGGTCAAGATGCCATTGCAACAACTGATGGATGACATCCATGCCGAGCACTGCCCCGAGACGCCACTGGAGACGCTAAGGCTAGCCACGCATCACGCTTTTGCGATACTCGAACGCCCCCGCTCAAGGCGGGTGCACACCATCTTGCTGCATCGCTGCGAGTTCGTCAGCGACATCAACCCCGTCGAGCTGCAGACCCGCCTGGCACGTGAATGCGAAGATGTCGTCCAGGACTGTTTCGAGCAAGCGGCAAAACAGGATCAGCTGATCCAAGGCCTGAAGCCCCAAACCGCCGCCATGATGTGGCACTCCATGATAGGCGGACTGTTTCACGACTGGCTGCGCGACCCCGAACGCTACTCCATCCGCGAGACCGGCGGTGAGGCCATCGATCAACTGCTGCGCATGATGCTGTACCGACAATCATGACAATCATGCGCAGCATAGCAGGAGTTTCCTCCTGCATTGTGAGGATAATGTTTTTATCTAGTGCGTATCGTTGAGCGCGGCGATAGCGTGCTCGACACCCGAGCGGTAGATGCCGCCGAACAATAGCAAGTGATTGAGGAGCGGATAGAGCTGAAACAGTGTCTGCCGTCTCGGCCAGTCATCGGGACGGTTGCCGTTCCAGTAGGCTTCGAAGAAGGTTTCGCCGGGCGAGCCGAACAACGTCAGCATGGCCAGGTCGACTTCCGGATAATGCGCGTAGACCGCGGGGTCGATGATTGCCGGCCCCTGAGCGGTATACAGCACATTGCCCGACCACAGATCGCCATGCACCAGGCTGGCCGGTGCATCCGGTAACCAGCTTTCCAGTTGGCCGGCCACGTGTTCCAACATGGCAAACGTTTGACTCTCCAGCAGTCCCTTGTCGAGACACGTCCGCCCCAGCGGCAGCAGGCGCCGCTCACGCTGAAACGTGCGGCCATCGGCACTTGGGGTGTTGGGCTGGGGCGTCAGGCCGCAGGCGTTGTCACTCGGCCAGCCATGATAGGCATACTTGACGCCATGCAGCGCGCGCAGCCCCTCACCCAATGCCGCCGCATTGCCGGGCCCGTTACGGGGCTCGAGATATTGCATGACCAGCAGCTCTTCCGCTTGGCCTAGCACCTCGGGAATCCGCAGTGTTGTGCCTGCATCGCGCAGCGCCCGTAAGCCATCAGCTTCGCCGCGAAGCCGAGCGGAATCGTCACGCTTGACCACGACAGGCCCTTGCGCAGTATCGGCCCGCCACACTGCGCTGATATCACCGCCTGACAATCGGCTAATCGACCCATTGACGCTTAACCCCAGACGTTCGAGGCCTTCACGCACCGCAGACGTTTGCCCGCACCTATCCCTTGGCATGTCATGGATTCCTTGGCTTTTCATAGCTTCGCCGTACTCCCTTGCGCCGACGACTCGGGACGGCCTTCGGCATGCGCCGCCTTGGCGACCCGTTCGCGCTCCATCCGCTCCTGCTCCGCCAGCTCCGTTTCTGCACGCAGCTTATCTTCGCGATCACGCCGGTCGCTGAGATCCTTCTGAAAGAGCAATTGCAACTCGGCCATGGCGGCACGCTCGTTGGCGACTAGCGTCTCGCGGTCATTGCGATGTTCATAGGAAGTGGCAAACAAGGTGTTATCGAAATCGCGAAACGTACGTACCGCGTCCGAGGCATTGGAGCTCGGATAGCCCAGCCCCTTGAGCACTTCATGGCTCATTTCCAAGCTTGAGGAGAAGGTTTCGCGAATCACCGCCTCGACACCGATCTCCATCAACTGCCAGGCATGATGGCGATTGCGGGCGCGAGCGTAGACCTTCAGGTGAGGGAAATGCGCCCGGGCCAGACGGGCTATCTCCAATGCGGCATGCTCGTCATCTACCGCGATGACCAGCACCTTGGCCTGCTCGGCCCCGGCAGCACGCAACAAGTCGTGGCGTGTCGCGTCGGCATAGTAGATACGCGAGCCAAAGCGGCGAATGAACTCCACCTGAGCGATGTTGGGGTCAAGCGCAGTGAAGGCGATGTCCTGAATCTTCAGTACACGCGCCACAATCTGGCCAAAGCGACCCAGGCCGGCAATCAATACCGGCGGGGTATCGTCGCCAAAATCCGAGTCGAAAGGTCGCGTCTCCTTAAGTCGGTTGCTCAGCCGCTCACCGGTGCGATACAGCAGTGGCGTCAAGGCCATGGTAATGGTCACCGCGGCAATGCACAGGCTGGCAACGCGCTGATCGAAGACTCCGGCGCTGACCGCAGCGGTCAGCAGCACGAAATCGAATTCACCCCCCTGGGCGATGACCGTCGCCAGCCGCGGAATCTCGGTACGCGGCAAGCGCGACGCCCAGCCCACGAGAGCAATGACGAGCATTTTCGCAACCAGCAATATCAGCGTGATCCCTGCGACCCATAGCAGGTTGTTGAACACCAGAGTCAGATTCACCGACATGCCCACGGCAATGAAGAACAGCCCGAGCATCAGCCCCTTGAAGGGTTCGATATTGGCTTCCAGCTCGTGACGGTAGACCGTGTCCGCCAGCATCACACCGCCCAGAAAGGCGCCCAGAGCCATGGAAAGCCCCGCCCACTCCATCACCAGGGCCATGCCCAGCACCATGAACAGTGCCGCCGCGGTAAACAGTTCATGGACTTCGCTACGCGCCACGAAGGCGAGCACGCGCGGGAATACCAGACGGCCGAAAACGATGGCGGCGATCACCAGGCCGACACTGCGAGCGACGCCCAGCCATATGTCACCGGGCTGCTGCGTCTCGATTCCTCCGGAAAACAGTGGCAATACGGCGAGCAATGGAATTACCGCCAGGTCCTGAAACAGCAGGATGGAGAAGGCGGCCTGCCCGTGAGGGGTGGCCAGATTATGCCTTTCATTAAGTACCTGCAGGGCAAAGGCCGTAGACGATAGCGCCAGAATCATCCCCAGTAGAATCGAGACTTCCAGCGGTAGATCCAGCATCAGGCCGATAGCGGAAAGTAGCGCGCCACAGCCGAGCATCTGGGCGCTGCCCAGCCCCAGCAAACGCTTGCGCATGCTCCAAAGCCGCTTGGGCTCAAGCTCAAGGCCGATGATAAACAACAGCATGACCACCCCGAACTCGGAAAAATGCAGCACCGATTCCGGCTCGCTGACAAACCCTGAAATCGAGGGTCCAAGCACTACGCCGATGGTCAGGTACCCTAGAATCGCCCCCAACCCCAACCATTGGAACAGCGGTACTGCAACGATGGCAGCCCCCAAGATGATGGCAGCCTCGAAAAGAAAATCCATATGAGTAGGTTCCTTCCCAGAAGTTACTCCATGCTAACGCCAGCGGCGCGCCGAGACTACGCGATTCGTGGCGATCTGACGTTTCGCCCGCTATTCGTCATCACGCCCCTGCATCAGCCCGACCGTATTAGTCATGGCGAAACGGCAGACGCGACAGACATTGCCGATAGTAGGCTGCGACATAGTCACGCTCCTCGGTACAGAAACGTGCCACCGCCTCACGAAACTCAGGATGTGCGAGATAATGTAGCGAGCGCGTGCGCAGCGGCGCAAAACCGCGAGTGAGCTTATGCTCCCCCTGGGTCCCCGGGTCGAAGCGGGTCAGCCCCTGAGCCAGACAGTATTCGATACCCTGGTAGTAACATACCTCGAAATGCAGGCAGTCCGCTTCGACCTCACTGCCCCAGTAGCGTCCGTAAAGTGTCTTGGTGCCTTTCAGACAGAGTGCTGCGGCAACCGGCTCATCCTCCAGGCGCGCCTGTATCAGCAGCAGCGCTTGCGGCATGCTGTCACGCAAGCGCCGGAAAAACTCAACTCCCAGGTAACCGCTCTGGCCACGCTCCAGATAAGTGAGCTGGTAACAGCGAAAGAAATGCTCCAACGCGGCATCGTCAATGGCGTCTCCCTCTAGCCGGTGCAGCGTCAGGCCCTGCTCGGTGACCTTTCGACGCTCCCGGCGGACCTCCTTGCGTCGCCGGGACGTCATCGCCGCGAGAAAGCCCTCGAAATCCCCATAACCGGCATCCGCCCATTGAAACTGCACGGCCTGACGCTCCAGCAGCGCGTGACAGGCGGTCTGCCACTGCGTGACCTCCTCCTCTTCGGCAAACAATAGATGCCAACTCGGGGTGGGTGTCTTGTGGATGGTGGCATAGAGAGCCGACCGCGCCGCGCTGGGATCGACATGCGCCGCCAGCGCCAGACGTGGCCCGACCGCGGGCGTGAAGGGAATCGCCGACAGTTGCTTGGGATAGTAATGCCCGCCGGCACGCTCCCAGGCATCGGCCCATGCCCAATCGAAAACATACTCCCCATAGGAATGCGTCTTGAGATAACGCGGCAAGATTCCCACCAACTCGCCCTTCTGACGCAACAGCAAGTGACATGGCGTCCAGCCCGTACGTGGGCCGACAGCACCTGTCGATTCGAGCGCCGACAGGAACTCATGACGCAAGAAAGGGTAATCGGCATCTACCAAGGCGTTCCATGCCTCCCTCGACACCGCTTCGGTGCTCGCTGATTCTTGAACTTCGAAACCCATCGTGTTCCCTCTGCGGTCGATTCCCGATGCTTCCATCCCATGCTAGGGTGGCGCTATTTCCTGCCACGGAGCAAGTCATGCCCCAGGATACTTTACGCTCCTCGCTGCGGGGCTCCCCACCGGAGCCAGGCACCAATATCATGGCACTCATGGGGTTCGCCCTGAGCGTCTTGGGCTTCTTTCTACCGCCTGCCGCCCTGGGCGGAGTCGTCTGCGGTCATCTGGCCCGCCACCAGATTCGCAGCAGCGGAGAAAAAGGCGACACTTGGGCCCTTGCAGCCCTGATACTGGGATATTTGTTAATATTGTTGTCGGTTGCCGGACTATTGTTGTTCGGCGGTTTCATGATCGCCATGTTCGGTATCGTGGCGTTCATGTAGCGGCATAGCTGCAGGCCATTGGAGTGCACAAGCCCTCTTACGCTAAGCTAAACATGACTTTTACATCACCGTTCGGGGACAAGATGCTGAATTCGCTGCTGGATAACGATTTTTACAAAATCACTATGCAGAATGCAGTGATTAAGCGTTTTCCCTACGCACGGGCGCGTTATGCCTTCATCAATCGCGGCGGGCATGCGTTCCCACCGGGATTCGGTGAGCATCTCCGCGAGGCGGTGGACGCGATGCAAGCCATCACGCTCAGCGATGCGGAAAAACGCTTTTTGGAAGAAACCTGTCCTTATCTCGACCCGACGTACCTGGATTTTCTCGCCGGCTATCGCTACAACCCCGGCGAAGTGCACATCGAGCAGCACGGCGAAGACCTATCGGTCACCATCGAGGGATTGTGGTATCGCACCATCCTTTGGGAGGTGCCGCTGATGGCCATGATCAGCGAACTCTGGTACCGCCTGCGCCACGAGACCCGCGATGACGATGAAATCGTCCTGCAACGCACCCATGAAAAAATCGAACATTACCAGCGTCTGGGGCTCAAGGTGGCCGAATTCGGCACTCGCCGACGCTACAGCTACGACGTACACAATTGTGTGGTGGCCGGCCTCAAGCATCACAGCGGCGAGACGTTCACCGGTACAAGCAATATTCACCTGGCCATGCGCCACGGCGTCAAGCCGATCGGCACGCACGCTCACGAATGGTTCATGTTTCATGGCGCTCGCTTCGGCTTTCGCATGGCCAACAGCCTAGCGTTGGAGCATTGGGTGGACGTCTATCGTGGCGATCTGGGCATTGCGCTGACCGACACCTTCACCTCGGCAGCCTTTTTCGACAGCTTCGACAAGAAGTTCGCCAAACTCTTTGATGGAGTGCGTCACGATAGCGGCGATCCACTGGAATTCGCCTCCGCGACGATTGCCCATTATCAGCGCCTGGGAGTCGATCCGCGCGCCAAAACCATCATCTTCTCCGACGGACTGACGCCGGAGCGGGTCGAACGTATCGAAGCCTACTGCCGGGGACGCATCGGCATGGCCTTCGGCATCGGCACCAACTTCACCAATGATGTCGGCGTCACGCCGATGAACATGGTCATCAAGATGACCGAAGCTCAACCCGAGGGGCAACCCTGGATGCCCGTGGTCAAGCTCTCCGACGTACCTGACAAGCACACCGGTGATCCCGAGACGATCGCACTGGCCAAACAGGTATTGGCCATTTCACGGCGCACCCAGCCAGCCACGCGTCCCTCGGGCCTCACTTGACCCCCTCTCAAGTGCGTCGCCCCGGCTTGTCCGGGGCAATGAGGGAAGCCTGACGGTCACATCATTACTGATTGAGGGTGCGGTCCAATGTCAGCAGCGCCGCCTGCCAGGACGCAGCATCCGCCGCCGCGTTATATCCCAACGGCAGGTCGTATTCCGCCGCCAGTGCATCAGCGTTGGGATTGGTGAAGGCATGCGTGGCTTCAGGATACTGTATCACCTTGACCTCGGTTCCCTGGGCCTCGAGCATCTCGACCATGGATGTGAGCGCTTCGGCATCGACCAGCGGATCTGCGGCGCCGTTGTGAATCTGCACGACGCCACTGAAGGGTTGCGGGGTCGATACCGCCTGCACCGGGCTGCCGTGAAAACTGATCGCGGCTTGTAGCGGCATCCCGGCCAACGCCATGTTCATGACGACACCACCGCCAAAACAGTACCCGATCGCTGCCATACGGTCGTCGCGCACCGCCGGGTACTGGCGCAGGGCCGCCATCGCTGCCTCTAGCCGGGCACGTGCCGCCGGCCAGTCCTGCATGACCTGGCGGGAGAACTCCTTGGCCTCGCCGGGATGCTGCGCCGTTTTGCCCTCGCCATACATATCCACCGCCAGCGCCACGAACCCGAGTGCCGCAAGTTGATCGGCACGCCTTTTAGCGTAGTCATTGAGGCCCCACCACTCGTGGACGATCAACACTGCCGGTCGAGGCTCGCTATCGTTGGCGTTGTGCGCCAGATACCCCTGGAAGGACTGGCCTCCGGTGCCGTAGGAAAAAGTTTCACCGACAACGCGGGGCCCTTGTTTGGCGGCAATTTCCTCCGCCCCGCTACTGAAGCTGATAACGAGCAGTATGCAGGCCAACAATACTCTTCCCAAGGGAACCTCCCGTTTATCGTCATGAATAGTCATCGCGGACATCCCCCTGGTAGGCGGGCGCTTGGTGCACCCGGTTACGACCATTGCGTTTGGCCGCATACAGCCCCATGTCGGTACGGTGCAACAGCGATTCCGTACCTTCGTCGACATGACGCTCGGCAGCGCCAAAGCTGACGGTAAAATGCAGCCAGTGGCCATGGAACTCGACTCTGACGCCTTCGAACTTCTTACGCAGGCGTTCGGCCAGGATCACCGCCTCGTTCAGCGACTGCCCCGACAGCACCAAGGCGAACTCCTCCCCACCGATACGTCCAAAGACATCCTGCCCGCGCAAGGTGGTGCGGCATATCTCACCGACACAAGCCAACACCAGATCACCCGCCGCATGTCCCCAAGTATCGTTGATCGTTTTGAAATGATCGATATCGAAAATGATCAGCGACAGACGTGAAACCGTATGGTCGGCAGCCTCCAGCGCACTGCGCAGGCAGCCCAGGAATGCCCCCCGGTTGAGCGCCCCCGTCATGCTGTCGGTCGTCGAAAGCTCATGCAGCCGGAGTTCGCGATGCTTGCGATCGGTAATGTCGCGTGATACCGCCAACACCCACTCATAACGGCCATTGACTGGATTGATATAGGGGGAGCAACTCGTTTCCAGCCATACATAATGGCCTTGTTGGTGACGGATGCGTAGCTCCATGCGCAACGTATCGCCCCGGCATGAGGCTTCATGTACCAGGCGCTGTACGCGCGGCGCATCGTCGGGCGGCAGGAATTCGAGCAGAGCGCGTGCCTCAAGGCGCTCGGGCACATAGCCGAGCACGTTCTGTACCGAGGGCGAAACAAAACGGCAACGGCCCTCGATGTCCATCAGCAGAATCAAGTCGCTGACGTTCTCGACAATGAATCGATAGCGCCGCTCGCTTTCGACAAGCCCCATCTGGGCGACCTTTCGCTCGGTTACGTTCTCGCAGAAACCGTGCCATAGAATCGAACCGTCGGCTTCGAGCTGCGGCGTAGCGTGTCCATATACCCATAGCTCCTGGCCATTGGGATGCCGATAACGGAATTCCCAGCGCCACACTTCCAGGCGTCGTGCGCAGCGGCGTATGCTTTTCCACAGCCCATCGATATCATCAGGATGCACACGCTCAAAGGCAGAGCGGGGATCAGCAGTAACGCTCTCAAAGGACAAACCGAACAACGGCTCTATGCCCGAGCTGACCAATGGAAACGTCAGGGTGCCGTCCGGTGCCATCCGGCATTGATAGAGTACTCCGGGCAGTTGATCGCTAAGCCTTTCGAACTGACGGAGGAGCGCGTGGCGTTCGGTAATGTCGGCCAGCGAGCCAACCAATTCCACAACGGCCCCTTGCTCATCACGATGGATCGCAATCTCGTCCTGGATATAGCGCTCGCTACCATTCTCGTGGCGCAGCCAATAATGCAGGTTCACTTGCTCGTGGCCGGCATCGATGGCGGCATGCAAGCGCTCAAGCAACAAGGATACCGGCTCCACCACATGCGCCAGCCAATGTGGCGGCGCCTGCTCAAGAAGCTTGCGATCCATGCCGACCAGCGATTCAATGTTACTGCTGGCATAGCACAGCTCACCCTGCCACCAACCGGCATCCGTCGCATACACGACAGCCGGAGAAGATCCGAGTAGCGCATCGAGTAAACGCGGGAGTACCGAAAAGTCGTTCGCGGCCGGCATATTCATCTTATTTGCTTGCCCCTTCCTGGGCGTCTTGTATTGGCGCTAGAGCAAGGCCCCAAAGGCGACAATCAACGTACGCCAACCCGTTTTTTAGGTTCGTAATGCAACTCTGATGCCGTATGCATTTGGTGTCGTGGTGTCGCACCCCGCGACGCCGAAGAGTCCTTCTTGCGCTCGGGCACCTCGAGAAAGGCCCGAACCAAAGCGCGCAACTGGTCCATTTCCAGTGCTACACGCTCAGCTTGTGGCTGCCCTGACCAGACGACAAAAATCGCCGGCGCATGACGTGACTGGTCTACGCCGACGATCCGTCCCTGACGGTCATGGCGCGCATCACGAAGCGTAGAGCCTATCAACAGATGGGCTTGGGGAACGTAATCGCGCATATTAAAAAAGCCTGACCATAACGTGACATATCCGCAGAGTTTAACACAGCACTGCGGCTCCAGAACGCCTCTGGTGCCGTCATAGCGCTGCATGCAGCTTAGCACTGTATACACCAGACAAATCAAAGAATACTTTGCGCCTGATCCTATTGTTTAACGGACCCGTCAAAACGCAATAAGGCGCCCGAGAGCGCCTTAACAGGAGACATGGCTGTTTTATGCAGCCAAAGGCTACTGGCTTATTTTGCCGCCTGCATGGCCAGCGCGGTATCCAGCATGCGATTGGAGAAGCCCCACTCGTTGTCATACCAAGCCATGACCTTGACCAGACGACCGTTGACGCGCGTGTGGTTGGCGTCAAAAGTGGAGGAGTGGGGATCATGGTTGAAGTCGATAGAAACCAACGGCTGGGCGTTAACAGCCAATACTTTCGATGTCGCTGCCGCCTTTTCCATGATGGCATTGACTTCATCCCGAGTGGTATCACGACTAGCGACAAACGACAGGTCCACCAGCGACACGTTGATCACCGGCACGCGTATCGCCAGCCCGTCGAAACGGCCATTAAGCTCCGGCAACACTTGGCCGACTGCCGCTGCGGCCCCCGTCTTGGTCGGAATCATGGATTGTGTGGCACTGCGCGCACGGTACGGGTCCGTGTGATAAACATCGGAAAGGTTCTGGTCGTTGGTATAGGCATGCACGGTGGTCATCAGACCATGTTCGATACCCAGGGCATCATGCAGTGCCTTGGCCACCGGTGCCAGACAATTGGTCGTACAGGAGGCGTTGGACACCACACGGTGTTCCGGCTTGAGGATATGTTCATTGACCCCATACACCACCATGGCGTCCGCATCCGAGGCCGCCGTCGAAATCAACACGCGCCCGGCGCCCGCGTCGAGATGCTTAGCGGCGGCGTCGCGCTTGGAGAACAGGCCGGTACATTCCATGACCAGTGCCACATCCAGCGATTCCCATGGCAGCTTCGCCGGATCGCGCTCGGACAGCGTACGGATGCGGTCCCCATCGACAATGAGCGCCTCATTGTCATGGTCGACCGAAAAACGGAAAGGACCATGTACGCTGTCATGCTTGAGCAGATGGGCGTTCAACGCGGGATCGCCGAGATCATTGATGGCGACCACCTCAATACGATCACGGTAATCGTTTTCGTAGAGAGCCCGCAGCACGTTGCGACCGATACGCCCAAAACCGTTGATGGCGACACGCAGAGTCATAAAGGTTACCTCTTCGTTGGCGTGAACCCCGTCACTAGGGACTAGGATAAGGCTCCAGAATGAAATAATTTTACAACATTTTCTCCATACGCCCCAAAGAATGACAGCCAAAAAGGCTAGATTTTGTTAAGTTTAGCCATATTTCAATGACATCGATGAGGAAGACCCCATGCCCGTCAATGACACCGTCAATCGCGTCACTCAGCGAATCGAGGAGCGCTCCCGCGAGCGCCGCGAGCGCTACGAACAGCTTATGCAGGATCAGCACGGGCGTGGCGTCCATCGCGGCACTCTCTCCTGCGGCAATTTGGCACATGGCTTTGCCGCCTGCGGCACGGAAGACAAGAATCAGCTCAAGCTGATGAACAGTGCCAACCTGGCGATCGTGTCGTCATACAACGACATGCTCTCGGCCCACCAGCCGTTCGAGACCTTCCCCGCCATCATCAAGGAAGCGGCGCGGGCAATGGGATCCACCGCTCAGTTCGCCGGTGGTGTCCCCGCCATGTGCGATGGCGTCACCCAAGGCCAACCCGGCATGGAGCTGTCGCTGTTTTCCCGCGACGTGATCGCCATGGCGACTGCCGTGGCGCTTTCGCACAACATGTTCGACGCCTCACTCTACCTGGGCATTTGTGACAAGATTGTGCCGGGCCTGTTCATCGGTGCCGCACGCTTCGGACATCTGCCGGCTATCTTCGTCCCCGGCGGCCCGATGAAGAGCGGCCTGCCCAACGAGGAAAAATCGCGCATTCGCCAGCTCTATGCGGAGGGCAAGGTGGGGCGCGAGGAGTTGCTCGAGGCCGAATCGCAGTCCTATCACAGCCCCGGCACCTGCACCTTCTATGGCACGGCCAATTCCAACCAGTTGATGATGGAAATGATGGGCCTGCATCTGCCGGGCGCCTCCTTCGTCAACCCCGGGACCCCGTTGCGCGATGCCCTGACCCGCTATGCCACCGAGCAGGCGGTGCGCAACTCAGAGCCCGGCGGCGACTACCGGCCCTTCTGGAAGCAGGTCGACGCCAAGGCCATCGTCAATGCCGTCGTCGGCCTGCTGGTCTCCGGAGGCTCCACCAATCACACCATGCACTTGATCGCCATGGCGGGCGCCGCCGGGCTGACCTTAACCTGGGACGATTTCGCCGAGCTTTCCCGCGTGGTGCCGAGCCTGACGCGCATCTACCCCAACGGCAAGGCGGACGTGAACCACTTCCAGGCCGCCGGCGGCATGAGCCTGCTATTCCGCGAGCTGCTGAACGCCGGCCTGATTCATGGCGACATTCCCACGGTATTCGGCACCGACCTCACCGCCTATACCCAGGAACCGTTCCTCGAGGAAGGCAAGCTGGTATGGCGCGAGGGTCCCGAGACCAGCCTCGACGAAGAGATTTTGCGCCCGGTCGCCCGCCCCTTCGCGCCAACCGGCGGGCTGACGGTTCTCGACGGTAACCTGGGACGCGGGGTGATCAAGACGTCGGCGGTCAAGCAGGAGCATCACCTCGTCGAGGCGCCGGTACGCCTGTTCGAGGATCAGAACCAGCTCAAGCACGCTTTCGAATCCGGCGAGCTCAACCGCGACGTGGTGGTAGTGGTGCGCTTCCAGGGGCCCCGCGCCAATGGTATGCCCGAGCTGCACAAGCTCACCCCTTTCCTCGGCGTGCTGCAGGACCGTGGTTACAAGGTGGCCCTGGTCACCGACGGTCGTATGTCCGGCGCCTCGGGTAAGGTACCCGCCGCGATTCACATGACCCCGGAAGCCGTGGATGGCGGTCCGCTGGCCAAACTGCGAGACGGCGATGTGATCCGCCTGGATGCCGATAACAACGATCTGCGCGTGCTGGTCGACGAGGCCGAGTGGAACGCACGCGAAGCGATCACCACCGATCTCGCCAACTCGCACCAGGGCATGGGACGCGAGCTGTTCGCCGGCATGCGCGCCATGGTCGGCGGTGCCGAGGAAGGCGCTTCCACATTTGGCGGTTTTGACGCGAATTATCTGGAGGAGACGCGATGAGCCGTCCGGCGCTAATCGGCGACATCGGTGGCACCAATGCCCGATTCGCCCTGGTGACGCCGGGCGAGTTGCAACCGCACGACATTCAGACTCTGCCCTGCGCTGCCTATGCGGGGCTGGAGGATGCCGTACGCGCCTATCTCGATCAGGTGGGCGCAGAAGCTCCCCGCGAGGCCTGCCTGGCGTTCGCCTGTCCGGTGCATGACGATATCGTCAAGATGACCAATAATGATTGGTGCTTCTCCAAGCGCGAAGTCAAGGCGTCCCTGGGCCTCGATCTGTTCAAGGTCATCAACGACTTCACCGCCCAGGCGCTAGGCGTGCCGCACGTGGCCGCCAGCGATCTGGTCGCCATTGGCGCAGGTGAAGCGGAACCCGGGCGCACGCGATTGGTCATGGGACCCGGTACCGGGCTGGGCGTGGCCGGGCTTTTTCCCGGTCAGCACGCCTGGATTCCTCTGTCCACCGAGGGGGGCCATATCACCTTCGCGCCCACCGACGAACGTGAGCTGGATCTGGTACGCTACTTTCGCCAGCGCTACGGTCGCGTCTCGGTCGAACGCATGCTCTGCGGTCAGGGGCTGCTCGATTTGTACATGGCCCACGTCTCGCTGCGCGGCGAACATCCGCGCTACAACACGCCAGCGGAAGTGACCGGCGCGGCGCGGGCCAGCGACCCACTGGCCCGGGAAGCCGTGATGCGCTTTCTCAAGATTCTCGGCGACGTGACCGGCGATGCCGCCTTGATGATGGGCGCCCGCGGTGGCGTCTATCTTTGTGGGGGCATTCTGCCGCGGATGCTGGAGTGGTTGCCACGCAGTCGCTTCCGTGAGGCCTTTGCCGACAAGGGCCGCATGGGAGCCTTCAACGCTGGCATTCCGACCTGGGTGGTGACCGCAGCCTGGACAGGCCTGCTGGGCGCCGCCGAAGCGCTACACAATGAGGAGGTCGCATGATACCCGACGCACTGCGTCAGCTACTCAACGAGACTCATGGACGACGCCAAGCTCACTGGGAAGGGCGTAGTGTATTGCTGATACGCGAGGATTGGGGCGAACTCGCCGTGTCCCTGCAGGGCGCTCAGGTGCTGCACTTTCTTCCCGCCGCCGAGGCGGTCCCACTGCCGGCGGCCGCAGCAACGTCCATCGCGGAAAGCGAGACGATGGATGCCGTGGAGTCCCCCGCGGCGCTCGGCCAGGCGGCACCCGGCGGAGCGTCGCCATCACTGACGGCCCTCGATGAGCCTGCGGCACCCTCCGTGCGCACCTTCGAGTCTCCCGAAGGCGCACCGCAAGGCACCGAGGCAACTTCCTCGCCCCATCCCGAAGTGGCGTTCACTACGCCCGATCCCGCGGCCGTAGCGCTACCCACCGATGCCAGCATTCCCGCCAATGCAGGCTGGCTTTGGGTCACCCCGACACCGCAAGCGGTACCCGGCGCCATACGTGGCGGCATTCCACTGTGCTGGCCATGGTTCGCCAACGAGTCGCCGGACGGACAGGGTCCCATGCACGGCCCGGCGCGCAAGGCCGAGTGGCGCCTCGATGCCGTGGACGAGCATGCCGGCGGTGTCGAGTTGCATCTGTCGCCCGAAACCCGCCTGCATGAACAACTGGCGCCGCGCACGGTCATCCAGGCCAATGCCCAGCGCCTGCATGTGGAGCTGATCACCGAGCATCGCGGGACGACTCCGGTAAAACTGACCGGCGCCTTGCACACCTACTTTGCCGTCAGCCATGCCCACGCCTGTCGTGTGGAAGGGCTGGCCGGCGCGCGTTACCTCGATAAACTCCAGGGATTCGCCGAATCGGAACAGCAGGGCGAACTCGGTGTGCGCGGCGAAGTGGATCGCATCTATCAGTCCAACCGCCCGGTGGTGCTCGACGATGGCCAGCGCCGCCTGCGCATCGCCAAACAGGGTAGCGATTCCACGGTAGTATGGCACCCCGACACGACGCTACCTGGGGATACGCCCGCCGAGGTCGCACAGTATTTTCTATGTGTCGAGGCAGCCTGTACCCGGATCGACCCGGTGTGGCTGGTGCCCGAGGCTCAGCACCTGCTCTCCATGACCATCACTCGCGAGGATGACGCGGCATGACCGACGACCTGCACTTCGACGTTCCCTTTGTGCTGGGTATGATGCGCCTGCATGAACGCCCCGAACTGGCCAACCCCGAGCGCTTCGCCGACTGGCTCGAGGCCCGCCTGGACGAGGGGTTGTACTGGTTCGATCATGCCGACATCTACGGTAACCGCAAGGGCGAACAACTGTTCGGAGCCGCACTCAAGGCACGCCCGGCTCTCAAGCAGCGCGTGCGGGTCGTCACCAAGGCCAATATCGTCCTTCCCAAATGCGACACCTCGCACTTTGGCGTCAAACACTACGATACCTCGCCCGAGTACCTCACCACGGCAATCGACAACTCCCTCTCACGCCTGGGCGTGGAGCGTCTGGACCATTTTCTGCTGCACCGCCCCGACCCGCTATTGGATGCCCAGGCCACCGGCGCGGCGCTGGATGCGATCATCGATTCCGGCAAGGTCGGCGCAGTCGGCGTCTCCAACTTTCTTCCCGAGCAGTGGCGACGCCTGCAGGCCGCCATGCATCACCGGCTCGGCGTGCATCAGTACGAACTCTCCCTGGCACGTCCCGATCCCCTGTTCGATGGTCTGCATGACGCCATACTCGCCGACGGGCAGATTCCCATGGCCTGGTCGCCGCTGGGCGGCGGGCTGATTTTCGAGGACGTCCTCGGCTCGGCCCTGTCACGCATCGCGGAAGGGCTCGGCGCCAGCACTGCCGGCCTGGCATTGGCCTGGCTACGCAGTCTGCCGGGCAAGCCGGCGCCGGTGATCGGTACGCTCAAGGAAGCCCGCATTCAGGAATTGCTGCTTGGCGGCCACCTGGACCTAGACCGCCCCACCTGGTTTGCGCTTCTCGAGGAGGCCCGCAGTCACCGAGTCGCATGATTGCCCATCGACGTCTCCAGCATTCTCGCCGGTGCTGTCTCGCCCCAGACGGAGCCGGCACAGGCCGTTCCGGTGCTGACAAGGAACTGTGAGCCCCGGGACGGCTCCATGAAGGGTTAGTCAATTTCAAGGATGAACATTATGCCCAAGTTAATCGCTCTATCCCTCGGTCTGCTTTTCACCGCCACGGCATGGGCCGCGGAACCCCGTTTCATTACCTATTCCCAAGACTTCCTGGCCGCTGGCAAGGATGTCATCGAGCAGCCTCAGACAGCGCTGGCGCCGGCCTACCAGGCGTTGATCGACGAGGCCGACGAGGCCCTCTCGGCGCCGCTTTACTCGGTCACCGACAAGACCCGGATGCCCGCCAGCGGCGATCCCCACGACTACTTCAGTTTCGCTCCCTACTGGTGGCCCAATCCCGACACCGAAGACGGCCTTCCCTATGTCCAGCGCGACGGCGAGTACAACATGGACACCAAAAGCAACGCCACGGACAAGCAGCGCATGATCGACTTCGCTAAGGATGTACATGCCTTGGGCCTGGCGTACTATTTTAGCGGCGATAAAAAATATGCGGACAAGGCGGCACGCCAGGTCGTCAACTGGTTCGTCGATGACGAGACGCGCATGAACCCCAACATGCGCCATGCCCAGGCCATTCCCGGCCGCGTCGATGGCCGCGGTATCGGCATCATCGACAGTCGGCTACTGATCGAAGTCATGGACGCCGTCGAACTGATCCGCCCTGCCAACGCGTTGAGCGATGCAGATGATCGTGCCGTGAAGCAGTGGTACGCCCAGTTTCTCGATTGGTTGCTGACCAGCGATAACGGAATCGAGGAGGGCCGCGCGGACAACAACCATGGCACCTGGTACGACGCTCAGGTGGTGGCGTTCGCCCTGTTCACCGACCAGCCCGAGATTGCCGAAACCCAACTGGACGTCACCCGTCAACGCATTGCCCACCAGCTCGATCAGGCCGGCAAACAGCCCGAGGAACTCGAGCGCACCCGCCCCTGGCACTATGTCAACTTCAATCTGGAGGCCTATACGAAACTGGGCCGCTATGGCGACATGCTGGGCAAGGATATCTGGCATTACCATACCGACGAGCACAGCCTGAAGGATGGGTTCCAGTTCGTCGCCGATCACGCCGCTAGCGGTGAAAAGTGGCCTTACGAGGAGCTCAAGGGCTTCAAGGCGCCTGCGGCACTCGACAACATGCTAGCGGCGGCCCATGCCTACGAGGACCCCGAGTTCTTCCGCGTTGCCCGCCGGCTGGCCGCCAAGGATCCCGATTCGCTCAGCCTGCTGCTGTATCCGCTCCAGCCCGTGCATTGACCTGGAATGTCGTGTCGTGAACCGGCGTGGCCCCTTTCAGGCCAACACGGCTTCTCGGATAAAAAAAGACCCGCCATCGGCGGGTCGAACAACAGCGTAGGCTGTCGAGAGAGAAAGCGACGATTTACACGGGAAAACGCTCGACGGCCTGGCGGGCCAGCGTGCGAATGCCATCCCAATCGCCATTGTCGATAAGCGCCTTGGGCGCCATCCAGGAACCGCCGACACAGATCACGTTAGGCAACGATAAGTAATCCTGGGCGTTTTCCAGCGTCACGCCGCCGGTGGGACAGAAACGCGCCTCGGGAATCGGCCCGCCGAACGCCTTGAGCGCCGGGGCGCCGCCGTTGGCCTCGGCCGGGAAGAACTTGAAGCGTCGATAGCCGTACTGCCAGCCGAGCATGAGCTCGGACACCGTGGCCACTCCCGGCAGCATGGGGATCTTGCTTTGCACGCCATGCGCAAAGAGTGCCTCGGTCGCCCCTGGCGTGACGATGAAGTCGACCCCAGCGGCTTCGGCCTGACGATACTGCTCAGGGGTGAGCACCGTGCCCGCTCCCAGGCTGACCTCGGGCAAGGCTTCACGCATACGCTTGATGGCGTCCAGCGCGCAATCGGTACGTAGCGTCACTTCAAGCACCGTCAAGCCGCCCTCGACCAGCGCTTGCGCCAAGGGAACGGCGTCCTCGAGACGCTCGACCACGATGACCGGAATGATATTGACCCGCTGGCACAGCGCGTCGAGCTCGGCGATACGGGTGGAAGGCAATTGCTGTTCAATCGTCATGGTAATTCCTGCGGTTCTCTGGCACCCCGGCATGACTAGGGCGCCCAGTAGATGGCTATCGGGCTGGCCAGGAATGCCCGGATGGGCCGTTCACGCACATCGTCGCCACTCAAGGCATGGGCCAGCACCGCACGTTTATCGTCACCGGTCAGGTGCAGGGCGTGGCGCCGCGCCTGATGCAACCGGGTGGCGCTCAGGGTGATTCGCGGCTGAGCTACGCTGGGGGCACGCACCGCCACCGCCGTCTCGTCGGTTGCAAGCGCCAACGCCAGCTCGGGGCTATCGGGAAACAGCGATGCGGTATGGCCATCGCCCCCCATGCCCAGAATGACCATGCTCGCCGGCCAGGGCAGCGCTGCGATACGCCGGCCGACGGCATCGGCACCCTGCTCGGGCGTGGCGTCCCCGGTAGTCAACGGATGAAAGGTCGCCTCGGCGGCGGCATCCACCAGCAAATGTTCGCGCAGCAGGCGAGCATTACTGTCAGCATGCTCGGCCGACACCCAGCGCTCGTCGGCCAGGGTGATGTCGACACGCGACCAGGGCAAGGTCATGGTGGCCAGCGTGGTAAAAAACGCCACCGGCGTCGAGCCGCCCGAGACGACCAGCAACGCCCGCTCCTGCTCGGCGAGATCTTCCTGCAGCGCTTGTGCGACACTCTCCGCCAGCTGGCGGGCCAGCCGATCGCGCGGGGAATCAGTAGTCTTCATACCAGGAGCGTCCGTCTTGGGTAATCATGGCAATCGAGGCCACCGGCCCCCAGGAACCCGCCGGATAGCGCCGCGGCGGGGTATCGCGCTCTGCCCAGCTAGCTTCGAGATGATCGACCCAGCGCCAGGCGAACTCCACCTCGTCACGACGCACAAAGAGATACTGGTTGCCCTTCATGACCTCCAGTAATAGCCGCTCGTAGGCGTCGGGGATTCGCGCCTTGGGAAAGGCGTGGTGGAAATCCAGGTGCAATGGACCGGGGCGCAGACGCATGCCTCTGTCGAGCCCGCTGTCCTTGGTCAGCACCTGCAGCGCGATCCCCTCCTCGGGCTGCAGGCGGATGACCAGCTTGTTGGCGGCCAGTCCCCGCTGATCGGGATCGAAGATGTAGTGCGCCTGCTGGCGAAAGTGGATGACGATCTGCGAGAGTTTCTCGGGCATACGCTTGCCGGTGCGCAGATAAAACGGCACACCCGCCCAGCGCCAGTTGGAGACTTCCAGTTTCATGGCCACGAAGGTCTCGGTGCGGCTCGAGGAATTGGAGCCCTCCTCATCAAGATAGCCGGGCACGCTCTCGCCCTTGATCGAACCGCCGACATACTGCCCGCGTACCACGTTGCGCGTCAGCGCCTCGCCTTCCAGGGGCTTGAGCGCCTTGAGTACCTTGACCTTTTCATCGCGGATAGCGTCGGCATCCAGGTTCGATGGCGGGTCCATGGCGATCATGCACAGCAATTGCAGCAGGTGGTTCTGCACCATGTCGCGCAACTGCCCCGCCTTGTCGAAATACCCCCAGCGCCCTTCGATGCCCACCGTCTCGGCCACGGTAATTTCTACGTGCGAAATCTGACTCTGGTTCCACTGGTTACCGAACAGGGGATTGGCAAAGCGCAGAGCGATGAGGTTCTGTACCGTTTCCTTGCCCAGATAGTGGTCGATACGGTAAATCCGCGACTCGGGAAAAACCTTGCCGATGGCATCGTTGATGGTGTGCGAGGAGGCCAGGTCATAGCCGATCGGCTTTTCCACGACGACGCGGGTGCTGTCGTCCAGACTGCGACTGGCTTCCAGGTTATGGCAGATGTCACCGTAGATACTGGCCCCCACGGCAAGATACACCGTCATCGGGCGCGTGGCGCCCTCGCGCCAGTGACGTATCGCGTCGTAGCCTTCAACCGTGGTGAAATCCAGCCCGGCATATTCCAGGCGGGAGAGGAAGCGCTGCAGGGAGCCTTCGTCGAGTTCGTTGGCCTTGACACGCTTGCCGAGCATCTCGCGCACGCGTGCTCGGAAGTCATCATTATCGTACTCCTGGCGTGCCAGCCCCAGGATGCGTGTGTTGTCGCCCAGCAGGCCATCACGATCCAGATGGTAAAGCGCCGGATACAGCTTGCGCAGAGCCAGATCGCCAAGCGCTCCGAACAGGGCCACATCGACATCGGGCGTAATATCTCGACTCATGCAGCTGCCCCCTCGAGATTGGTTAATTTACCTATAAAATATGTCATAACATGCTCACCAAGCAATTTTTCCGAGTAAACTTACTACAAAATCGACCCAGGGCCTGGCGGAACTATGGTGCTATTGGCGGTCCGCCGCCCTCACGCTAGGATGCTCCGTCAGCTGCAGTTCATTCACGACGTCACAGAGAACGACACGATCCGCATGGCAGTACACGACCTCATCGAGCGCATCCGCTCCCGGCTGGAAGAACTCAACCGCTCCGAACGCAAGGTCGCCGATGTGATCCTGCAGGACCCTGCCACGGCCACCGGTTTGAGTATCGCCACCCTGGCCCAGGCGGCCTCGGTCAGTGAGCCGACCGTCAACCGGTTCTGTCGCAACTTCAATACCAAAGGCTATCCCGATTTCAAGATCAAGCTAGCCCAGAGCCTAGCCGGGGGCACGCCGTATGTCAGCAGAAGCGTAGAGCGCGACGACGACACGGCCCGCTACAGCGACAAGATCTTCGGGGCCACCATTGCCGCGCTGGACGATGCTCGCCGCGCGTTGGATGCCCCGCGTATCGAACATGCCGTCAACTATCTCATTCAGGCCAAGCAGATCAGCTTCTTCGGTCTGGGCGCCTCCGGCCCGGTGGCGCAGGACGCCCAGCATAAATTCTTCCGTTTCAACCTGCCGGTAGCGGCCTACGAGGATGTCCTTATGCAGCGCATGGTGGCTGCGGCATCCCACACCGGCGATGTCATCGTGATCATCTCCTATACCGGGCGTACCCGGGAACTGGTGGAGATCGCCCGCCTCGCCCGCGACAACGGCGCCGTGGTGCTGGGCATTACCGCGCCGGACTCGCCGCTGGCCGCGGAGTGTACCGAAACGCTGGAAGTGCTCGCCCCCGAGGATACCGACGTCTACATGCCCATGACGTCGCGCATGATTCATCTGGCATTGATCGATGTGCTGGCCACCGGCGTTACCCTGCGGCGCGGCGAAGCCTTTCTCGGTCACCTCAAGAAGATCAAGGATAGCCTGCAGGCCACGCGATATCCGGCCCGAAACGACGACTAGGCCCACCCTATCGTCGGCTAGAGCCTCGCCTTGCACGGTTTATATGCCCGATTTGCGATGAATGGCTTGCCCCGCCCCGGCCAAGTCATAACAATGGGCATCCACTACTCGCCGAGGAGAGATATCCATGCGCTGGCTCACTACCGCCCTGCTGCTGATCAGCATGACGCCCCTGGCCCAGGCGGCCGACACATTCCGCTTCACGGCGATTCCCGACGAAGACCAGTCGCGCCTGGTGGAGCGTTTTCAAAAGGTCGCCGACTACCTCGAAGAGCAGTTGGGCGTGGAGGCCGAGTACGTTCCGGTCAAGTCCTACAGCGCCGCCGTGAGCGCCTTCCGTAACGATCAGGTTCAACTGGCCTGGTTCGGCGGGCTGTCGGGGGTTCAGGCACGCCGCCTGGTGCCCGGTTCCCAGGCCTTGGCTCAGGGTGTCGAGGACAGTGCCTTCGTCACTTACTTCATCGCCAATGAGTCGACCGGTATCGAACGCGCCGAAGAGAGTCTGCCCGAGGCGATCGAAGGCAAGACGTTTACCTTCGGCGCCAAGACGTCGACTTCCGGTCGCCTGATGCCGGAACACTATCTGCGCCAGCAGTTTAACGCGCCGCCGGAGTCGATTTTCTCGCGGGTCGGTTTCTCGGGCGACCATACCCGCACCATCTCGTTGGTAGAGTCCGGAACCTATGATGTGGGTGCCGTCAATTTCACCGTCTGGGATGCTGCCGTCGCCGATGGTCGCGTGGATACCGACAAGGTCCATGTCATCTGGGCCACACCGCCCTATCCCGACTATCAGTGGACACTGCGAGGCGATGCCGACGAGAAGTACGGCCAGGGATTTACCGATAAGGTCCGTCAGGCGCTGCTCGACATGAGCGATCCGGAACTGCTCGAGAGCTTCCCGCGCGAAGGGTTCATTCCCGCCGCCAATGAGGATTACGCGCCCATCGAGGAAGTGGGCGAGTCGCTGAAGCTGTTGCGCTAAACCGTGCCTGCCTCTCTCGTGTCCTTCGCCGCGGCCGACCTCGGTCACGGCGAGCGGATCGTGCTACCGGCTCTCTCGCTGACCCTGCATGAAGGCGAGCGAGTCGCCCTGCTTGGACAGAGCGGGGCCGGCAAGTCCACACTGCTTACCGCCCTACGTGAGCGTCTGGCCGCTCAGGTCGCCTGGTGTCCGCAAAGCCACGGCCTGGTGGCGCCGCTTGCGGTGTATCACAACATCTATATGGGTCGCCTCGAGCGCCATTCGGCGCTGGCCAATCTATGGAACCTCATGCGGCCCAACCGCCGCGCCTGGCACGAGATCAACGGACTGTGCCAGACCCTGGGCTTGGAAGGCCTGCTCAAACGACCGGTAGAGAGCCTCTCGGGCGGCCAGCGCAGTCGCGTCGCCATCGCCCGCGCCCTTTATCAGGAGCGTCGCATCTTCCTGGGCGACGAGCCCGTGGCCAGCGTCGACCCTCACCAGGCGCTGCGGCTGCTCGACCTGATTCATGCTCGCCATTCCACCACCGTCATGGCGTTACACCAGCGCGAGCTGGCGCTGTCGCATTTCGATCGCGTCTGGGGACTGCGCGACGGCGCACTGATCATCGACGCGGCATCTCGCGACCTGTCCCTTGACGATCTGGACGCACTGTATCCCGACGCCAAGCTCGAGGGTGCCGGTGGAGGGCTCGATGCGCCTTAAGGCCCTCTGGGCAAAACGTCGTCGGTCATCGTCCGCTGGGCAACCCCGTGAGCTCGCCCAGCATGACGAGGCTCGAGCCTATCTGACGTCGGATGGCCTTGAGGGGCGCAACGTGTTGGCGCCCGGCTGGCTTAGCGGTCGAACCTCCAGCCTGCAACTGGCGCGGCGCTCGCTGATTCTCATCGCCTTGTGCTTGGTACTGTTGCCGCTGGCCGACCTGCAAGTCATCACGCATGACCCATGGGCGGAACTCGCGCGTATGACACGCGGCCTGTTCAGCCCGGATTGGCTGGGCCTGAGTTCGCCGTTTACCGCCATCGCCCTGACCATCGGCGTGGCGTTGTGGGGAACGCTGCTGGGGCTGGTGCTGGGATTTCCGCTGGCGCTGGTGTTCCATCGCTCGCGGCTGGTGCGCTCGGGATGTGCCTTCGTGCGCGCCATTCACGAGATTTTCTGGGCCATGCTGTTCCTGCAGGTCTTCGGTCTGTCGGCTGTCACCGCCGTGGCCGCCCTGGCGATTCCCTATGCCGGCATCTTCGCCAAGGTCTATGCCGAAATTCTCGGCCAAACCTCACGCGCCCCCGTCGATGCACTGCCACCGGGTATCGATAGGGTTTCACGCTTTGTCTATACCGAATTGCCGCTGGCCTGGGCACGGCTGGCCGCCTATACCCGCTACCGTTTCGAGTGTGCCATGCGCGCCAGCGTACTGCTCGGGTTCGTGGGGCTTCCGACGCTGGGCTTTCATCTCGAAAGCGCGTTTCGCGAGGGCCGCTATCACGAGGCCGGTGCCCTGCTGTGGTGCTTCTATCTACTCATCGCCACCCTGCATTGGTGGGGACATCGCCGCCTACTGCCGGTGTGGTTGATCGCCAGCGCTTTCCTGCTGGGTCCCTGGCCAGCGGTGGATGGCGAGCTGTTATGGCGTTTCGTGAGCGTCGATCTATGGCCGGCCCCCCTGCGTGAAGGCGACTGGGCAGGTCTGATGGCCTGGTTCGCCGAACTGCCCGACTTGCTACCCGCCATCGGCAACACCCTGCTGCTGGGATTGATGGGCACCGCTGGCGCGTTGGTGATCGCACTGCTGGCATGGCCCTTGGCCAGCCGGCATTTCGGCCATCCCCTGACCCGCTGGGCCGGCAAGGGCGTACTCATCGGCCTGCGTTCGACGCCAGAATTGATGATGGCATTCATTTTTCTGCTGCTACTCGGCCCGTCGATGTTGCCAGCCTGGCTGGCGCTGGCCTTGCATAACGGCGCCCTGATCGCCTTTCTCGTCGTCCGACATGCCGATGCCATCGAACCGGGCATGCCGGCATTACCCGCCAACGGACGCTACGCCTATGAATTGCTGCCGCGGATTTATCCCGGCCTGCTCGCTCTGCTGTTCTATCGCGCCGAGGTCATTATCCGCGAAACGGCCCTGCTGGGTATGCTGGGTATCGCCACCCTGGGCTTTCACATCGACTCCAGCTTCGCCTACCTGATGTTCGACCAGGCATTTGCCCTGCTGTTGATCACTGCCGTGCTCAATCTTGTCGTTGACGCTATCTCCCGCCGTGTCACGCCGCAAACGCAGACGATGGAGGATCCCTGCAGCCGCTGAAACCCGCCTCATAGCGCCAGGAACAGCGCAAGAAGCGCCGTCTCCGCCCGCGCCTCCTGCTGACCGCCGCATGACGAATCATTACCTCCCCACGGCTTTTTTCTCTACAAAGTGCCTGGCCTTTTTTCTACTTTGAAAGAGGCAGCAAGTAATTGCCGCACGGAAATGACATCGGCCAACCACATGTAAGCCTATCGGGAGGTGGTATTATGGCAAACGATCCGATGAAAGATAAAAACTACGATATGGTCAGCGTGCTTTATCATGCCGCGCAAGGCTCGGAAAACAGCCGAAAGTATGCAGAAGATGCCCGTCAGGAGGGAGACGACGAAGCGGCGGATTTCTTCGAGGAAGCGCATCGCGCCTATATGGAGTTGGGCACCAAAGGCAAGAAACTGTTGAAGGACCGGCTCTGAGAATTATCTGTTGGATGAACGGCATAGTTCATCCGCTTTTTTGCACCACCGGCAGCCCCGGCTTATTGCCGGGGCTGTTTTCATGTCATCGCTGATACTCGATCCTTCTGGAATTCTCCGGCTTGCAAGCCTGTCGACAAGCCAGCATGGATAAGACTTCCCGCGCAATCGACAAGATAACGCTTCATTGATTATAAAAAGCATATTTAACAACCCTCGCCAGCCCTCTATTATATCTATTTAAGGTCTAACCTAGATTAACCTCAAGCCTTTATGTAATAAATTTTTCCAACATCCTTCCAAAGTGATACGTAAATTAAAACAAAAACGGCAGAACATAAAAAAGCTTACGTTTTGCTTCGCTTTGCTTGCTTGTTCCTCGGCTCCGATTTGCTAGATTCATCATTAGGCAATGCACCAGGTCAATAGGAATGACAGCCGGACATTGCTTCTCGGGGATACACCAGCATGCATTATGTTGTCCAACGGAAAATATTGGATCAACGCCGTAATACGTTTCCGGGGGATTAGACTTTATCTGAAGAGTCGGCGAGCGTCGGTACTTCAGCCAAGTCAAAAGGAACTCTTTGCGTTCGAGGCCCTGCATGTGCTGTTCGGGTGATGCCCTGTCTGATGGTGATCTTCTCATCACCACCAGGCTCCCATGACACGACGGAGATTGAAGATGACAACACTTCAGAAAGGGTCCGGCACCTTCAAGGACGATCGCAAACTCGCGTCCGAAGCCGGCAAGAAGGGTGGCAAGAGAAGCTCGGGGAATTTTGCCAATAACCCTGAACGCGCTGCCGAAGCGGGCCGCAAAGGCGGGCGAGTCAGTCCCACCAATTTCAAGAACAACCCGGAACTTGCTGCAGAGGCGGGACGCAAGGGCGGCCGCAAGAGCTCCGGCAACTTCAAGAACAACCCCCAGAAAGCTCAGGAAGCGGGCCGCAAGGGGGGCAAGAGCGCCGGCACGCGGTAATCCGAGCGCTTCTAGAGACTTTTTTTAGCAGCCAGTTTTGTAACATCATGCGACACCAATGGTATGCATAGGGAAATGGCGATTCGCCATTTCCCTTTTTGCGTTTGGCTCTCCAGGCCGATAACTATACGCGCGCTTCCTCCATGCGCGTCCTCACCAAGCTCTCGCCATGGAACGCCTTAGGCGCCCAGATGGTAAACCTATTTATACTGCAGGGTTGACAGACTCATGGCCAAGCTTATCCTGTAGTCAACATAATATACGGTATAGGTTAACCTTGATCTGATGGGAAGACGTGTGCCGTTCCGAGAATTCCTGCCCCCCCCGTACGGACGCGTTGATCATGCCAGCTTTCCATTCTGCCCCGATTCGCCACGATTGGTCTCTCGACGAGATCGCAGCGCTGTTGGCAATGCCTTTCAATGATCTGCTGTTCCATGCCCAGCAGGTGCACCGCCAGCACTTCGACGCCAATGCGGTACAGGTCTCGACGCTGCTGTCGATCAAGACCGGCGCCTGCCCTGAGGATTGCAAGTACTGTCCCCAGTCCGGGCACTACAACACCGGGCTGGGCAAGGAGAAGCTGCTGGAGATCGAGAAGGTAGTCGAGCAGGCCCAAGCCGCCAAGGCCGCCGGTGCCAGCCGTTTCTGCATGGGTGCCGCCTGGCGCAGCCCCCGCGAGCGCGACCTCGACGTCGTCGAAGAGATGGTACGCCGCGTCAAGGCGCTGGGTCTCGAGACCTGCATGACACTGGGCATGGTCGATACCGCCCAGGCCAAGCGCCTGGCCAGCGCCGGGCTCGATTACTACAACCACAACCTGGACACCTCGCCGGAATTCTATGGCGCGATCGTCACCACCCGCACCTACGACGAACGCCTGGACACCTTGGCCAGCGTTCGCGAGGCGGGGATGAAGATCTGCAGTGGCGGTATTCTCGGCATGGGTGAGACCCCGCGCGATCGCGCCGGATTGCTGCAGCAACTGGCACACCTCGACCCGCACCCCGAGTCGGTGCCCATCAACATGTTGGTCAAGGTGGCCGGTACGCCGCTGGAATCGGCCGAGGATCTTGACCCCATCGAATTCATCCGCGTTATCGCCGTGGCCCGCATCATGATGCCGGCCAGTCACGTGCGTCTCTCCGCCGGACGCGAACAGATGAACGAGTCGACCCAGGCCCTCGCCTTCATGGCCGGCGCCAATTCGATCTTCTATGGCGACAAATTATTGACCACCAATAATCCTCAAGCAGAACGAGACCGAGCGCTATTCGCCAAACTCGGTCTGCATCCCGAAATGCGCGACACAGTCGCTTCCGAAAGTGCACGCGAGGCGGCCCTCAATGAGGCCATTGCCCAGCAGGGAATCGATTACTACGACGCCACCCAACGCAGCGCCCGCGAGGCAAAGCCCTGCGGACTGCGGGTCTGACGCCATGGCTTTCGCTCATCTTGCCGAGGCCTTGGCTGAGCGCCGCGCGGCCTCGCTATGGCGCCAGCGCTATACCCTTACCTCACCGCAAGGAGTACGGGTCGAGCGCAACGGCCGGATGCTGCATAATTTCTCGAGCAACGACTACCTGGGCCTGGCTAGCGATTCCCGAGTGGCGGATGCTCTGGCCAAGGGCGCCCGGCAATTCGGTGTGGGCGGCGGCGCCTCGCACTTGGTCAACGGTCATCTGGCTCCACACCACGCGTTGGAAGAGCGCTTGGCAGCCCTGACCGGACGCCCCCGGGCGCTGCTGTTCTCCACCGGCTACATGGCCAACCTGGGCACCCTGCAGGCCTTGCTAGGCTCGCATGACGATGTATTCCAGGACCGGCTCAACCATGCCTCACTGTTCGATGGTGCTCGGCTGTCCGGCGCGCGCCAGCGCCGTTTCCATCACCACGACCTGCATGACCTGGCGCGTCTGCTCGAACGCCGCCGCGGCCATGAGGCGTTGGTGGTCAGCGATGGCGTATTCAGCATGGATGGCGATGTCGCCGATATCGCCGGTCTTGCCGCGCTCTGTCGACGCTTCGATGCCTGGCTGATGATCGACGATGCCCACGGCCTTGGCGTGCTCGGCAGTCAAGGTGACGGCTGCGTGGGAACGCGCTTTTCGACCAATGACGTTCCGGTCCTGGTCGGCACACTGGGCAAGGCGTTGGGTACCTCGGGCGCCTTCGTCGCCGGCGACGAACTTCTCATCGACACCTTGATTCAGCGGGCCCGACCCTATCTCTATACCACCGCCCAGTCGCCCGCAGTGGCCAGTGCCACCCTGGCCGCGCTGGATATCATGGAACAGGAGCCGCAACGTCGTGAACGTCTAACGACCCATATCGCCCGTTTTCGGGATGGCGCGGCCCGGCTCGGCCTACCGCTGCTGGAAAGCGGCACGCCGATACAACCGCTACTGCTGGGCAGCGCCGAGCGCGCCCTGGCATGGAGCGGTGAGCTGGAGAGACGCGGTTTTCTGGTCACCGCCATTCGCGAGCCGACCGTACCGCGAGGCGCCGCCCGGCTGCGCATTACCTTGGGAGCCCCACATGAGCCGTGCGCTATCGATGCGCTGCTGGGAGCGCTGGGCGAGATTGCCGCTAATGAGACTGCGATGAATCTCGCCGAGACCGCCTCTCCATGACCCACCTGGTTTTGTTGTCGGGCTGGGGCATCGACGCACGTCTCTGGCAGACACTCAAGCCTCACTGGCCTGCGAACACCCGTATCAGCACCCCCAACTGGCCGGGTTACGGCGGACGTGACGCACTGGGACATCCCGCTGACCTGGCCACGCTGGCCGAAGCCATGCAACATGACTTGCCCGCCTCAAGCGTGTGGGTCGGCTGGTCGCTGGGGGCCCTACTGGCTGCGTCGTTGCTCGCTTATCTTCCCGCGCCGCGTGGGCTGATCATGCTCGGCATGGCCACACGTTTTACCACTGACACTGTCTCCCATGGTGGTATTCCGCCCCAGGAGCTGGAACGCTTTCATCAAGCCTTTCAGCGCACACCGGCAAAAGCCTGGCACCACTTCCTCACCTGGCAACTGCGGGGTGAACCTTCGCCCCGCAGCGCACTGGCGCAACTGCTTGCGATTATCGGCGACACTCCTCCCGCCGATGATGTCACGCTCGGGGCCGGCCTTGAGCAACTGGCGATGCTCGACGTTGCCCCTGTTCTGAAACATTCCCCCTGTCCGGTGCGCTGGCTATACGGCACGCAAGATCCATTTCTGACCGCGGGCACTCCGATGCGCGATACAGCCCAGGCGCCGCTGACGCTCGAGGGGTGCGGCCATTGCCCACACATTTCCGCCCCGCAGCAGTTGGCCAGGGAAATTCATGCGCTGGCCGCGGCGATGCCCGGCTCTCGTCAGCAGGTCGCACATGGCTGAGGACGTTGAATCATCAGTTCCGCCCCCGTGCGTTGCCGCATCCGAACATGACGAGTGGCAGCGTCGCGTGGCGCATGCCTTCGGACGCGCTGCACCGCACTATGTCAGCCGTGCCCATGCCCAGCACACCATGGGTGAAGCCCTTTGGCGGCGGCTGCCCGCGAGTGCCTCGCGAATCGTCGATCTCGGCTGCGGCCCCGGCCACTGGAGTGCCCGGCTTGCGGGGCATTACCGCCAGGCGGATCCATCCGCCGCGGCCCGCACGCTAGGCCTGGATATCGCGCCCGGGATGCTCGCCGAGGCACGCCGCCGCCATGGAGACAGTTGCGATTGGCTGTGCGCCGATGCCGAGGCATTGCCGCTGCGGGATGCCAGTGTCGATCTGGTGTTTTCCAACCTGGCAATCCAGTGGTGCCGCCACCCCGCGCGTCTAATGGCCGAACTGTGGCGCGTCATGGCACCGCGCGCCACGGCGCTGATCAATACGCTCGAACCCGGCTCGCTGCATGAGGTGCGCCACGCATGGGGACATGATGGCGGGACGACGTCAGCCTTCGCCAGCGCCGCAAGTCTGGAACGTGCCGTCCATCATGCGGGCTTTGAAGGGGTCGTCCTCGAGCGAGTCGTTGAGTGCTATCACTATCCCCACCTGCGCGCCGTCACTGCCTCCATCAAGGGCATCGGGGCTCAGCTTGCACGCCCCGGCGCCCATCTGACCCGAGGCGATATCGCTCGCGCCGCCCAGCGCTATGAGGCACTACGCACCGCTCAAGGCTTGCCGGTCACTTACCGTCGTCTGACCCTGGAGCTGAGGAAATGAATCGCTACTTTATTACCGGCACCGATACCGAAATTGGCAAGACCTACAGCGCCTGCGCGCTGCTGGCCAAGGCACAGCAGCAAAGGCTGTCCACCCTGGGCCTCAAGCCGCTCGCCTCGGATTGCCGAATGACATCCGAGGGTCTGCGTAATGGCGATGCTCTCGCCCTGCAGGCATTGAGCAACCCCATGCCTGACTACGCGCTGATCAATCCGCTGCGTTTTGCCCCAGCCATCGCCCCGCACGTCGCCGCCCGCCAGGCCGGGGAAAGGCTGGATGTCCAGCGACTCCTGGCGAGCCTCGCCCCGGGACTGGCGCTCATCCGCGACCTGGTACTGGTCGAGGGCGCCGGTGGCTGGCGCGTGCCGCTGAACGATGACGAGGATTTGAGCGCTCTGGCCCGTGCGCTGGGCTTTCCCGTCATCGTTGTGGTGGGCGTGAAACTGGGCTGCATCAACCATGCCGTTCTGACCTGCGAGGCCATCGAACGTGACGGACTGCATATTGCCGGGTGGATCGCCAACCGCGTCGACCCTGCCATGTACTCGGCGCAGGACACCCTCGACACCCTGAACCTGCGGCTTCCCGCACCCTGCCTGGGGATGCTGCCCTGGCAGCACGACAGCGAGACACTCGGCACGACGCAGGCCGCCGAACATGCCGCAAAGCATCTGCAGCTACCGTCTCATATCCGCTGATTCCACTTGAGTGACCCTTATGTCCCACACGCTTTGGCATCCCTACGCCCAGATGCAGACCCAGCCACCGCCGCTGGAGATCGTCGGTGGTCACGGCCCCTGGCTGGAACTGGCCGGGGGCGAGCGACTGCTCGACGCGACCTGCTCTTGGTGGTGCATGATCCACGGCTACGGCCATCCGCGCCTGATCGAAGCCCTGAAGTCCCAAGCCGACACGCTGTGCCATGTGATGCTCGGCGGGATGACCCACACCCCGGCCCAGCAGTTGGCCGAGGCTCTGGTCCGTGTCACCCCGCCGGGGCTCAATCATGTGTTCTATTCCGATAGCGGCTCGGTGGGTATGGAGGTGGCCATGAAGATGGCGGTGCAGTACCAGGTGCAGACCGGACACCGCGACCGGCATCGCATGCTATCGCTGATGCGCGCCTATCATGGCGACACCACGGGCTGCATGGCGGTATGCGACCCCGAGGAGGGCATGCACTCGCTATTCTCGGGTTTCCTGCCGCGGCACCATTTCGCCCCGGCACCCACCGCCGTCTTCGATGCCCCTGCCGAGGCAGTCGCGGCCGATATCGCCGCGCTGCGTGACATGTTCGAGCGTCATCATCGCGAACTCGCGGCCCTGCTGGTCGAACCGCTACTGCAAGCCGCCGGCGGGCTCAACATGTACTCGCCCCACTATCTACGCGCTGCGCGCGAACTGTGCGACGAATTCGGCGTACTGCTGATCTTCGATGAGGTGGCCACCGGCTTCGGGCGTACCGGCAAACTCTTCGCCGCCGAACATGCCGGCGTGACGCCGGACATCATGGTGCTCTCCAAGGGCCTGACAGGCGGCTATCTCGGGCACGCCGCCACATTGGCAACCTCGCGGGTATTCGACGCCTTCCTGAGCGATGACTCCGGCCACGCCTTCATGCACGGCCCCACCTTCATGGGCAATCCGCTTGCCTGCCGGGTCGCGCTGGAGAGTCTGGCGGTGTTCGAGGAGGAGAATTACCTGGACAAGATCTCGCGGCTCAATACCGTGCTGCGCGAAACACTTAGTGAGGATGCCGCCCTGCGTGCCCATCCTGAGGTCGAGGCTGTCCGGGTGCTGGGCGCCGCCGCCGTCATCGAAACGCACGATGCCGATGCACTGCACGGCGTACAGGAGTACGCCCGCGAGCGTGGCGTATGGCTGCGTCCCTTCGGGCGCTGGCTATATACCATGCCGGCCTATGTCACCTCCCCCGAAGAGCTGCGTCATGTCGCTGCGATCATGAAAGGCTGGTTTCTTCGCTGAAGCGGGCAGGGAGAACCTCTAGTGGCAACAATGGGCTCAAGCTTTTCCGGGCATCGCCGATAGCGTATGAACGCTCTTCATTTAGAAGACGTTGCACCGATTCTCCAGGATGCCGATGGCCTCGAAAAAATCAATTACCGCGATCGTGTTCGCCACGCTGATGCTCGGCGGCCTGGGACTCGCCGCCAGCGAGTTGAGCTGGCCGCTGCCCGTCTCGGTGCTGCCCTCGCTGGGGCTGTATGCCGTGGCACTGGGCGTTGTCATGGCGTTGCTAATTCTATTGATTGTATTGACCCAAGGATTGACCGCACAGCAACGAGCCTTGCATGTCAGCCTGGAAAATCAGATGCGCCAACAACGGACCACGGAAATGGCGCAGCTGATGGAGCGCTTCGTTCATCAAGCGGAAGCCCTGCTCGACAAGGACAGCCTCGACCCCAACAAGCGCAGCGTGCTGCGCTGTCTGGCCATTGACGCCCTACGCGGCAACACCGGCCGTGGCGACCCCAACTACACGCGCCTGGCGCGGTTATTCGAATGGCTGGCCGAGGAAGCCGACGAGGCTCAGGACGACTCGGCGCGCCTGCGCATCGCCGACCCCGTGTTGCGACAGTATGCCGAGATTGCCGATCAGCTCTGCCACGTCGGCGAAAGCACTGCCGAGCGCATGGCCCCCTTCCTGCGTCATCAGCCACGCCACCTCACGGTCCACGACGCGACCGACACGCCCTAGGGTCTGTTGACGTTTCATGCACGGCCGCGCCGGAGCCAGTTTTTGGGCGGGGCAAGGCATGAGGAGAGTGGTTTGATTGTTTCAAATGAACGACGAATAACGCCGCACCGTGCGAAAACAGGCCCGGCCCTTCGGGTGGGGCCGCCGAGGTTACGCGGCAAATGGCGCCATGCCGCGTTGCGGGATTTGACAAGGGCCCCCCCCTTCTCTGCATTCCGCGCCTTGCCTGGCGCCATTGACGCAGCAACGCGGTTCGCGCTGAAATGTCAACAGACCCTAGATCTTTCGCCAGTCCTCCCCGTCGTTTTCCGCCCCTTTGCGGTGCATCCCGTAGAAGCCCCCTACTATGGTGGGGTGACAACGGGCCCCCTCCCGCTTGCCTCTGCGCACCTGCGTAAGGTACAACCAAGCACATAAGCGAAATGCAATTCCAATTAAAACGAAGCGATTGGGAGTGACGCCGCGTGCGAATCCTCAAGGACATAGAAGAACTCAAAGGCTTGGTCGGCAGTGAAATGGGCGTCAGCGACTGGATCGAAATCCCCCAGGAACGCATCCAGCGCTTCGCCGACGCCACCGACGATCATCAATGGATCCATATCGATGTCGAGCGTGCCAGGCGCGAGTCACCCATGGGCGGCCCCATCGCTCACGGCTTCCTCACGCTATCGATGTTGCCGAAGCTGAGTCAGGGACTCTTCGATGTGCAAGGTGTCGCCGCACGTATCAATTACGGCCTCAACAAGGTCCGCTTTCCCACCCCGGTTCCGGCGGGTTCACGCATTCGCTCACGGCTCAGGCTGAAATCGGTCGAGCCCAACGGCGACAACCGCTGCATGGTCTGCAGCGAGGTGACCATTGAACTCGAGGGCAGCGAGCGGCCCGCTTGCGTAGCGGAATCGCTCACGCTCTATCTGCTGTCCTGATTTATCCGTAACCGCTGATTCTAATGCAGCGTCATATACGCTGACGCTCCGCCAATAACAAACCGATCCCGGGAGCAGGACAATGAGTACACTTCGTCATTATGGCGACTACCAGTTGCAAATCTATCGTAACGGTCTCAGAGGCGAGCGGCCGCGCTTACCGATGCGCATGGAGGAGCTGGAAGCCGCTGCACGGGCGATTCTCCCACCGGAATCCTACTGGTACGTGGCAGGCGGTGCCGGCGAGGCCACCATGCGTGCCAACCGGGAAGCCTTCGAGCGCTACCCGATCCTGCCACGCATGCTTACCGACGTTTCTCAGCGAGACCTGAGTGTCGAGCTGTTCGGCCATCATTACCGCACTCCGCTGCTGCTCGCCCCGATCGGCGTGCAGAGCATCATCTGCCCCGAGGCGGAACTGGCAGTGGCTCAGGCCGCCAGACAGCTCGACGTGCCGCAGATTCTTTCCACCGTCTCCTCGCATCCGCTGGAGAAGATCGCCGAGGTGCTGGGGGATACACCACGCTGGTTTCAGCTCTACTGGCCCCGCAGCGATTCACTGGCCATCAGCATGATTCAGCGTGCCGAAGCCGCCGGTTATCAGGCCATCGTGGTGACCCTCGACACCAAGATGATGGCCTGGCGCGAGCGTGACCTGACCAGTGCCTTTCTGCCGTTCCTGAAGGGCCAGGGCTTGGCCAACTACATCACCGACCCGGTGTTCCGCGACGGCCTGGAAGCCGCTCCGGAAGACGATATGTTTCCCTCGATCCGGCGCTGGAGCCAGGAATTCACCGACCCGAGCAAGACCTGGAAGGATTTGGAGATTCTACGCAACGCCACCGACCTGCCGATTCTGCTCAAGGGGATCATGCACCCCGAGGACGCGCGCCAGGCCGTGGCCCACGGTGCCGACGGTATCGTCGTCTCCAACCACGGCGGACGCCAGGTTGACGGTGCGCTGGCCGCCCTGGACGCACTACCCATGGTGCGCGACGCGGTGGGTGACGATCTGCCGGTGCTCTTCGACAGCGGTATCCGCAGCGGCTCCGATATCCTCAAGGCCAAGGCGCTGGGCGCCGACGCCGTGCTGCTGGGAAGGCCATATATCTGGGGGCTGGCGCTGGCCGGCAGCCAAGGGGTCGCGGAAGTCGTCCAGCGCCTGCTCGCCGACCTCGACCTCAGCATGGCGCTGGCCGGTAGCCCCTGCTTTCGCGACGTGGGCCGCGAGCTGCTGAGCCTGCCCGCGCAGAGTTGAATCCTGTGCAATCCGGCTACACTGCTATAGTGGCCAGCGTCGCCTGGGCGATGCCCCAACGCTGAGTTTTCCCATGCTGAACGAAAGGATTTCACGACATGGTTGATCTGGTAGCGCCCGAAACCCTAGGCATGTCACATGAGCGGCTGCGACGCATCCAGCGCTGGATGCAGGAACATGTCGAGCAGGAGCGGCTCGCGGGAATCAGCGTTCTGGTACGTCGCCATGGGCAGAATGCCTTCTTCGATAGTGCCGGCGGCTTGGCAATGCATGCCGACAAGCCTATCGGAATGGATAGCATCTTTCGCATCTACTCGATGACCAAACCCATCGTCAGTGTCGCGGCCATGACTCTCTATGAAGAGGGCCGTTTTCAGTTGGATGATCCATTGGCGCGCTTTTTGCCCGAATTCGAGGAAATGCAGGTGCTGGTAGGCGGCGATGCGGACAATCCACGCCTCGAACCCGCCAGAAGCCTTATCACCCTGCGTCATCTGTTCACGCATACCTCGGGGTTCACCTACGACTTTCTGAAGAGTTCGCCGGTCGATGAGCTCTACTATCGCAACAAGATCACCTTCATGGGGGGGGATACCTCGCTGGCGGAAGTGGTCACCCGATTGGCGGAACAGCCGTTGTTGTGTCACCCGGGCAGCGAATGGAACTACAGCGTTTCCACCGATGTGCTGGGACGCGTGCTCGAAGTCATTTCCGGACAGCCGCTGGATCAGTTCCTTCAGGAACGGATCTTCAAGCCGCTGGGCATGGTCGATACCGCCTTTTCGGTTAGCGAAGATAAGTGGGACCGGTTCACGACCATGTACACCTCAGCCAGCGATGCCCCTCCGGCACCTCCGCTGGGTCACGACATCACGCACATAATCCCCGAGCCGCCAAGCGGACTGAAGCTCGCCGATCCGGCGGCCGGGGGCCGTTTCGCCAAGCCCGTCAAGGTGCTGTCAGGCGGCGGCGGCCTGACCTCGACGACCGCCGACTATCTGCGCTTTTGCGACATGCTGCAACATAAAGGCGCACTGAACGGCAAACAGGTATTGGGACGCAAGACCGTGGAGTTCATGACCCGTAACCACCTGCCCGGCAGCATGGCCGATATGGGCCAGCCCCGTTTCAACAATGGGCATATGGGCGCCGGCCTAGGCTTCGGCCTGGGGTTCGCCGTGGTGCTCGACCCCGCCTTGGCACAAACTCAGGGCTCCGCAGGCGAATACTTCTGGACCGGCATGGCGAATACCCAGTTCTGGATCGATCCACAGGAGGATCTCAGCGTCATCCAGATGGCTCAGCTCATGCCGTCTTCGCTGTTGCCCTTGCGCCGCGATCTACGCTCGCTGGTTTATCAGGCGCTGGTCGAGTAACGCCGCCGACGCTAGCCCACGGTAACGAATTCCCGTGCGGATCAGAGCGCTGCTCTGACCCGCACGGGAGTTCTTCAGGAAAACGCGATCAGCTGATGCGCTGATAACCGCCGAGTACGCCGTGCTTCGATAGCACCCATTGCCACAGCTGGATATCGCGTGCGCGAAACGCTGCAGCACACGACAGCAGATAGTAGCGCCACATGCGATAGAAGCGCTCGCCGAAGCGTTCCTGGAATTGTGGCCAATGGCGCTCAAAGTTGGCATGCCAGGCCATCAGCGTCTTGTCGTAGTCGGCACCGAAGTTGTGCAGATCCTCCGTCACGAACAGGCCGCCCGCGGCATCGCCGATCTGCCCGATGGAAGGCAGGTCGCCGTTTGGGAAAATATACTTGTCGACCCATGGGTCGGGCGTGCTTTCACGAAGATTCTTGCCAATGGTGTGCAACAGGAACAAGCCGTCGTCCTTCAGACAACGGTGGGCAACCTCCATGTACTCGCGATGGTTCTTGCGTCCGACATGCTCGAACATGCCGATACTGATGATGGCATCGAAGGTCTCGTTAACCTCGCGATAGTCCTGTAGACGGAACTCGACCGGCAGCCCTTTCTTCATGAGTTGCTTGCCATAATCGGCCTGCTCGCGCGATATAGTGACACCCACACATTCCACGCCGTAGTGTTCGGCGGCATAGGCCATGAAGCTACCCCAGCCGCAGCCGATATCGAGGATACGCATACCGGGCTTGAGATCCAGCTTGCGACAGATCAGATCCAGCTTGGCTTCCTGCGCCTCGTCGAGCGTCGTGGCATTCTTCCAGTAACCGCAGGTATAGGTCATGCGCTTATCGAGCATCGCGGCGTAGAAATCGTTACCCAGATCGTAATGCGCTTCGCCGACCTGCCAAGCGCGCTTGACGCTCTGCAGGTTGGTCAGCTTGGCACGCAGCGCATGGAAGATCAGTTTGCCGGGCTTGATCTCGCTCGGCAGACGGGCACGCAACAGATGGAAGAAGAAGTCATCCAGGCGCCCGGCATCCCAGTGTCCATCCATATAGGCCTCGCCCAGTCCCAAGTTGCCTTCGGAAAGAGCGCGCTCTATGACCCCAGGCGCCTTGAGTTGCATATCCCAAGGGCGATCGCCATCGATACGGATATCGGCCTTGGCAAGTAGCTCGGCGGCCAGACGGTGCAGGCTCGACTCTTCTGAAAAGTACGTGTCCTGTTCACTGACTAGGTGACTCAAGGCAAATATCTCCTTCCATCCCGTTTCCCTGACAACCGCCCCCTGACAACCGATTCAGAGGTCAGCCATGCGTCTTGTTATGCCACTCCATACGATATTCAAAATAACTTAAATATATCCACATTGCATGACAAGCAACTTTTCTCGATTGTGCCAATAGAGACAATTTTTCGCTTCGCTACGCCTAAAAAGCGTCAACGAAACCGGTGGCCCGGCCGGGCAATCCAGTAGTGCAAGCTGACCTGAGCCTAGAACGCAAGGCATAACATGATGTTAGGCTTGGGTCGCAAAAGTGGCGAGAAATGGCGAGTAACATGTTTATATTCGTTAGTAGCGAATATGTACGGCCTCGCCACACCGCAGGATAACCGCCGGGAGGCGGCTATCCTGCGGTGATATCACGTTCAGGCAGCTGCTGCGCCAAGCAGTCAACCTAACGCAACAGCAGGATAGGTAAGCGTGCATTGCGAATCATCGCCGTCGTGGTGCTACCGACCAGCAGCTGGCGAATCCGTGAATGCCCGTAGGCGCCCATCACCAGCAAATCGATGTCGTGCTCCTGCTCGTAGATGCCTAGGGCGGATTCCACCTCACCGGCACGCATCTCGCAATGCACCTCGCCCCCGGTAGCCGCTTCCAACGTGCGCTTGGCCCATGCCAGCTGTTCACGGTGCTCGGCGGTATCGCCTCCCACCATCACCACATGGCACTCCAGCCCCGCGAACAGAGGACTCTCGGCCACTGTTTTTATCCCCTTGCACGTCGTCTGGCTGCCGTCGAAGGCGAACATCACACGCTTGGGCGCCGTGAAGGTTTCCAGCGTGACCAGAATCGGCCGATGCATGGCGCGGATGACACGCTCAAGGTTGGACCCCAGATGCTCGCTCGCTGCACTTGCGGACTCACCGCGCTTGCCGAGGACCCACAGGCGCGTTTCGTCTTCGAGCTCGGTCAATGCTTCGACCAGCTCGCCATTGCGCTGCCGGGTCGCCGGCTTGGCGACGCCATCTTCCAAGGCGCGCTGATACGCCGCCTCGAGCATTAGCCGGCCATGCTCCTGAGCAATCCTGCCGCGTTGCTCATCGAGGGTCGCCAGTTCCTCAAGCAGGTGTTCTCGACTGCCCAAGCCGATATTGCCGCTGGTGTTCACCTCGCGGGGGTTCTGCGATTTGTCCAGGACATGGACGAAGGTCAGCGGCGCCTCGAGACGCAGACTGGCCCAGGCGGCAGCGTCGCACACCGCCGGGGAGAAGCCGGAACCGTCGATACAGGCCATGATGTATTGTGTCATGTTCACGCTCCTAACAGATGATGCATCTCAGTGGCCGCCCATCAGCTTGTCGACGGCTTCCGGCTTGTCATGAACGGCAAAGCGGTCGACGATGGTCGCGCTCGCCTCGTTAAGGCCGATCACCTCGACTTCGGACCCCTCGCGGCGGAACTTGATGACCACCTTGTCCAGCGCACCTACCGCGGTGATATCCCAGAAGTGCGCACGCGATAGGTCGATGCGTACCCGCTCGACAGTCTCCTTGAAGTCGAAGGCGTCGGTAAAGCGATCCGCCGAGGTGAAAAACACCTGCCCGACCACTCGGTACTCTCGCGTCTTGCCGTCCTCGAGCATGGCGCTGCCGATGTACAACACTCGTCCCACCTTGTTGGCGAAGAACAGCGATGCCAGCAGCACGCCGACGAACACGCCGATCGCCAGGTTGTGGGTCGCCACCACCACCGCGACGGTGGCCAGCATGACGATATTGGTACTCATGGGATGTTTCTTGAGATCGCGCAGCGACTCCCAACTGAAGGTGCCGATGGAGACCATGATCATTACCGCCACCAGCGCGGCCATGGGAATCTGCGACACCCAGTCGCTTAAGAACACCACCATCAGCAACAACACCACGCCGGCGGTAAAGGTCGAAAGCCGGGTGCGACCTCCGGATTTGATGTTGATGACCGACTGGCCGATCATCGCGCAGCCGGCCATGCCGCCGAACAATCCTGCACCAATGTTGGCGATGCCCTGCCCCTTGCATTCACGGTTCTTGTCGCTGGGAGTGTCGGTCAACTCATCGACGATGGTTGCGGTCATCATCGACTCCAGCAGCCCCACTACGGTCAGCATTATCGAGTAGGGCAGAATGATCATCAGCGTTTCGAGGTTCAGCGGCACCTCCGGCCACAGGAACACCGGCAGCGTGTCGGGCAGCTCACCCATATCCCCTACGGTACGGATATCCATGCCCGACACCATATAGACGATCGTCAATACCACGATACACACCAGCGGCGACGGCACGCTCTTACCGATCCACGGAAGGTAGGGAAACAGGTAGATGATGCCCAGGCCCGCGGCGGTCATGGCATAGACGTGCCAGGTCACATCGGTCAGCTCGGGCAGTTGCGCCATGAAGATCAGGATCGCCAGGGCATTGACGAAACCGGTGACCACCGAGCGCGATACGAAGCGCATCAACTCGCCAAGCTTGAGATAACCGGCGACGATCTGCAGCACCCCGGTCAACAGCGTGGCCGCAAGCAGGTACTCGAGACCGTGCTCGCGCACCAGCGTCACCATCAGCAACGCCATGGCGCCGGTGGCCGCGGAGATCATTCCCGGCCGGCCGCCGGCAAAGGCAATCACTACCGCGATGCAGAACGAGGCGTAGAGACCGACCTTGGGGTCGACACCGGCGATGATCGAGAAGGCGATGGCCTCCGGAATCAGCGCCAGGGCGACGACGATGCCGGACAGCACGTCGGCCTTGATGTTGGAAAACCACTCTTGGCGTATCGATCGGGTCATTATCATTTCCAGTCAGGATGTTATGTTTAGCCGCCCGAGCCGGCCACCCTCACGACGCCAGTCATGACCCGACACAACGGGCGCAAAGACCTTATTACGCATACGGCGCATCGAAGGTCCTTCGCCACGTGACGGCGGTGGTACTTATGGCGGCCTCTCAAGGCCATTGGGCTTGTGTGTTACAGGGGGCTGCGCATGGCGCAGGCACGCTTCAGGCAGACCTCAAGCGTAAGCAGTGACCGCAGGTGGCGCGAAGCCACGCGGATCGCCGCGAGGAGGGATTGCGCTAGGGTGGAGTGCAGCGCATTGGGCTGGAGATCATACGGTTCATCACGATGGCTATGTTCCGTGGCACATTCCGGGGAGCGGATCCAGACTTGTCTGGGTGCGCCGCTCATTCATGCATTCTCGACAAGCGCGGGATTCTATCAGCAATCACCCAGCGCTGCACTCTCGCGCCTCTTCCCGCGCACGGCACGCCGCTCGCAATGGCGATCCACGAGGCCTTTGACGATCAGCGTGACGAGAACCAGGCCACCTCCGATCAGGGCCAGCGACGAAGGCTGTTCATTAAGGACCCACCACACCCATAGCGTGCCGAAAACGGTTTCCAACAGCATCAACAGGCTGACGTCAGCGGCCGGCAAATACAGCGGTCCACGCTGGATCAAGGTAAAGCCCAGCGGCAATAAAAGCAGACACAGCAGTACGAGATAAGCCGTCTGCTCGCGAGAGGGCACCAACAGTTCGGCTTCGCTCATGACCGTTGCCAACAGTGATCCCGCTGCCACCAACAGTCCCGCGAGTACCAGCGCCGGGCTCATGTCGACGCCCGGGCGGGTGCGGCACAGAGTGAAATTCGCGGCCATGCATAGCGCAGACATCACCGCAAAGGCGTTGCCCTGCCAAGAACCGGGCCCGGCGTCATCGAAAACGATCAGCGAGGTACCCAACAAGCACAGCCCGATGGCCAGCCAGGTCCTGCGCGGCTGGCGCTCATGCAGAAATACCCGGGACAGCAGCGCAGCGATCAGCGGTGTGCCGGCAAGAATCATCAGTACATTGCCGCCCTTGGTATAGTGGTTGCCGAGCACGAAGCCAACATTGGACAGCCCGAACAGCGCCGCCACGCCGACACCGGTCCAGCCGCAGCGGGCAAAGGCCTGCCAGATTTCCCCGCCCCGGCGCAGAGTCAGGATGATCAGAAAACCCAACGCCGTCATCAAGCCTCGCCACAGTAGCGCCTGGCTGTCGGGCATGCCCACCAGCTTGACCAGCAATGCATCGGGAGAAATGATCAGCGGACCGAGCGCGGTCAACAACAGCCCCCGCTGGCGTATGCTCAGAGACGAAAAATGCAAGACGGACCTCGCGTGGAGAAATGAAGGCTTCGCTCGACTTCCGGGCGCTCTGAACTGAAGCTCATTGAGCCGATCTTTACGCCGTATCGATGAGCGCAGGCACTTGGCAGGGCCTCATCGCCACTGCAGCAGCGGCCAGCCGCGTGCCGTGGCGATTTCACGTAATGGCTCGTCCGCCTGGGTGGCATGGGGATGGTCGACATGCTCAAGCAGCGGCAGGTCGTTGTGCGAGTCGCTGTAGCCCCATAATATCGTGGGCCGGGCATGTTCGGCGTCACGCGCCGCCAGCCACTCTTCAAGCGCCTGCAATTTGCCATCGCGGTAGGTCACGGTGCCCGTAGGGGCGCCGGTGAAAAGGCCCTCGGCATCGAAGGCCGGACGCGTCGCCAGCGCATCGTCGGCGCCGGTGAAACGCGCAATGGGCTCGACCAGATGGCGCATCGAAGCAGAGATGATCAACGTGACATGGCCATCGCGGCGATGTTCGGCGAGTCTTTCAAGCCCCGGCTGCATCAGGCGTGGACAGATCTCGCTGGCCACGAAGCGCTCGACCTCGACGTTGACCTCGTCGCGATGGCGTCCGACCAGCGGCGCCAGGACAAAACGCAGGTGTGCATCCATGTCGAGCTCACCGCTGCGGTAATGTGTGTCCTGGCGCGCTACCTCGGCAAGAAAACGTTCGCCGTCCGCCACCCAGCCGCACTTGACCAGCCAGTGCATCCACAAGCCGGTGCAGTCGCCGTCCAGCAGCGTGTCGTCGAGATCGAAGATGGCCAGATGCTGGCTGGCCGGACGGCTGATAGGCATGAGATTCCCTCTCGTGGCAGGAAAAGCGCACAGTCTACCAGCCGTCTGCATGTGGCGGGAGTCGGCGTGGCCTCGCTCAGGTATCGTGCGACGTCTCGCTGTCGTTTGCGCCGCGCTTTGCGACATTCATATGCTTGAAGGCCTCCATGATGTCCATAGGCAATGGAAACACGATGGTCGAGGCGTTCTTGTTGCTCATGTCGCTTAAGGTCTGCAGGTAGCGCAGCTGCAGTGCCGCCGAGTTCGCCGACATCACGTTGGCAGCCTCGACCAACTTCTGTGACGCCTGCAACTCGCCCTCGGCGTGAATGACCTTGGCACGCCGCTCCCGTTCAGCCTCGGCCTGGCGAGCGATGGCGCGAATCATGGTCTCGTCGAGATCGACGTGCTTGATCTCGACATTGGCGACCTTGATGCCCCACTCCTCGGTCTGCACGTCGAGAATCTCCTGAATGTCGTTGTTGAGCCTGTCGCGTTCGGAGAGCATCTCGTCGAGATCGTGTTTACCGAGCACCGAGCGCAGTGTGGTCTGCGCCAACTGGCTGGTGGCGATGACGAAATGTTCGACCTTGATGATCGCCCTCTCCGGATCGACGACACGAAAGTACAATACTGCATTGACGCGCACGGTGACGTTGTCGCGGGAGATCACGTCCTGCTCGGGAACGTCGAGTGTAATCACGCGCAGGTCCACCACTTCCATCTTCTGTACGATGGGAATCAGGAAAAACAGCCCCGGCCCCTTGACTCCTTGAAAGCGCCCCAGGAAGAACACTACGCCACGCTTGTACTCCGGCAGGATACGGATCGATGCGGCCAGCAATAACAGCACCAGCACCACTGGGACGAGATAGGAAATGATCATGGCTAACCTCCTTGAACATGCGACATCACGCAACTGGGCCCGTCATCACGACGAAGGTGGTGGGGGCTCTGCCGGCATCACCTCGACGGTCAGGCCATCGATGGCGACCACTCGCAGGCGTTGATTCTTCTGTATCGACTCGCGGCTGGTAGCGTTCCAGCGCTCGCCATTCAGGCGTACGTGGCCCCGTGCGGAAAAGCCGCGCGTGGAAACGTCTTTGCTGGTGAAATCGTCGAGCGCCACCGCGATCGCTCCGATCATGTCCTCCTGCCCCGAGTGGGGCCGGCGCTTGCGCAGTTGCATGAAGCGCACCGCCACCCACAGCATCAGGCCCGAAGCGACCAGCGCCACGCCGCCGATCAAAGGCAGCGAAACGGCCATATATTGGTCATCCATGAGAATCACCGAACCGGTAACGAAAGCGACGATACCGCCGATGCCGAGAATGCCGAAGCTGGGCATCAAGGCCTCGCCGACGATCAGCCCCAGCCCCAGCAGCACCAGCGCCAGCCCGGCATAGTTGACCGGCAGCACCTGGAACGCGAACAGCGCTAGCAGCAGGCAGATGGCGCCGATCACTCCGGGGAACAACGCACCGGGGCTGAGCAACTCGAAGATAAGACCGTAGAACCCCACGATCATCAGAAAATACGCGATATTGGGATCGGCGATGATCGACAGCAGTTCGGTACGCCAGTCGGGATCGAAGCGCTCAAGAGTCAGATTGGCGGTGTCCAGCTCACGCTCGCCGTCGCTCATGACCACCTGCCGGCCATCGATCTGCTGCAGCAGATCGTCAATATCCGCCGCGACCACGTCGATTACATTGCGCTCGAGCGCCTCGCGGGCGTTAAGATTCATGGCGTCACGCACCGCGCTCTCGGCCCAGTCGGCATTGCGTTCGTGACGCTCGGCCAGGCTACGAATATAGGCCACGGCGTCCTCGAGCACCTTGCGCTCCATAGCCGTCTCGCCACGTCGTTTGCCATTTTCGGCATCGTTCGGCGCCGGCGTATTGGGTTCCTCACCGTCCCCCGGCAACCCACCGCCACCGCCAATCTGCACCGGTGTCGCCGAACCGAGGCGCGTCGCCGGAGCCATGGCCGCCACATGGCTGGCATAAAGCAGATAGGTACCGGCACTCGCGGCGCGCGCGCCACTTGGCGCGACATATACCGCCACCGGCACTTTCGAGGCCAGCATCGCGCCGATCATGTCGCGCATCGACGCATCCAGCCCGCCGGGCGTATCGAGCCGCAGGATCAGCAGCTCGGCGTCCTGCGCTTCGGCCATACGCAATCCACGTTGAAAATAGTCGCTGGCAGCGGGGCTGATACTGCCGTCAACGGTTAGCACCAGTGCGCTGTGACGTGTCTCCTGGGCACTGGCCAGCCACGCCAGCAACACACCCCCCAGCAGGCAAGCCAGCCATACCAGGCAGCGACGGTTCCCCTTGGCGGGATGAATAGCGCGCATGGCGACCTCGGCATATCGTGCGTCAGTAGTGTGACTCTAGTTCATTTTCAGGCTCGGCCGCCCTCGCCAATCGAAGTCGATGGAATCAATGGCGTGCCCTGGCCCGGTCATAAATTCCCGAGCCGCGCTCCGTCGCACCTTCTCCCGCACCTTCTTGTGGCTGGTCTGCCGCATTGCCCGTATCGCCGGAAGCTTCTTCAGCGTTCTCGGCGTTATTTTCATCGGCGTTATGGCTGTCGTCGCCCGTCATTGCCGATAGCGTCTCGAGCGGCGAAGAGAGAAGATTTTCCAATGCCTCGCGAATCGCTTGGCCGACGATGCTGCCGAAATCGACAGCGGCAACTGCTCGACATGCAGATCGAGATCCAAGGTCCAGCGCGAGAAGCCCATCTCACCCTCCCCGGACAGCGCTCCTCCATTCCAGTCCGCCTGTCCCTGCGTTGTCGTACCCCTTGACGTCGAGCTGTAGCGCGTTGAGCGTAAGCGTTACCGGCACGCCGGGAAGACTCATGCCGGTCCGTTGCCATTCGTTGCCCCTAAAACTGTCCAGCGTTTGCGTTGCCCGGCCCTTGTTTACAGCTTGGCAGCGGACCCGGGATCGGGCCAGCTCGCGAGAGCGCAACATACCGTTTATGTCTCGCTGTCGGCGCGTCATAATAGGCAGATGAGCGTAACGTCCTATTCTTCCCCCGTTTGTCATTCGTTTGAGGATGCTTGGCCCCTGCCCATCGTTCTCGAGGGCACGCGCTGGATGAGCACCCGTTTCGATACAGCGCAGATGACATCGCAAGCCTTTGCGGAGCATCACATCAATCCGCCGCAGGGCTTGCTTACGGCGGTGGCCAAACGACAGGCCGAGTTCCTGGCCGGCCGGCTGTGTGCTCGCGAGGCCATCCAGCGGCTGACCGGAGGACGGCAGGTGCCAGAAATCGGCGCGGATCGCGCGCCACAGTGGCCCGAAGGTGTGGTCGGCTCGATTACCCATAGCGGGGATTTCGCGGCCGCCATTGTCGGCGATGCCACCAGCTACCGTGGGCTGGGGGTCGATGCGGAACAGCTGCTGTCCGGCGAACGTGCGCGAAAGCTAGCGCCACAGATCCTCACCCCCCGCGAGCACGAATACCTGCAGCGCCTGCCCGCCACTCGTCATGGCCATTTCGTCACGCAGGTCTTTTCGCTCAAGGAGAGCCTGTTCAAGGCGCTGTATCCACTGGTAAAGGTGCGCTTCTACTTTCAGGACGCCGAGAGTGATCTGGATCGTCTCGATGCCCCCCAGGTCAGGTTGCGCCTGTTGAAAGCACTCAGCCCACAGTGGCCGGCGGGCACCGTGGTCGATGGCCAGTACGCGATCGACGAGCAGCGACTGTTGACCCTGGTGGCGATTGCCTAGAAAACGCTAGGCCGTCTCGGCCCACCCGACGCGTTACCCCCGATTGCAGTACTGGCAGCGGGTACGCATATGACAAATGATGCAAATCTCCGCACAATATCCCTCAAGCCATCAATGCATACGCGCGCCAGCTTGGCGCAGAGAGATTCCCATGGCATTCAAGATTTACGTGGACGGACAGGAAGGGACCACCGGGCTGCGGCTGCTCGACTATCTCGAGCAGCGTGACGATATCGAGCTGCTGCGTATCGACAGCGACAAGCGCAAGGACACCGCCGAGCGTGCCCGCCTGCTCAATGCCGCCGATGTCGCCTTTTTGTGTCTGCCCGACGATGCCTCACGCGAGGCGGCATCGCTGGTGGACAATCCCGATACCTGCCTCATCGATGCGAGCACCGCCTTTCGCACCGCAGATGACTGGGTCTACGGCCTGCCGGAGCTGGCCCCCAGACAGCGTGAGCACATTCGTCATGGCAAACGCATCGCCAATCCCGGCTGCCACGCCAGCGCCTTCGTGATGCTGGTACGCCCGCTGGTCGATGCCGGACTGCTGCCCGCCGACTATCCGCTATCGGCCTTCTCGCTGACCGGCTACAGTGGCGGCGGCAAGAAGCTGATAGCCGAATATGAGGCCGATACCCAAGGGCGTCTGGCCGCGCCGCGCCCCTACGCCCTGCCGCTGGCGCACAAGCACTTGCCGGAGATGCGTCTGCATGGTGGGCTAACCACGCCACCGGTATTCAACCCGGTGGTCGGCCCCTTCCTTAAGGGCCTGAGCGTCACCGTGCCGCTGCACGTTTCCCATCTCGCCCCGCGCGCCAGCGCTGAGGCGATTCGTGACGCCTACCTGCGGCACTACGACGGGGAACGTTTTGTAAACATCATGCCCCTGGATGACGCCGATAATCTGGATAACGGCTTCTTCGATGTCCAGGGGGCCAACGATACCAACCGTGTCGACATTTTCGTGTTCGGTGGCGAAGCGCACCTGGCACTGGTCGCTCGGCTCGACAACCTCGGCAAGGGCGCAGCCGGCGCAGCAGTCCAGTCGATGAATATCCATCTCGGCCTCGACGAAGCGACCGGGCTGTAGCCGGCTTGCACGCTAGGAGCTGGCCAGCCGCGCGAGGGCGAAGTTGGCGATGGCCGTATCCTGCACCCCGGTCCCGGTGAGATCGCAGACGGTGATGCTGTTGTCCGACACACGCAGTCTCTGACGCTCGGCAATTACCTTGCCCAGCTCATAGACGGCGAATGGCACTTGCACCGGCCCCTTAAGATCGCCCACACCGCGGAATGCCTTGAGCTCGCCACTGGTTTCGCTCTGGGGGCGGGTGTCACAGACGAAGGCGTCGGCGCGGGTGAGCACGGACTCGCCCAGCTCGCGCTTTTCGGGGCTGTCGGAGCCCATGGCGGTGACATGAACGCCCTCGGGAAGATCCGAGGCTTCGAGGATGGGATCGCGCGCCGGTGTGGTGGTGATCACGATGTCGGCCTGCTCGCAGGCGACCTTGGCCCGGTCATGCACGTTCACCGTGAAGCCGCGCTCACGCATCTTCTCGGCATAGGTCTCGCCGGCCTCGCGCCGGCGTGTCCAGACCTCCAGCGTGTCGATATCGCGTACCAACTTAAGCGCCTCGACCTGCAACTCGGCTTGCTCGCCGGCGCCGAGCACCGCCACGCGGCGGCTATTGTCACGCGACAGATGCTTGGCGGCGAGGGCCCCCGCCAGTGCGGTGCGCACCGCAGTCAAGTAGCCTTCATCGAAGAGTACCGCGTCGACCAGCCCGGTCTTGGCGGAGAACACCATCATCAATCCGTTAAGACTCGGCAGGCCCAGCTTGGGATTGTCGAAGAATCCCGGACTGACCTTGATGGCGAAACGCTCGAAACCGCGAATATGCGCCGTCTTGACGTCCACCTCGCCGTTGGATTCCTCGATGACCATCGACAGGATCGGTGGCTGCACCACCTCGCCGCGACCCAGCGCGGCAAAGCCCCCCTCTACCGTGGCCAGCGCGTCATGATCGATTTTCACTGCCGCTTCGATGGCATCGCGTTGATAGAGCTGCATGTCGTCCTCTCGAATTGAAGCGTTAATCCCATACGTGCAAGCCTAGCCATTGGCCAACTGTCTTGCCTGGTCGAAGGTGGCCAGCGACACGCCATTGCCGGACAGAATCAGCGCCACCGTCTGGCCGCGCACGTCGAGCCCCTGCTCCTCGAGCGCCGCCAGACCGACTGCCGCGGCCCCCTCGACTAGCAGTTTTTCGTGCTCGAGAATCTCGACCATGGCCCGGGCGATAGCGACTTCCGAGACCTGGCAATGGGCGTCCATGACCTCTTTCACCAGCGCGAAGGTGCAGCGATTGTCGAGACCGATGCCGCCCCCCAGCGAATCGCCCAGGCTCGCGACCTCTTCGACGGCCACCGGATGCCCGGCCCGCAGGCTCTCCCACATTGCGGCTCCCTGGCAGAGACTGACACCGGTGACACGCACCGATGGTTTCAATCCCTTGAGCGCCGCGCCGATGCCGCCAAGCAGCCCGCCGCCGGAGAGCCCCACGATCACCTGATCGAGCTCGGGGGCATCCTCGATGAGCTCCACGCCGATGGTGCCCTGGCCGCTGGCGATCAGCGGATCGTCGAAGGGCGGAATCGACAGCATGCCCTCCTCGTCGACCAGCCGCGTCACTTCCTGGAAGGCTTGATCCTGGCTCTGACCGACACGACGCGCCTCGGCGCCCAGCGCCTCGATGGCGCGTATCTTGTTGTGCGGCACCAACCGCGACAGGCAGATCACCGCCGGTACGCCCAGACGCGCCGCGGCATAGGCCACCGCACGGCCGTGATTGCCGGTGGAGGCGGTGGTCACCCCGCGTTGCAGGCGCTCGGGGTCAAGCGCCTCCATCAACGCGGCAATCATGTTGGTCGCGCCACGCAACTTGAATGCCCCGCTGGGCTGCTGGGTCTCCAGCTTGAGCAGGATCTCGGCATCGAAGCGGCGGGACAACGACTGCGAGCGGACCAGCGGCGTGCGCGTCACCTGTCCGCCGATGCGTTTGCGCGCCTGGTAAATCGATTCCAGCGTCACGCCGTGACTGTGCTGGGTCATGCCTCCTCCCGTCATCCAAGCCCCACACGATAACGCCGCAAGCGGGTTGCGGCGAAATCCATAACTAGCGCCTGGATATCAATGAACGATGGTCAAGCTCGGCGCGCGCCTGATCAGCCCAAGTCGCCTGAGCGTGTGAGTTCATCGGTCACCCTGTCCACCGCGCGCTTGGCCCGGGCCACGATCTCATCCACCTCGTCTCGGCTGACCACCAACGGCGGCGCGAAACCGAGGATGTCGCCTTGCGGCATGGCGCGGGCGATCAGGTTTTCCTCCAGCGCAGCGGCGCTGACACGCGGTCCCACCTTGAGCCCCGGATCGAAATGCGCACGGCTGGCCCTGGCGGGCGAGAACTCCAGCGCTGCCAGCATGCCCACACCACGCACGTTGCCCACCAGCGGATGTTCGGCGAAGGTCGACTGCATCCGGCTCTGCAGGTAGGCGCCGGTTTCGGCGGCGTTCTGGGTCAGCCCCTCACGCTCGATGATCGCCAGGTTGGCCAGCCCTGCGGCCGCCCCCAGCGGATGACCGGAGTAGGTCCAGCCATGGCCGATAGGACCGTATTCCCCGGTCCCCTGCTCGAGCACTTGCCACACCCTGTCACCCACGATCACTCCGGACAGCGGCTGGTAGGCGCTGGTCAGGCCCTTGGCCACGGTGATCAGGTCCGGCTTGATGTTGTAGTAGTGCGAGCCGAAGTCGGTGCCGATACGCCCGAAGCCGCACACCACCTCGTCGGCAATCAGCAGGACATCATACTTGGCCAGCACGGCCTGAATCGCCTCCCAGTAACCTTCCGGCGGCGGCACGATCCCCCCGGTCCCCAGCACCGGCTCGCCGATAAAGGCGGCCACGGTGTCCGGCCCCTCGGCCAGGATCATCTCCTCGAGCTTGGCCGCACAGTGCTGGGAGAACTCGCGCTCGCTCATGCCCTCCTGCTCGGCACCGCGATGATAGTAGTACGGCGCCTCGGTGTGGCGGATGGTGTCGATGGGCAGATCGAAATGATCGTGAAAGGCCTTGAGGCCCGTCAGCGAGCCGGAAGCGATACCCGAGCCGTGATAGCCACGCTGGCGCGAGATGATCTTCTTCTTCTGGGCACGCCCGAGCACATTGTTGTAATAGCGCACGATCTTGAGCTGCGTCTCGTTGGCATCGGAGCCCGACATCCCATAGTAGACCTTGGACATGCCGGGGCCGGCGAGCTTGAGAATCTTCTCGGAGAGCTCGATCAGCGGCGCGTTGGAGTGCCCGACGTAGGTATGGTAATAGGAGAGCTCCAACGCCTGCTTGTAGATCGCCTCGGCCATCTCGGTGCGTCCGTAACCGATATTGACGCAATACAACCCGGCGAAGCCGTCGATCAGCTCGCGGCCATCTTGGTCGACGACCGTGATGCCCTTGCCGCCGGCAATCACCCGCCCCGGCGCATCGCCATGCGCAAAATCGCGCAGATGCGTGGACGCGTGAAAGGTCACCTTGCGGTCGCGGTCGATCAAGTCCTGATGGGCGCTCATGGCAGCCTCCTGTTTCAAATGATAATTCTTATGAAAAATACGGAGAAGCTCTGCGAGCGAAGGCCAGACAAGGCGGACTTTGATGAGACAGCGGACTGGGCTCGCACACGAGTTTACTGTTGTAAATGAGCATGTCCGAATCAACATCCAACGCCGTATGGCCGAGCGCAGCTAACTTCCCAGGCGATCAGCTTCCCGACACGGAGCCCATCCCCCCCAGACAGTAATACTTGGTATCCAGATACTCCTCGATGCCGGCAGTGCCGCCCTCGCGTCCCAGCCCGGACTGCTTGACGCCCCCGAAGGGAATCGGCGGGCCGGTCATCTTCACCGAGTTGACACTGACCATGCCGTACTCCAGGCCCCGCAGCAGTTTCCAGATTCGCCGAATATCGTGGGTGTAGACATAAGCCGCCAGCCCGTATTCGGTATCGTTGGCCATCGCGATCACTTCATCATCGTCGTGGTAGGCGGTGATCCCCGCCACCGGGGCGAAGTTCTCCTCGCGCCACACTTTCATCTCGGGCGTGACGCCGGTGAGCAGCGTCGGCATGAAGAAGTTGGGACCCGGCGCCATGGCCTGGCTGCCATGTACCAGCGTAGCGCCGCGCGACAGTGCGTCATCGACAATGCTCGCCGCCTTGTCCACCGCCGCGCCATGAATCAGCGGGCCGATATCGATTTCGCCGATCAGGCCGTTGCCCACCTTGAGCATTTTCATGAGATCGGTGAATTCCGCGACGAACTCGTCATGCAGCGACTCGTGCACCAGGATGCGGTTGGCCGCCAGACAGTCCTGGCCGGCGGTCTGAAACTTGGCCGCCACGGCGGCCGCCGCCGCCTCGCGCGGATCCATATCGGGACCGACGATGAACGGCGCATTGCCGCCCAGCTCCAGCGACACCCGCTTGACGGTGCTGGCGCTCTGCTCGAGCAGCAGGCGCCCCACCCGGGTGGAGCCGGTAAACGACAACGCCTTGACGCGCTCTTCCGCGCACAAGATCTTCGAAACCTCGGAGGCTTCGCCCAATACCACGTTGAACACCCCCGCCGGGATCCCGGCACGCTCGGCCAGTTCAGCCAGCGCCAGTGCGGAAAACGGCGTCTCGCCGGCTGGCTTGACGATTACCGTACAGCCGGCGGCCAGCGCGGCGGCGGCCTTGCGGGTGATCATCGCCAACGGAAAGTTCCACGGCGTGATCAGCACGGCGACCCCTACCGGCTCTTTCAAGGTGCCCAGCGCGGCGTTGGGAATATGGCTGGGAATGGTCTGGCCGAAAGTGCGCTTGCCCTCCTCGGCGAACCACTTGATGAAGCTGGCGCCGTACTCCACCTCGCCGCGCGCGTCGGGCAGCGGCTTGCCCTGCTCCAAGGTCATGATCGTCGCCAAGTCTTCGCGGTTGGCGAGCAGCAGATCGAACCAGGTCATCAAGCGCTCGGCGCGTTCATCGGCACGCAGCGCCCGCCACTGCACGAAGGCGCTATCCGCAGCATCCACCGCAGCATTGATCTGATGCGCTTCCAGCCAGGGAATGTGGCCCAGCGTTTCACCGGTCGCCGGATCGGTGACCGCCTCTTCGCGGCCGCCGTCGCCGTGGGTCCACTTGCCGTCGACATAGGCATATTGACGAAACAGACGCGGATCGTTGAGTTTCATGCTGCACCTCCTGACCACACCGGTACGCGAACAAGTCGTTGAATCGTGAGTCATGATGAGACGCACCGGATTTACGAATGGCGGATGAGCGGGCTCATCCCAATACCTACAGGCTACGGGAGAAAGACGTACGAGACTTTTTGTCCCTGACGGCGCGGGGGAGACTTTCTTTCGCAGTTAAGCGGAGAAGATGAGATTTTTTCTGCAGAGACGGAAGTGTCTTTAGTGCGGCGTAACCGAGCCAAGCCATTCGAGCACACCGCGCGCCGCCACCGTCCCGCTGGCGAAGCAGGCGGTAAGCAAATAGCCGCCGGTGGGCGCCTCCCAGTCGAGCATCTCTCCGGCACAGAATACGCCGGGCAGGTCGCGCAGCATCAGTCGCGTCTCTAACGAATCGAAGGCGACGCCGCCGGCGCTGCTGATCGCCTCCGCCAGCGGTCGCGCCGCGATCAGTGTCAGCGGCAACGCCTTGAGGGTTCGCGCCAGCATCGCCGGATCGTCAAGGTATTCCCGCGGCGCCAGTTCATGTAAAAGAGCTGCCTTGGCGCCCTCGATGCCAGCCCGCGCCCGCAGATGCTTGGACAGCGACTTGCGTCCTCGCGGCTTGTTCAAGCGGCGGGTCAACTCATCGAGAGGTCGGTCGGGTGCAAGATCGAGGAATACGGTACATTGCTCCTGGCGTGCAATGCGCTCGCGAATCGCCGCGGAAAAGGCATAAATCAGGCTGCCCTCGACGCCCTGGACGGTAAGAACCATTTCGCCGCTACGCCCCGGCTCGTGGCTCGCCAGCGACAGGCCCACCGGCTTGAGCGGCGCGCCGGCGAAGCGTTCACGCAGCAGCGCGCTCCAGCCGGCCACCTCGAAGCCACAATTGGCCGGGCGCAGCGTGCTGACCGCCACGCCCTTGGCCTGCAGCCAGGGCACCCAAGCGCCATTGGCACCGAGCCGTGGCCAGCTGCCGCCGCCCAAGGCCAATACCACGGCATCGGCGTGCACGCTCAGCTCTTTTTCTCTCTGGACGATGCGCAGACTGCCGTCGGCATGCCACCCCTGCCAGCGATGGCGGGTATGCAGCGTCACGCCACGCTCGCGCAACCGCCTGAGCCAGGCCCTCAGCAGTGGCGCCGCCTTCATCTCGGTGGGAAACACCCGCCCCGAGGAGCCGACGAAGGTCTCGATGCCCAGCCCATGAACCCATTCACGCAGCGCCGCGGCATCGAAATCCTCGAGCCAGCGCGCCACCTCATCGGCACGCTCGCCATAACGGGCCACGAACGCAGGCTTGGGCTCGCTGTGGGTGATATTCATGCCCCCCACGCCGGCCATCAGGAACTTGCGCCCGGCGGTGGGCATCGCCTCGAAAATCTCTACGCTTGCGCCATGCTCACTGAGGATGTCGGCGGCCATCAGCCCGGCGGGACCGGCACCGACGATGGCAACACACGGGGCGATTCGAGCGGGAGCATCAGACATGACGAGACAGGAGCATCAGAGAAAGGAGGCGCCATTCTACCCCCACCACAACGACAAATCTTCCCGGCAACCCACTGGGTGCCGATAAATTCACGTCGCGTTTGATTCCTGGGCATGCGGGTTTATTCAGCTGCAAGCCTCAAGGCTGGCGCCTGCTGCTTGACGGTCTTGGTGACGATATAGGTAAAGTAGCGCTCGATCCCCAGATCGGAGACCAGCCAGGCATCGATAAGCCGCTGATAGGCGTCGATGCTGTCGGCCTCGACCTTGACCAGATAATCGACACCGCCCCCTACTGCAACGCACTCGGTTACCTCGGGTGTCTCGCGCATGGCGTTTTCGAAGCGCGAGAAACTTTCGGCATTGTGCGCCTTGAGTTCGATCTGCATCCATACCGGAGTGCACTTGACCAGCAGGCGCGCATTGATACGCGCCTCGTAACCTTCAATGATACCGGCTTTTTCCAGCCGCTTGACCCGCTCCCAGCAGGGACTGATGGAGAGATTGATAGCCTCGGCCAGCCGTGACTTGGTAATACGCCCATCCACGGCGAGAATCTCGAGTATCTTTAGATCGTAGCGGTCGAGTTTCATGGCACTGCGTTCTCCGATGCGGCGGCAAAAATCCGACCCGGCATTTCCGGGCCATGTTCAGCCGCGCTCCAGCGTCTCGACCACCTCGGCGATCACCGCCAACGTATCGCCCATATGAATCTGCGACGGAAAGCGCCGGGCAACGAGAATACCATCACGTCCGGCCCGGTACTCCACCGGAGGCGTACCGGTGCGGGTCATGTCATGAATACGCGCGATGACATCGCCCTTGTTCACCGTATCGCCTAGCGCAAAGGCCAACTCCAGTATGCCGTTGTGCTCGCTCTGCACATAACAGGAGGCATCGGGCATATCCACATAGACTTGCGGCTCGGCAGGCATTTCCACCTCACCCGCCACCAGGCCGTAATGAATGAGGAAATTACGGATCCCCCGCTCGGAGATGGCCATGCGCTCCGGCGTGGTCGAGCCGCCCCCGCCGAGTTCGGTAGTGACAAAGGTCTTGCCTTGGCTTTCCACCGCCGTGTCATAGAGCCTGGCGGCGTCGAGCTCGAACATCATCATTGCGTAGGGCGCTCCGAAGGCGCAGGCGCCCGCCAGACTGGCCGTTTCCTGGGCGCGATCCTCCAGCCGATGGGCCGCGGCGAAGGGCACGATATCCAGCGTGCGCCCTCCCGAATGCAAATCGAGCGCCACGTCGCACATCGGCACCAGCGTGCGGGTGAAATAGTCGGCAATCTGCTGGGTCACGCTACCGTCGGGGTCGCCGGGAAAGCTGCGATTGAGATTGCCGCCGTCCATCGGCGAGGTCCGCCGCCCTACCTCGGCGGCGGGCAGGTTCATCATCGGCACGATGATCACCCGACCCTGTACCTCGTCGGCGGCAAGGTCGCTCGAGAGTTTCAATAGCGCAGTGATGCCTTCGTACTCATCGCCATGATTGCCCGCGGTCAGCAGCGCCGTGGGGCCCTCGCCGTTCTTGATGACGGTGACGGGAATCATCACCGCGCCCCAGGCGGACTCGTCATGTGACACCGGCAACTTGAGAAAGCCGTGCTGCACGCCTTCGGCGTCAAAGTCGACGGTGGCGGAGATCGGGCTGGGCCGTTTGCTCATAGGGAAAGCTCCTGTGACAGCCAGTGTGTCTATCGATCAACAGCTACGTCATTTAACGAATAGCTGGCGCGGAAAATTGCACAGCGGCTCGGCGCCGGTTTCGGTGATCAGGATCGGCTCGGTGATTTCCAGCCCCCAGTCATCGACCCACAGGCCGGGCATGAAATGGAAGGTCATCCCGGGCTCGAGGAGCGTATCGTCGGAGGGGCGCAAGCTCATGGTGCGCTCGCCCCAGTCGGGCGGGTAACTGATCCCGATGGGATAGCCACACCGTGCGCCGCCCCGGTCAAAACCGTACTTGTCCATCGCCGCACCCAGCGCCATGGCGATGTCGCTGCAGCGATTGCCCGGCTTGGCGACGGCCAAGCCATTCTCGATGCCCTCGAGCAGTGCCGACTCGCCACGAATGAAATCCCGCGGCGGCTTGCCCAGATAGACGGTACGCGACATGGGCGCATGGTAGCGCTTGTAGCAGCCGGCAATCTCGAAGAAGGTGCCTTCACCTTCGCGAAACGGCGTGTCGTCCCATGTCAGGTGCGGTGCCGCGGCATCGCTGCCGGTGGGCAGCAGCGGCACGATGGCTGGGTAGTCGCCACCATGAACGAGACCCTGCCCGTCGGTCCAGCCCTCGATGCCCACGCGATAGATCTCGGAGACCAGCTTACTCTTGGCCAGCCCCGGCTCGATCACCTCCAGAATACGCGAATGCATGCCTTCGACGATTCGCGCCGCCACGCGCATGTAAGCAACTTCCTGCGGCGACTTGATGGCCCGGCACCAGTTGACCAAGGCATTGCTATCGATGATGTGCGCGTGGGGCAGTTCCTTCACCAAGCTCTGATACGCCCGGGCGGAAAAGTAATAGTTGTCCATCTCCACCCCGATGACACCTTCGTGCCAGCAACGATCCGGCAGGATCGACTGCGCCAGGTAGTCCATCGGATGCATATCGGGGTTCTGGACGTAATAGTCCGGATAGTAGGTGATGTTGTCCGGCGCCATCCAGCAGGTGCGCAGCGCACCATTGGCATCCATGCGTCGACCGTACCATACCGGTTCGCCCTCCAATCCCAGAAGAACGCACTGATGCACATAGAAGGACCAGCCATCGTAACCGGTCAGCCACGCCATGTTGGAAGGATCGCTGACGATCAACACGTCGATGCCCCGGCTTGCCATAGCCGTGCGCACTTTCCATAGGCGCTGTGCATATTCGTCACGAGTGAAAGGCAGGGAAACCGGATTCATTGAGCCACTCGCCAGAAGGAAATTGCCAAAAAACGACCTGCCCCGCTCACTCGGGACGGTCGCCTCGTCAGTCATGCCACAACCGCCTGTCGTGTGGATTCAACAACGCTACAGGACAAGGGGCGTTACGGATGATTACCGATACTAGCACCACCGCCGAGCCCGCCGTCAAAGGCTTTATTCACTTATGCAGCGCAAGGCCACCCGCCGAGGCACTGGGCCATTTCGCAGCCTGTCTTATCGACTGCGGCCACTCCCGGGCGCCGAAATCGGTCGCGCCGAAAAACAGTCGTCGCCAAGAGGCGGGGGATTGCCCCGGCGGCCCGCTCCATCCGAATGTAACAGCAGCATCAAAAAAACGCAGTTATCGACCACCGTTTTATTTCACATTTTTGTATCTATGTATCCATTTACAGTTTTTTAAAAAAATAATCTTTAATAACAGCACGTTAAACATATACATCATGCCCCGCTTCGTTTGAATAACGTAACTTTAATGTGTCTATTGTGTAAAAAAATACTAGATTTTTCACAAAAATGCCTCAGAATGCATCCCATAACGACCTCACAGCCGTTGTGATGTCTGGCCAAGGCAGCATCGGGCCTTGACCCTTATAACGATACTCTCGGGAATGACAATGCAAATCGACAGCCTTCTGGATGACATCCGCGACATCAACCTTTCCTACCTGCTGCTGGTGCAACGGCTGCTGAGTGAGGACCGGGCCACCGCCATGTTCCGCCTGAAAATCGGCGAATCGATGGCCGACCTGCTGTCCTCGCTCTCCGTCAAGCAGCTGAGCCAGCTGTCACGCACCAACCAGCTGTTGTGCCGGTTGTGTTTCGACGATGCCGCCCAGCTGCAGCAACTGGTCAATAATCCCCGTGAACAGGGCCTCGGGCAGACCCATGCCGCTCTGCTCATGGCGGCCGACCGTGTCGTACCGATGACAGCGGCGAAGAAAGGAGCCTGATGTCATGACCGAGAAGAGCCTTGTCAGTGAAATGATGCAGGTCCAACTGGCCATCGAGCTGATCGAGCTCGGCGCCCGCCTGCAAGTGCTGGAAACCGAGACCGACCTGAGCCGTGGCCGTCTCATCAAGCTCTACAAGGAAGTGCGCGGCATGTCGCCGCCCAAGGGCATGCTGCCATTCTCCACCGACTGGTACATGACCTGGCTGCCGAACATTCACTCCTCGCTGTTCTACAACATCTACCGCAGCCTCAACGAAGAGCTCGGCTGCGAGCGCATGGAAGCCTTCGTCAAGGCGTTCCGGCTCTATCTGGAGCAGGTGTCGCTGGACGACGCCGAGCCGGTTCTCGGGCTGACCCGCGCCTGGACCCTGGTGCGCTTCTTCGAAAGCGACCTGTTGCAGCTGTCCGCCTGCAAAAGCTGCAAGGGCCATCTCGTCGCCCATGCCCACAGCCCGACGTCGAGCTTCGTCTGCGGCATCTGTCAGCCTCCCTCACGCGCCGGCAAGACACGCAAGGCGCGCCTGGCCAAGGAGGAGGCGCAAGCGCAGGAAGACCACGCTGCCCAAGAAGTCCCGCAACGCCTGGTGCGTTCTGCCTGAACCCGATTCAAATACGCATTCCCGGCCCCCTTCAGCCCCCGCTGAAGGGGGCTTTTTCCATATGTCGCAACCGTCAGCCGCCCCGACGAGCTAAGCTAGCGGTGGCGGCTACGATCGCTCTATTGCACACCCATGCGCTGGCCGCGACGCCAGTTAAATTCCAATTACGAATAAGAAAATCGCTATATATAATTTTTAATGCTTTGCGAAAAGCCTTAGCATGCCACCCTATTCCAGAACGAGATAAGGCTATCTGATGTCACAAGGTCTCCTGTCCGACACCAACAGTCCGCTGAATGCCGAACAGGCCAGACGGCTGAATGAGGCGCTCGGCGGGCTGAGCGCCGAACAGATGACATGGCTGAGCGGTTATATCGCCGGATTAAACGCTCAAGGTAATACTGCTTTCTCGTCCTCGTCATTGCCAGCCCAGCCGGCCGATGCTTCGGCAACACTGCCGGAAATCACCGTGCTCTACGGTAGCCAGACGGGCAACGCCGAAGGCGTCGCCGAACTGGCCGCCGACCGTGCCCGCGCACGCGGCTTCAATATACGTCTGGCCGATATGGCCGACTTCGACAAGAAGCATTTCAAGGACGTCACCAACTTCCTGATCGTGGTGAGTACCCAGGGAGAAGGCGACCCGCCCGATACCGCCGAAGGCTTCTATGAGCTGATGTACGGCCGCAAGGCGCCGAAGCTTGAAGGCGTACGCTTTTCCGTTCTTGCGCTTGGCGACTCCAGCTACGAGCATTTCTGTCAAATCGGCAAGAACCTCGACGCCCGCTTCGCCGAGCTGGGTGGCGAGCGTATCTTCGATCGCCAGGATTGCGACGTCGATTACGAAGAACCCGCCGAAGCGTGGATAGAAGCCGCGCTCGACCGCTACGCCGAACTCTCCGGCGCCGGCAGCAACGCAGCGGCCAACGCGGGAATGGCAATGCCAAGCGGAGGAAGCGCGGCAGAAGCCTCGCCGTACTCGAAAAAGAACCCCTTCCAGGCCGAGGTGCTCGACTCTCTGATACTCAATGGCCGAGGTTCCGCCAAGGAAACCCGTCACCTCGAACTCTCGCTGGAAGGCTCGGGGCTCAGCTACGAGCCGGGTGATGCCTTGGGCATCGTGCCGCAGAACGATCCTGAATATGTCGACAGCCTGCTCGAGACGCTACGCATGGAGGGAGAGCACGACCTCGGCGAAGGCAAGCGATTGCGAGATGCATTGCTTTCCGAGTTCGAAGTCACCACGCTGACGCGCCCGTTTCTGGCCCACTGGGCGGAAGTCTCGGATGCCGCCGAACTGCGCCGGCTGCTGGGCGAAGACGCACGCGACGAACTGCGCGAGTGGATCTACGGCCGGCATATCATCGACGTACTCGAGCATTTCCCCGTCGAAGGCATCGATGCACAGGAATTCATCCGTGCGCTGCGCAAGCTGCCGCCACGGCTCTACTCGATCGCCTCGAGCCTCAACGCCAACCCCGACGAAGTCCATCTGACGGTGGGAGCGGTGCGCTACCACGCCCATGGACGGCTGCGCAATGGCGTGACCAGCACCTATCTGGCCGATCGTGTCCAGCCCGGCGATCATGTTCCGGTGTACATCGACCGCAACAAGAACTTCAAGCTGCCCTACGATAACAACGCGCCGATCATCATGGTGGGTCCAGGCACGGGCGTGGCGCCCTTCCGCGCATTCATGCAGGAGCGCGAGGAGATCGGAGCAGAGGGCAAGAACTGGCTGTTCTTCGGCGACCGGCATTTCAGAAGCGACTTCCTGTACCAGACGGAATGGCTGAGCTGGCGGGAAAAGGGCTTGCTCAACCGCCTCGACGTGGCCTTCTCTCGCGATCAGCAGGAAAAGGTCTATGTTCAGGATCGCATGCGCGAAAACGCTCGCGACATCTATGCTTGGCTGGAAGAAGGCGCGCATTTCTATGTGTGTGGCGACGGCGAGCGCATGGCGGCCGATGTCCACCAGGCACTGATCGATGTCGTACGCGAACAGGGTGGCCGTAGCGAAGACGCCGCGGCGGACTATATCCGCGACTTGCAGAAAGCCAAGCGCTACCAGCGGGACGTGTACTAATGACGAATATTATTGCAAAGCTTCAGGAGGACAGCTCATTTCTCGACGAGCTTCATCCCAACGAACGCCTGAAGGTCGATGCCGACCACCTGCGCGGCAAGCTGATGGAGAGCATGGCCGACCGCGCCACCGGCTCGGTGGAAGCTGACGATACCCAGCTGACCAAGTTCCACGGCTTTTACATGCAGGACGACCGTGACGTGCGCAGCGAGCGCCGCCACCAGAAACTCGAGCCGCTCTACTCCTTCATGGTCCGCCTGCGCATGCCGGGCGGCGTGATGACCAGCGATCAGTGGCTCAAGCTCGATGACGTGGCGCGCAAGTACGCCAATGGCACGCTGCGCATCACCACGCGCCAGACGTTCCAGTATCACGGCGTGTTCAAGGATAACCTGCGGGCGCATCTCAAGGCCGTCAACGAGGCGATGCTCGATACCATCGCCGCCTGCGGCGACGTCAACCGTAACGTCATCTGCACCGCCAATCCGCATATCTCATCGGTTCATCGCCAGGTTTACGAGCTGGCCGGCAACATCAGTGCCCACCTGCTACCACGTACCCGCGCCTATCACGAGATATTCCTCGGCGAAGAGCGTGTCGCCGGCGGCCCCGACGAGCAGCAGGAACCGCTGTATACCCAGCACTACCTGCCACGCAAGTTCAAGGTCGCGCTGGCGATCCCGCCGGAGAACGACATCGACGTCTTCGCCCACGACCTGGGTTTCATCGCCCATGTGGAGAATGGCGAACTCCAGGGCTTCAATGTCTGCATCGGCGGCGGCATGGGCATGACCCATGGCGAGCCCGGCACCTATCCGCGCATCAGCGACGTGATCGGTTATTGCACGGTGGAGCAGGTGATCGACGTGGCCGAGAAGGTCATGCTGGTCCAGCGCGATTACGGCGACCGCCATAGCCGCAAGCATGCGCGCCTGAAGTATACCGTCGATACCTATGGCGCCGAGTGGTTCCGCGAGGAAGTGGAGCGTCGTCTGGGCTATGTGCTCGAAGCGCCGCGCGAGTTCCATTTCGACAGCAACGGTGATCGCTACGGCTGGTATCAGGGCGAGCACGGCGAGTGGCACTACGGCATGTATATCGAAAACGGCCGGATCGCCGATTTCGACGCCACCGGCCGCGAGCTGATGACCGGAATGCGCGAGATCGCCAAGATCCACGACGGCGATATCGTACTGACCACCAATCAGAACCTGATCATCGCCAACGTCGCAGCCGACAAGCGCGCCGCGATCGATGCGCTGATCGAGCAGTATCACATCGAGCGTGACGCGACGTCGCTGCGCCGCCATGCGATGGCCTGCGTCGCCTTTCCCACCTGCGGTCTGGCGATGGCGGAGAGCGAGCGCTACATGCCATCGCTGCTCGACAAGCTCGATACGGTCATGAGCGACGCCGGCCTGAGCGACGACGCCATCGTGGTCCGCATGACCGGTTGCCCCAACGGCTGCGCACGTCCCTATGTAGCCGAGATCGGTTTCGTCGGCAAGGCGATCGGACGCTACAATCTCTACCTCGGCGGCAACTTCACCGGGGAACGCCTGAACAAGCTCTATCGCGAGAATATCGACGAAGCGGCGATTCTCGACGAGCTAACGCCGTTGATTCACCGCTACGCCAATGAGCGTGACAGTGGAGAACGTTTCGGTGATTTCGTGATCCGCACCGGCGTGATCAAGGAGACCACCGCAGGTCGCAATTTCCACGAGAAATAAGCGAGTTTCATTCCGACCTTCATTACGAGGATTGAACAATGGCATTACAACTGGGCGATACTGCTCCTGATTTCAACGTCGGATCCACCGAAGGAGACATCAGCTTCCACGAGTGGCTCGGCGACAGCTGGGTAGTACTGTTCTCGCATCCGGCCGACTATACCCCGGTGTGCACCACCGAACTCGGGGCCTTCGCCAAGCGCAAGGCGGAGTTCGACCAGCGTGGCGTCAAGCTGGTCGGCGTCTCGGTCGACCCGCTCGACTCCCATAACGGCTGGGCTGCGGATATCGAGGCGACCCAAGGCACCGCGCTCAACTACCCGCTGCTCGCCGATCCGGAACAGGTCGTGGCCAACCTCTACGGTATGATCCACCCCAAGGCGGATCCCAAGGTCACCGTGCGCACCGTGTTCATCATCGACCCGGACAAGAAGATTCGTCTGACCCTGACCTACCCGCCGAGCACCGGGCGCAACGTCGATGAGATTCTGCGCGTCATCGACTCGTTGCAGCTGACCGGTAAGCACAAGGTCGCGACGCCCGTCGACTGGCAGAACGGCCAGGACGTGATCATCGCGCCTTCCGTCTCGGATGAAGAGGCCAAGGAGCGTTTCCCCCAAGGCTGGGAAGCCAAGACGCCGTATCTGCGCGTCACCCGTCAGCCGAGCTGATCGGCCTCGCTAGGTCCTCGCTGGACAAGGCCCAGCGAGGGCTAGCACCGGTTTGGTGTTCGTTCTTCCCAAGAAATCGCCTCTGCGGCTGCCTAGCGATATTAGCTCCGGCATATGACGCAGTCGTCTGTCAGCTTCTATCATGCAGTGACAGCCTGTCCAGGGAGAAACTGTATGGCATTCAGCAAGGTCTTCGTAGCCCAAGAACCTCCGCGCGAGGAAGTCGATACGTGGGAAGCCCCCACCGTCATCGAATTCGGTACGCCCTGGTGTGGCCATTGTCTTGCCGCCCAGCCCCTTATCGCTGCCGCCTTCGAAGAGTATCCCAATGTTTTGCATATCAAGGTCGAAGACGGGCGCGGGCGTCCGCTGGGCCGCTCCTTTCGCGTCAAGCTTTGGCCGACGCTGATCTTTCTTCGCCAAGGGCAGGAGATCGAACGGCTGGTCCGCCCGGGAGATAGCCAGACTATCAGCCAGGCGTTGGCAAAGATCGCCAACGAGCCGTAGTGCCACTCGCCTGATTCATTGTCGCCGTATCCGACAAGTCCGTTTCTGGCGGGCTTGTGCTCTTGCCTGTCAAAGATGATGGCGTGTCTCCAAAACCGTAATACCGGGCTGGGTACCGCTTGAATTCCTGCTCCCGCTTATTATGTTAAAGAAACGCTCTTGACCTTTAACCGCATCGGATTGAACGGCCACCCCATGGGGTGCTGTACCAACCAACGCCAAGCTGTCTGGTCAGGAGTGCAGGATGCACCGCCAACGCAACGGAAGAGGCACAAGCTCATGACGATCAAGGAATTGACCAAGGCGATAGGTATCTTCGGCGTCGCCACCGGTCTGATGACGAGCCCGCTGGTATTCGCCAACGAAGGTGACAAGAGCAAAGAGCAGTATCAGGAGGAACAGCATCAGGGCGACACGCAGCAGCAAGGTAGCAGCACGGGGGCCAATACTTCTGGCAACACCGCTGGGTCTACGGATGGCATGGATAGTACCGTCACCGGCGATGGCTCCATGAGCGGCACCGGCCAGCCGGGTGGCACCACCGGCGGCATGGGTACTGGCACGACGGGCGGCACGGGTACTGGTACCACCGGCACCACCGGCGGCACGGGTACTGGTACGACTGGCGGCACCGGCACCAGTGGCGGGGGTTCCTGATCCGGCCAGTCAGGCTAACGGTCAAGAACTTACGTAACGGCAGAACTGCGAAACACGACCGGTGTATTCCGGTCGTGTTTCGTTTGTCCGCCTTTGCTTGCAGAACCTTCCTTCACGCCTTCGGCCAGGTAGCAGACGCCTGGTCTCCTATGGCTGCGTCGCCGCTGTCGCCGTGGTGGGCAACGAGGACGGTGCTCACCACATCGTGCCGACCTTTTCCAAGGTCTGAACGACGTCGGCTTCACCATTCCCGCCAGTGCCTACCGGGTCGGCGAGGTCATGCAGGGCACCGATTTCAAGGACCTGGCGCAGACGCCCGAGAGGGTATATATGGCCACGGCCGGCCTGGCCCGCAACTGCGTACATCTCGCCCGATCGCTTGGGCAGTCACCCTACCCCGCCCAGAACGCTGAATGAGGGGATTGCCAGAGCCCGGCCGCCGATCGCGGCGCCTCACTGCAACGGTTTCAGGCGCATCACTTTGCCGTTGTCCTGATCGGTCAGCACATAGACCAAGCCTTCCGGGCTCTGTTCGACATCGCGTATTCGCGCCCCCAGCGGAATACGTTCCTCGCCGGTGGCTTGCTGCCCATCGATACTGACACGTACGATGCCTTCGGCCGACAGGCCGCCGATCAACACACTGCCCTGCCACTGCGAAAAGATGTCTCCAGTATAGAAAGCCATGCCGGAAGGCGAGATCACCGGTGTCCAGTGCTTGATGGCATTGGCAAAGCGCGGATGAGTGGGGGGATCGGGAATGTCGCTTCCGTCATAGTTCTGCCCCCAGCTAACCACCGGCCAGCCATAGTTCTTTCCGGCCTCGGGCAGGTTGAGTTCATCGCCACCCAGCGGCCCCATTTCGGCGATCCACAACTGCCCCGTCTGCGGATTGAGAGCGGCGCTTTCGATATTGCGGTGACCGTAGGACCAGATTTCGTCTCGGGCCTCCGCCTGGCCGAAGAAAGGATTGTCTTCGGGTACCGAGCCGTCGTGATTGAGGCGTACGATCGTGCCCAGATGGTTGGAGAGATCCTGAGCCGGATCGAACTTGAAGCGCTCCCCCAACGTCAGGAACAGCATATCTTCAGAGGTGAACACGATACGTCCACCGAAATGATTGCCCCCCGCCACCTTGGGCTCCTGACGGAAGATCACTTCGAAGCCGGTCAGTCGACCCTCCTCGAGACGTCCGCGCCCCAGAGCCGTGGATGCCCCACCCTCGCCCGGCTCGGCAAAGGAGAGATAAACAAGACGACTCGAAGCGAAATCCGGACCCAGCGCCACATCCAGCAGGCCGCCCTGGCCTTCATCGAAAACCTCGGGCACCCCCTCGAGCGGCTTGGACAACGTATTGTCGGTGTCGAGAATACGCAGACGCCCTTCACGCTCCGTCACTAGCAGACGCCCGTCAGGGAGAAAGGCCATGCCCCAGGGATGTACGAGTCCATCGGCGAGCACTTCGACGCTGACCGCTCCGGCTTGCGTTTGTACCGATTCGTCCGGCTGCGCCATGGCAAGCGGCGATGACATGATGACCGTGGAGGCGATGACGCCTGCGGCCCGTGAAGTAATACGCAGCATGCTACGATTCCTCGCTCAAGAGCTGTCTATTGCAATGTAATTGCCCCAGCTCGTTTCACAAGCGAAGCGCATTGTCGATACCTGCGGAACTGGCCAAGCCTTGCGCCTATCGCTACCCTTATTTTCTACGCGGCTCTGCATTAGCCGTCAGCCAGGGGAGACGACGATGACGCCACACGCCGAAGAGGTCTTCAACACGCTTCACGATGAGGCCGAACACGCCATTGCCGCCGAGCCGCTACTCGGCAATCTGATAACGACACGAGTTGTGGCCCATCCAGATCTGGCAGCGTGCCTGTCCAGCGTGCTGGCGTACAAGCTGGCCGATGACGGCCTACCGCAAACGGCACTTGAGCAGCTATTCGCCGCGCTGCACGTCGAGGCGCCTGAACTGACCCGGCAGGCAGCCTTGGATATCCTGGCGGTCTTCGAGCGCGATGCAGCAACGGAGGACTATCTGACGACGCTGCTGTATCAGAAGGGCTTCCAGGCACTGCAGACCCACCGTCTCTCGCACCGGCTGTGGCAGGACGGGCGAAAGTTGATGGCGACCACGCTGCAGAGCCGCAGTGCCCAGGTGTTCGGCGTGGATATCCATCCCGCCTGTCCGGTGGGCCAGGGCGTAATGTTCGACCACGCCACGGGAATCGTCATCGGCGAGACCGCAGAGATCGGCGATAACGTATCGATTCTGCAGGGCGTTACGCTCGGCGGCACGGGCAAGACCAGCGGCGATCGTCACCCCAAGGTGCGCCATGGCGTACTGATCGGCGCCGGCGCCATCGTGCTGGGCAATATCGAAATCGGCTGTGGTGCCCAGATCGGCGCCGGTAGCGTGGTGCTCGATGCCGTCGCGCCCCACACCACGGTGGTCGGCGTGCCCGCGCGTCCCGCTGGACGCCCTTCCTGCCCCAGCCCCTCGGTTACCATGGAGCATGGCATGTTCGAACGTCACGATATGCCGCGGTATCGTCCGACACGTCACGCGCAGGAATAAGCCGCGGCAAGGACAACCGCCCGCACACGTCCATAGGAAAAATGTGATTGGAGTTTCAAGGAGGAAACCATGAATCGCTACTTGGCTGGCGCCATTGGCGGCACGCTGGCTACCGTGCCTATGACCATAGCCATGATGAAACTGTTTCAGCACTTGCCGCGCGACCAGCAATACCCACTCCCGCCGAGTTTGGTGACTCAGGGTATTTTGCGAAAAGCCGGCCAGGACCATCGCCTGAGCCCGGGCCAGCACGCCGGGGTGAGCCTGAGCGCTCATTTCGCTTACGGCGCGCTATTCGGAGCACTTTATCCGCTGACATTCCGGCGTGTGGAGTACCCCGTTCTGTACGGTAGCGGCTACGGCATAGCCGTCTGGAGCGCGAGTTACCTGGGCTGGATTCCCGCCTTCAAGGTATTGCCGCCAGCCACACAGCAACCGGTCCATCGCCGGCGCATGATGCTCGGTGTGCACCTGATCTGGGGCGCCGGCACTGTGCTGATCGGGGAATATCTGGCCCGCCGTCGCCAAGACGATGATATGCTACCTCCACACGCGGCGGATAACAACGACGCGTTACGCTGAGCGCTCCTCGATCAGTACCTCTTCGGTGACCCGCTCGGACAATGCATCGTGCTCCGCCAGGCGCCCCTTCATCCAATCCCCTTTCAGGAACCAGATGCCGGTCACCACGGCGATCAGCACGTTGGTGATCGGAAACGCCCACCACAGCCCGCTCAGTCCCAGCACGCCCTCGCGTGACAGCACGAAGGCCAGCGGAAACTGCAGCACCCACTGCGACACCAAGGTCAGAATCATCGCGATGAGTGTGTTGCCTGCGGCGCGGAACACGCCGGTCAGCGCCATCTGCAACCCCATGAAACCGAAAGTCAGCGACACCGTACGTAGAAAGCTCGCCCCGGTCGTCACCACCGCCTCGTCCTCGGGCACGAAAAAACGCACCACGTCGGCGGCGAAGACGAACACCAACAGCCCCACGCCGCTCAGCACCACGAAGGCGATCATCGCGCTCAACCTGGCGATACGATTGGCACGTGCGATCTGTCCGGCGCCGATGTTCTGCCCCACCAGCGCCGCGGTCGCCATCGACAGCCCCAGCGCGGGAATGACGATGAAGCCCAGCACATTGATCCCTACGCCGTAGGCGGCGGTGGTCACCGTGCCGAAACCGGTGACCAGAAAGATCATCACGTTCATGCTCAACGCCCGGGCGGAAAGCTCCACCGAGGCGGGGAATCCCAGTCCGAAGGCGCGGCGCATGAATGACCAATCCGGCATGAAGTTGCCCATCGACAACTGGATGCCCCAGCGTCCACGCAGCAGAATGGCGAGCCCGACCAGCAGAGCGATCCCCTGGGTGATCAGGGTGGCCAACGCCGCGCCCCCCACACCGAAGGCCGGTATCACACCCCAGCCGAAGATCAGCAGCGGATCGAGCACCACGTTCAACGCTACGGTGCCGGTGACGATGTACAGCGGCACCTTGACATCCCCCACCCCCCGCATCAGCGACTGGAACATCGCGAAGCCGAAGGTGAAGATCATCCCCGCCAGGGAGAAGCGCAGAAACGTCAGGGCGCCGTCATACACCTGGGGGTCGACCCGCAACAATTCGAGCAGGCTCGGCGCCAGAACCAAGCCCGCAGCCGAGAGCAACAACGAGACCACGGCCACCATCAGCAGCGTCTGGGCCGCCACATGATTGACCATCCACGTATTGCGCGCCCCCATGTATTGTGCCACCAAGGTTGAGCCCGCCACGCCCAGTCCCGACCCCAGCGCGATCAACAGGAAGGTGATGGGAAAGCTCACCGCCACGGCGGCCACCGCGTGGCCTCCTAACCGGCCGACCCAGAAGGCGTCGATCAACTGGTAGGCCGACTGCAGCACATTGGCCAGCACGATGGGGATCGAGAGCTTGAGTAGTGAGCCGAGAATTGGCCCCTCCAGCAATGATACCCGGGATTTTCGAGGCGTCTTCATAGAGACGATTCCTGCAGCATACGCCCGGCCTCCTCGCCGACCCGCCGTACGGCGGCCTCCACTGCCGCCGTCAGGGGCGATGCGTAATTCAAGCGCAGACAATGCCGATACTTGCCGGAGGCGGAGAACAGCGAGCCGGGCGCGATGCGAATGTGATGGTGCGTCAGGCGCGCGTTGAGCCGGACACAATCCACCTCTTCCGGCAACTCCAGCCATAGCAGGAAGCTGCCCTGCGGATTGCTGATAGCGGTCCCTGCCGGAAAGTAACGCTCGACCCAGCCGATCAGAATATCCCGCTGGCGTTGATATTGGCGGCGCATCTCACGCAGGTGGCGTGCATAGTGGCCAGCAGCGATGAACGCCGCCACCGCCTGCTGCGGCAGGGTCGCCGAGGCGCCGGTCGAAACGTATTTCTGATGCAGCACGCGGTCGCGATAACGCCCCGGCGCCACCCAGCCGACCCGCATTCCTGGGGCCAACGTCTTGGAAAAGCCGCTGCATAGCAGCACCCGGCCCTCTTCATCGAACGACTTGAGCGTGGGCGGGCGGGAAGCGGTGAAGGCAAGATCACCATAAATATCATCTTCGATAATCGCCACATCGAAGCGCTGGGCAAGCCTTACCAACGCCCGTTTGCGCGCCTCGGGCATGCTGCATCCCAGTGGGTTGTTGCAGGTCGGCGTGACCTGAATGGCGCGAATCGGCCACTGCTCCAACGCCAGTTCCAACGCCTCGAGGCTGATGCCGGTGCGCGGATCGCTGGGAATCTCGAGCGCCTTCAAGCCATTGGCCTGGAGAATTTGCATGGTGCCATAGAAGCTGGGCGACTCGACCGCAACCACATCGCCCCGTGCGGTCAAGGTGCGCAGGCTCAGCGACAGCGCTTCCTGGCAGCCCGTGGTGACCACGATATCGTCGGCCGCCAACCGACTGCCCGCCATCGCCGCCAGCTGGACAATCTGCCGACGCAGTGCGAGATCGCCGGCCAGGTCATCATAGTTCAGCACGCGTTCGGCATATGGCTGAGACTTGATCAGCCGCCGCTGAAGTGGACGCAAGGTGGCAGCCCCCAGGTCGGGAATGCCACCGCCCAATTGCAATATGCCGCCGCCGGACGGGGCCGCCACCATCTCCAGGACCTGATCCCACTGCGACACGTCCAGAGGACGTTGCGCCGGGCGCGCCACCTTGGGCAGCAGCATCGGCGCCGGGCGTGAAAGCACGTAATATCCCGACTTGGGCCGCGCCTGGACCAGCCTCGCCTCCTCCAGACGTCGGTAGGCCTCCTGCACCGTGGTAATGCTGACGCCAAGCGTCTGGCTGGTGGCCCTGATCGAGGGAAGGCGGTCCCCGGCACGATAGACGCCCTGCTCGATGTCGGCATGCAGCGTCTGGGCGACCTGCTCGTAGCGCTTCATGACAGTTCCATGATTGGCCGATATTACCGGTACACATACCATGTCAGCCCACGGTACAAAAGCCGAAAAACACACTCTGTACCGCTAAAATAGCCGTTTTCTGGATCTGTAACTCACTGCGTCCTCCTCATAGCCTAGTACCGCCGCCCCTGGCCTTGAGGATAACGCCATGCCACTGTCCCACCTGAGCGCACGACTCTCTCGCCGGCTCGCCCTGTATCGTCAGCGCCGCCGCACACGTCGGCAATTGAGCCGCCTCGACGATCATATGCTCAGGGATATCGGCCTGAGCCGCTACGATGTCGTTCGGGAAAGCCGTAAACCGTTCTGGCAAGATTGAGGTGAATTCACCGCTCCGTTTGCGTCAGGTAAGCGGCCCGCCATGAGCCGCTTTACGGTATGGACTCACTAAGCCACCTCACTCGAGCAGCGCGTGGAACTGGCGTAGCCACTCCGGATGCGCCGGCCAGGCGGGCGCAGTCACCAACTTGCCGCAGGTCAGCGCCTGGTCCACCTCGAGGTCGACGAAATCGCCCCCGGCGAGACGCACCTCCGGGGCACACGCCGGGTAGGCCGAGACACGCAGCCCTTCCAGCGGGGCCGCCGCGGCGAGTAGCTGCGCACCGTGACAGATCGCGGCCAGCGGCTTTTCGTACTCCATGAAGTGGCGGATCATCTCGAGGACCTGCTCGTTGAGACGCAGGTATTCCGGCGCGCGTCCGCCGGGGACTATCAGGGCGTCATACTCCAGCGGGTCGATCTCGGCGAAGGTGGCATTGAGGACGAACTGATGACCGGGTTTCTCGGAATAGGTCTGGTCGCCCTCGAAGTCGTGAATGGCGGTTCTGATCTTGTCGCCCTCGCGCTTTTCAGGGCATACCGCATCCACGCTGTGGCCCATTGCCTGGAGTGCCTGGAACGGCACCATGATTTCATAATCTTCGACGAAGTCACCCGCGATCAATAATATCTTGGCCATGGCAAGGCTCCTGTCTGGCGATGCTGAGAAATGGCACGCATTGGCTTTCACCAGCGTAGCGGGCGCTTCGTCTGCCTGCATAGGAACGTAAGGCTGATTTTGGCGTCTCATGGTCGTATTCCGTTTTGGAGCCTTGGCATGCGCATCCTCCAGTCTTTCGTCTCCCGGGTAGGGTTTCTGCTCGTGTTGCTGATCAGCCCCCTGCTTGCCGTGCAGTCCGCCAAGGCCGCCCTCCCAACGCCTTTTACCGCCACCTATCACCTCGCCATTGATGGCTGGCCCGATGTCGACGTCGTTCATCGGTTGAGTCAGACAGGCGGCATGTGGCAAAGCGACATGCGCGCCAGCGCCCGTATCGCCAGCGGTGAGGAAAGCAGCCGTTTTCGGCTGGTTGACGGCCGCTCGGTGCCGGTGAGCTTCTCCAGCGGCTACTCGCTGCTCGGCTATGGCAAGCAGTACCAACTTAGCGCCGAGGATCTAACGGCACTGCCCGACCGCCAGACTGCACTGTTCACGCTCTCCCGGCAGGCGCCCGAGGCCAACTGCCGGCAAACGCAGACCGCCCCCTGTGAAATCGCCTATCTCGCCCCTAAAGGGAGCCGGGAGTCGCTGCGCTATCAAGTGACCGCCCGTGGCGAGACCAAGACACCGGCCGGCACCTATCCCAGCGTTACGCTGGAAGCCTGGGACCCGGAAAAACCGGCGCGCAAACTGCTTTTCACCTTTCACTCCGAACTGCCCGGCCTGCTGCTGGACGTAGAGTACCGGCGTGATGGCGAGCGCCAGAGCCGTATGGAGCTGACCTCGCTACAGCATGCCGCACCGGCCGCGGATATCGCTCGCGACGCTCAGCAGCAACGCTAATCGGGCATCAGCGAAAAGCGTTGCCTTTCTCCTTTACGAGCTCCTAAAGTAGGCGGCCTTCCCGGTGCGGCCTGTCAGTTCGCACCGCCCTGCTGATGGAGTCGCGATGCTTTCCGGCTTGCTGCTGATCCTGTTGCCGTTGATCGGGGGTTATCTGATACCGGTCACACGCCCCGAAGCCATGGCGCTGATCAATCGCGGCGTCAACCTTTCGGTGTACGTGATTCTGTTCCTGATGGGATTCAGCCTGGCCGGGCTTGAAAACCTGGGCCAGGAACTGTCGCGCATGGGCGGTCAGGCGGCGCTGTTGTTCAGCGTCATCGCCCCGTGCAACTTGCTGGCCTTGTGGTTGCTGTCACGCCACATCCGGCTTCACGCCGGCGCTTCTCCCATCGTCAGAGACGCTCCAGTCCGCAAACTGACGGCATTACTCGGTTCGTTGCAACTGGCGGGTGTCGTCGCCCTCGGGGTGCTGATCGGCGCCGTACTCGGCATGCTCGGCCAGAACACCCTGCATGCTGGCGCCGAGCGGCTTGCCGAATGGACCCTCTATGCCCTGCTGGCGCTGATCGGTTGCCAGTTGCGCAACTCGGGCATGCCGCTTCGCCAGATCCTGCTCAACCGTCACGGCCTGCTTATCGCCCTGACCGTTGCGGCGAGTTCGCTAGTCGCCGGCCTGCTCGCCGCTCCGCTACTCGAGCTGCGCTGGAACCAGGGCTTGGCCATGGCCGCCGGCTTCGGCTGGTACTCGCTGTCGGGCATTCTGATCGGCGATCAGCTCGGCCCGGTACTCGGCGGCGCGGCCTTTTTCAACGATCTGGCACGCGAGCTGGGTGCCTTCCTGCTGATACCACTGACTATTCAGCGCGCCACTCCGCTGGCCATCGGTTTCGGTGGGGCCACGGCCATGGACTTCACCCTGCCGGCGATCCAGCAGCACGGCGGTGTGGCCTGCGTCCCCATCGCCATCGTCAGCGGCTTTCTGCTCTCGCTGATCTCGCCGCCGTTGATCCTGTTTCTGCTGTCGCTTTAAATTACCGCGCGGCACCGACCGGGTACTTCGTGTGACGCAGCGTGGTAGGCTAACGCAAAGTTACCGCTAACATTCGTCAGGCGAAGCACACGATCCAGGACATTCGATGCCGCGACGCTCTACCGGGCGTGTCACGCTCCAGCATGTCGCCGATCAGGTCGGCGTCACCAAGATCACCGTCTCTCGCGCGCTGCGCCAGCCCGAGCGGGTATCCGAGGCGCTGCGCCAGCGTATCCACGCCGCCGTAGACGCCTTGGGCTACATTCCCAATCGCCAGGCCGGAGCGCTTTCCAGCGGGCGCAGCCACAGCGTCGCACTGCTGGTCCCGTCGATCTCCAACGCGGTATTTTCCGATGTGCAGCGCGGTATTGATGAGGGGCTCAAAGCTGCGGGGTATCAGGTACTGATTGGGCATACCGGCTATTCGGTACGCGAGGAGGAACGTCTGATCGACACCTATCTGGCCTATGGCGTGGACGGCTTCATTCTTTCCGGCACGCATCACACCGAGCATGCGCGACACCTGCTCGTGCGCAGCGGGTTGCCGGTAGTGGAAACCATGGAGGCCACCGCCTCCCCCATCGACATGGCGGTGGGGCTCGACCAGCACGCCGCCGGTGCCGACCTGACACGCAGCCTGATCGAGCAGGGCTATCAGCGTATCGGCTTCTGCGCCGCGCGCCTCGACCCGCGCGTACGTCAGCGCATGGCCGGTTGGAAACAGGCCATGCAGGATGCCGGGCTTTCGAGCCAGCGCTGCCTGACCACCCCGCAGCCTTCCTCGTTTCGTCTGGGCGGTACACTGCTGGCGGCGATGCTCGACCAGTGGCCGGCACTCGATGCACTGTTTTGCTGCAACGACGATCTTGCCGCCGGCGCCCTGTTCGAATGTCAGCGCCGCGGGCTGGCAGTTCCCGGTCAACTCGCCCTAGCCGGCTTCAATGGTCTCGACATCACCGAAGCCACCCATCCCACGCTGAGCACGGTGATCACCCCGCGTCGAGACATCGGCGAGCATGCCGCGGCACTGATGCTCGCCCGCCTGCGCGGCGAGACGCCCGAAAACCGCAGCCTGAACTTGCGTTACACGATTGCGCGGCGCGCCAGTAGCTAGGGAGAGAAGCGGCCGGGACCGTCAGCCTGAGTGGACGGCCCTCGATATTCGCTGCCATAAGCGATTGGCGCCGCAAATACGCCGCCATGATTGACCAAGGCGCAGGAAGACGCCAGGCAGTATTATCGTTCAAGCCCTGCCACACTGATCGTCACCACCGACGCTAGAGAGGCGTCGATATTGACCTCCACAGCCTCGTCATGCCCGGGAGCCTCCAGCGTGGCCAGTTGATTGTCGAGCATCGCCTCGCCCTGAAAGAAGTGGTCGGTGCGGGCCTGCAGACGTGACAGCAGCAGTTCGCGACTGCCGGCTAAATACACGCAGCGCAGCGCCTCGTCACCTTGGCGCAACAGATCGCGATAGCGGCGCTTGAGCGCGGAACAGGCGATGACGACCGTCTCATCGCGGTGACGATGTTCGGCGATCAACTCGGCCAACCGCGTCAGCCAACCGGCACGATCCGAATCGTTGAGCGGCTCGCCGCTTGCCATCTTGGCCACGTTTTCTGAGGAGTGATACTGATCCCCATCGATGAATACCCCACCGATACGCGCCGCGAGAGCCGCCCCCACCGTTGACTTTCCACACCCCGAGACACCCATGACGACGACACGCCGGGACGTATCGGCAGACGTGTCGCCCACGGTCATTGCTTGCTGTTGTGGCATTACTGGCCTCGATTGTTACCGGTAACACGATATTTTGCACAAGCGAGTCCCGAGATACAACGCAGCCAGGACTGCGACTGTAAAGTTTGCTGCCTAGAGGGCCGCAAACGCCTGCTTCAGGCGCGCCCGGGTGAAGGGTACCTCGCGCAGCCGTATGCCCGAGGCATCGAACACTGCGTTGGCGATGGCGGCGGGAATCACCGCCGAGGTCGCCTCGCCGGCGCCGAGCGGCGGCTGGCCGGGGCGATCGACCAGCACGATATCCACCTCGGGAATCTCGGGAAACGTCAGTAGTGGATAGGCTCCCCACTCGAGGCTGGTGATTCCGCGGGGATTGCACCGCACCTCTTCCTTGAGTGCCCGGCTCGTCGCCTGCAGCACGTTACCCTCGACCTGGTTTCTCAGCCCGTCGGGATTGATGATCTGCCCGCAATCATGGGCCACGGTCACCCTGCGCACACGAATGCCCTGGCGAATGCTCAATTCCAGTTCGACAACCGCGGCGACGTAGGCATTCTCGTTTTCATACTGCGCATAAGCCATGCCGCGGCCACTGACCCGACGGTCGTCATTCTGCAAGTAGCGCTGCGGCGCCGCCCTGCCCGGCCAGCCGGCACGCTGAGTAACGGCTTCGACCACGGCGACGGCACGGGGCTCGTGCAGATAGCGCAGCCGGAACGCCAGCGGGTCCGTCTTGGCGGCGAAGGCCAGCTCGTCGATGAACGACTCGTTAGCGAAGGTGTTCTGGATCGCGCCTAACGTGCGCAGTGCGGACGGGCGCAGCGGCGATTGCGCAGTGGGGATCCAGTGCGTGGTGACGCGATAGTCGTCAAACACGTAGGTCACCGGCGCGTTGCGGTCGCCGCCGATCGCCGGGCCCTGGGGCACCAGCCCTCTCGCCAGATTTCCCGCGAGCAGATTGGCGGCGCCCGCGTCACGACTGGGCCGTGTGGTATGGGTGGGCGTCCAGTTGTCGAAGGCCCAGGCGGTGATCCGATGGTCTGCATCGAGGCCGGCACGCAGCGCCATGACCATCGCCGGTCCCTTGGGGCCCCAGCCGTGTTCGTCCTCGCGCGACCATTGCACACGTACCGGCCGCCCCAGCGCCTGGGAGATCAACGCCGCGTCGCCGGTTACATCGTCGGCACCGTTGTGGCCATAACACCCCGACGCTTCGACGTAAATGACGTGTACGCGCGCCTCGTCCATATCGAGCAGGTCGGCCAATGAGCCGCGCAGCGGGTAGACGCCTTGGGTGCCCGACCACACCGTGGCGCGGCTTGCCGTGACCTCGGCCACGGCGCACGACGGCCCGATGGAATCATGAACCTGGTAGGGCCATCGGTACTCCGCCTGAAACGTTCGCAGCGCACCGGCCAGCGCCGCGTCAACATCGCCGTTTCCGGCAATCCGCTCGCCCTCCCCGCCGCGCTGTTTCAACGTAGCGTATAGCGCGTCTGGATGCGGCATCATGCTTTCGGTGCGCCAGGCAACCTGCACGGATTGCGCCGCACGGATCGCCTGCCACTCCGACTCGGCAGCCACGGCGAGGAAGTTGCCGCGCCGCACCAGTTGCACACCATTGGGCACTGTGGATTCGTCCACGCTTTCAATGACGGCGTTGAGTGTGGTGGCGCCGGTGGTCGGCGGACGAATCACTCGGGCATGCCACATGCCGGGGCGGGTGATGTCCTGCACGTAGACGAACTGCCCGAAAACCTTGGGGGGAATGTCCACCCTTGCCACGGAGTGTCCCACCAGGGCGTAGTGTGCGGGATCGACGAATGCCGGCTCATCGTCGATGCGGCTTTCGAACGTGCCATCGCCGACCAGCGCCGCGTAGCCGAGCGCCCGAGAGGGGTCACCCTCGACATGAATCCAGCCGTTTTCCGCCACCAGGCGGCGCGGCTCGACCTGCAACGCCTCGGCGGCACGCTCGATCAACAGTCGGCGCGCAGTGGCCGCGGCGCGGCGCATCGGGTCGCTGCCGTTCTGGATCGTCTTGCTGCCTGCGGTGTAACTCTGGTCGGGGGTGAGTTCGGTATCGCCCTGGACAAAGCGTGTCGCGGCGAGGGGCACCGCAAGCTCCTCGGCGACGATCTGGCATAGTGCCGTTTCCACCCCGGTGCCCAGTTCCACCTTGCCGCTGTATATCACCGCCTCGCCCTCGGCGGTAAGCACCAGCCAGGCATCGACGGCATTCTTGTCCCGCAACGTCTTGTCGATACCCGCGATGCGGTTGTCGATACTGGCCGCACGTGCCGAGAGCGACGGGAATAGCGTGAAGCCGACAGCCAACGTGCCGACGCCGGCCAGGAAAGCGCGACGTGACAGATCGGCGGGCATGCTCTTGTCGTTCATGTCTTATGCTCCGCCTCGCGCAGGCTCTGCGCGGCACGCTTGACGGCGCGCACGATGCGCAGATGGGTGCCGCAACCGCACAGGTTGGCCGCCAGGGCATTCTTGATCTCGGCATCACTCGGCTCGGCATTGTGCTCGAGCAGCGCCTTGGCGGTCATGATCATGCCGCTGATACAGTAGGCACACTGGGCGGCCTGCTCGTCGATGAAGGCCTGCTGCAGCGGATGGGGACTTTCGGGCGTCCCCAGCCCTTCCAGGGTGATTATCTCGCGCTCACGTACCGACGCCGCCGGAATCACACAAGAGCGCAGAGGCTGACCGTCGATCAACACCGTGCAGGCTCCGCACTCGCCCAGTCCACAGCCGAATTTCGGCCCACGCAGACCCAGGTCGTTGCGCAGCACATAAAGCAGCGGCGATTGGGAATCGGCCTCGATCTCCCGGGCCTCGCCATTGATGCGTAACGTCATCTGGACCATGGTGCGGCGCCTCCCCTGTCCGTGCTGCGCAAAAAGAACATTTACGGGTCGCCTCCCTGACGCTGCTCGAGAATGTCGTCGGCAGTGTAGTCGGCCTCGTAGCCGCCGAAGCGTCGGCCGACGTAGGTTGCCAGCGCGGCGAGCTGTTCGTCGCTCAGCAGGTCGCGATACGCCGGCATGAATTTCACGCCGTCACTGCCGTGGCGCTCAAGCCCCTGCAGCAGCACATTGATCAGGTTGGTGCCCTGCGGGTCGCGCACCGCGCTATGGTGGACGAAAAACGCCGAGGCTCCGCCGGGGCCGCCGCCATCGGGATAATGGCAACTGGCGCAGGCGGTATCGAACAGCCATTCGCCCTGCGCCAGGGTCTCGGCGAGTGGCGTGCCTTCCGGTGTCTTGACCCGGATGGACCGCGCCTTCTCCACCTCGGGAACATAGCCTGGCTGCGCCGGGATATCCTTCAGGTAAACGGCCATGGCGCGAATGTCCTCCTGACGCAGAAAGCGCAGACTGTTCGAAACCACTTCCGCCATGGGGCCCGCCGAGGCGATCTTGTCGGGAATATGGCCGGTGGCGAGATACATCTCGAGTTCATCTCGGGACCAGCCGCCGATACCGCTCGGGTGAGAAGTGATGTTGTAGGCGCGCCAACCCTGCTGCAGCGCCCCGGCGAACTTACGGTCCTCATCGAGCCCCTGGGTCAGGTTACGTGGCGTGTGGCACTCGCCGCAGTGGCCCAGCGCCTCGACCAGATAGGCGCCGCGGTTCCAGGTCTCGGACTGCGTCTCGTCAGGTGCGAAGCGCCCAGCGTCGAAGTTCAGCCACTTCCAAGGTCCCAGCAGACGCCGATAACCGAAGGGAAACGTCATGTCGTTGTCCGGCGGCTCGTCGACGGCGGCGGGCTGGCTCATCAGGTAGGCCTTGATCGCCAGCACGTCGTCGCGCGACAGACGGGTGTAGGCGGTATAGGGAAACGCCGGATAGAGATGCTCACCCTCGCGCCCTACGCCTTGGCGCATCGCACGCACGAACTCGTCATCCGTCCATGCGCCGATGCCGTGGGTGGCGTCGGGGGTGATGTTGGTGGAATACAGCGTGCCCAGCGGCGTGTCGAAGGCAACGCCGCCGGCGAACGCCCGGCCCTGCTCGGTGGTGTGGCAGCTCTTGCAGTTACCTGCCCGGGCCAGATAGCGGCCACGCTCGATGCGCGCCTGCTGTACGTCATCCGAGGCCGCCGTCTCGGGAGCCGCCGCCTCGCCCAGCCCCGGAACGACACCGGCCAGTCCCGAGACGACGATCAGCAGGTATCGAATATAGTGTCGTGGACCTCGCATGCCACCGGCTTCCTTTCCCAGGCACGTTACGACGCAGCGGTCTTTCTGCGCCCCTCTCTCAAAGCGTAGAGCAAAATGCCACCCCATAACGCTGCGATCCTCTTGCATTTGCACCGTTATTGCACGTTTCATGAGCCGTTTTTGCATGAGATATTGTCATACTCTGTCACCAGCGGCTGCTCACGTCCCGCTGGATGCACGTTACTGCCCGGCGACGGCTGCCACTGATCGTCCCGGGATACACTGGTGACCGCCGCCAGAGTTCGCCCCGTAATCCTGTCACGAGATCGACGATGACCACACCCGAGGCCACGCCCCCCGATATCTCCTCCCGCCCCCCGGCCGGTGACGCGCCCAGGGCGCCGAAGCGTCATCCCAACCGCTGGATGTTGGCGCTGGTATCGCTCGTCGTGTTGGCCGTGGGGATCGGTCTGGCCATGTGGCTGCTGGAAAACCCGCCGCGCATGGAGCGCCGGGCGCCGGCCCAGGCGCTGCCGCCACTAGTCGAGACGCAGCACGTCACACCGGGAGAAGCGGCGCCTCCCGTCGAGGGTTACGGACGCGTCGTCGCCGACCGGGAAACCACGCTGTCGAGCCGCGTTGCCGGACGTCTGATCGGCTTTGCCGAGGATGTCGAGCCCGGACGCATCGTGAAACAGGGGGAAGTGCTCGCCACGCTGGAGGAGAGCGACTACCAGCTCGACGTCCGCAGTGCTCGTGCCGCATTGTCCCAGGCCGAGGCGGACCTGGCCGTCGAACAGGGCGAGCAGATCCGTGCACGCAGCGACTACCAGTCCTTCGGCCAGCAGCTGTCTGCCGAGCGCCAGGCACTGGTACTGCGCAAGCCCCAGCTCAAGGCGGCCCAGGCGGCGGTGGAGAGTGCCCAGGTGGCACTGGAACGCGCCGAACTCGACCTTGCCCGCACTCAAGTCACCGCGCCCTATCGCGCCATGATCCAGGAACGCCTGGCCGGTCCGGGCAGCGAACTCTCCGCCAACGCCGACATCGTCAGCCTGGTCGATGTCACGCAGTTCTGGGTCAGGGCCACGCTGCCCACCGAAGCGCTCGATTGGCTGAAGCTTGCCAGCCGCGACGGCCAGGGCAGCGAGGTGACGCTGACCAGCAATGCCTGGACGAAGGGACAGTCCCGCCGGGGCGAGCTCTATTCGGTGCTGCCAAGTCTCGAGGAGAGTGGGCTGATGTCCCAGGCCATGGTGCGTGTACGCGATCCGCTGGCGCTGGAGCATCAGGGGCCGTCGCTGCGTCTGGGCGACGTGGTACACGCCATCTTCGAGGCCGTGCCTCGCGAGGGGCTGGTGAGCCTGCCTACCCGGGCGCTGCGCGACGACGAGCAGGTCTGGCTGCTCGACGCCGACGATACCCTGCAGCGACGCCAGGTCGAGGTGCTCTACAGGGGCGAGGATCGGGTGCTGATCGAGGATGGCCTCTCGGCAGGCGAGCGCGTGATCACCAGCACACTGGCCACCGCACGTCAGGGCATGGTCCTGCGCGAGCAGGGCGCGACCGACGCGGCGACGGCGCAGACGTCGTCTGACGGCCGGCCGAAGACTGAGCTGACCGCTCCTGCCACGGAGACCTCCTCATGATACGTCGTGGCCCGATTGCCTGGATGCTCAATCACGGCGTGGCGCCCAACCTGCTGATGCTGGTACTGGTGGTAGGCGGTCTCATGGCCAGCTTCGCCATCAAGAAGGAGGTCTTTCCCGAATTCGAGCTGGAGACCGTGCAGGTCAGCGTGAGCTATCCCGGCGCCACCCCCGAGGAGATCGAGCAGAGCGTGCTGCTGGCCATCGAGGCCGAGCTCTCCGATATCGAGGGCATCGACGAGATCACCGCGACCGCCAGCGAGGGCCAGGCCCAAGTGACCGCCGAGCTGCTCGACGGCGTCGAGACCATGCGCGTCTATCAGGACATCCAGCAGGCGGTGAATGCCATTACCACCTTCCCCGATGCCGCCGACCCACCCCGCTTCTCGCTGGCCGGGCGCTCACGGGGCGTAATCAGCCTGCAGGTACACGGCAACGTCAGCGACCTGGCATTGCGCGATGCCGCCGAGGATGTCCGGGCCCGGTTGATGGACAGCGACGACATCACCAAGGTAGAGCTTTCCGGCGCGCGCGACCGGGAGATCCAGGTGCTACTCGATATCGAGGCGATGCAGCGCTACGGCATCAGTCACGCCGATCTGGCCGACAGGATCGCCAACGAGGCGCTGGACCTTGCTGGCGGTAGCCTCGAAACCCAGGATGGCGAGTGGCTGATCCGCTACCAGGGGCGCCGCAACACCGCTCGCGCCTTCGCCGAGCTGCCGATCCTCGCCACCGCCGACGGCGGTGTGCGCCGGCTGGGCGACATCGCCACGGTGCGCGAGGGCTTCGCCGAAAGCGACAGCGAGGTGCTCTTCGATGGCGAGCCCTCGCTGACGGTACAGGTCTATCAGGTCGGCGACCAGACGCCCCTGTCGCTGTCCGAGGCCGTGCATGATCGGCTCGACACGCTGCGCACCGCCCTGCCCGAAGGCGTCTCGCTCTCGTTGAACCGGGACATGTCGGAAATCTACCGCGACCGACTCGAACTGCTGCTCCAGAACGCCTGGGTGGGGTTGGCGCTGGTGCTGGTGCTGCTCGGGCTCTTCCTCGAGCCGCGCCTGGCCTTCTGGGTCACTCTGGGCATTCCCACGGCATTTCTCGGCGCCATGCTGTTTCTGCCCTGGCTGGGCGTGTCGATCAACATGATGTCGATGTTCGCCTTCATCATCGCGCTGGGGATCGTCGTCGATGACGCCATCATGATCGGCGAGAACATCCACACCTATCGTGAGCAGGGGCATTCGCTACGCGAGGCGGCAGCGCGAGGCGCGAAGGAGATGGCCGGGCCCATCACCTTCGCGGTGCTCTCCAACATGGTGGCCTTCCTACCGCTGCTCTATCTGCCCGGCTTCCTGGGCATGATTTTTGCCGTGGTGCCGCTGGTGGTGGTGACCATCTTTCTGATGTCGTGGGTCGAGGCGCTGTTCATTCTGCCCGCACACCTGGCACACAGCACGACACGTCAGACACCGGCCCTGCTGCTCCCTCTGGAGCGTGCCCGCCACCGGGTCCTGAGCGCTATGGAGCGGTTCACCCAGACGCGCTTTCGCGGTGCGCTGGAGTGGCTGCTTCATCACCGCAGCATCACCCTCGCGGTTGCCGTGGCGATCCTGTGCGTGGCGCTGGCCTGGGCACTGAGCGGTCGGCTGGGTTTCTCACTGATGCCGCGCGCCGAGTCCGACCAGGTGCAGGCCACGGTCACCCTGCCGGTGGGCAGCCCCATCACCGAGGACCGTGAGGTGCGAGACCATCTGCTCGAAGCGGCGCTCGCGCTCGCCGAGCAGCACGACGATCTGGAATACGAAAGCACCCGTACCACGCTCGAGGACGATAGCCTCGAGGTGCTGCTCAACCTCGCCCCGCAGAGCCTGGAAACCTGGTCGCCATCGCGGGTGGCCCGGGCCTGGCGCGAGCAGGCCGGCGACGTGCCCCACACCCAGCGGGTGATGTTCCAGGCCGACGTGGGCGGGCCGGGCGCTGGCGCCGGCTTGACCCTCCGCCTGTCGCATCCCGACAGCGACACCCTGGAGACAGCGGCGCGGACGCTTGCCGAGCGTCTTGCCGACTATCCGAGCCTGTCGGACATCGACAGCGGTATCAGTAACGGCAAGCCGCAACTGGAGATTCGCCTGTCGCCGGAAGGCCGTACCCTGGGCCTGACCGGTGCCAGCCTCGCTGCCCAGTTGCGCGGCCCGCTGCAAGGCGCCACGGCATTGGAACAGCAGGCGGGACGCAACGAGGTCAGCGTCGAGGTGCGTCTGCCCCGCCAGCAGCGTGACAGCCTGGTCGACTTGCGTCAGCTGCCGATCGTCACCCCCGACGGCGTCGAAGTGCCGCTCTCCCGGGTCGCCGAAATCCATCAGGGTCAGGCTTCCAATACGCTGATCCGCATCAATGGCCGGCGCATCATCGAGGTGACCGCCAACGTCACGCCGACCGATGCCGTCAACCAGCTCACAGGGAGTCTACAGGACGAGATATTCCCGGCCCTGCGCGATCAGTACGCCGGGCTCAACGTCGGATATGGCGGGCGACAGCAGGAAACCGCCGACAACCTGGCGAGCCTCAAGACCTCGCTGTGGCTGACGCTGGCGGCGATTTATGCCCTGCTGGCGATACCGTTTCGCAGCTATCTGCAGCCGCTGCTGATCATGGCGGCGATTCCCTTCGGGGTGATCGGCGCCGTCTTCGGCCACATGCTGATGGGCTATGGCCTGTCGATCATCAGTCTGCTGGGCATGCTGGCGCTGTCGGGCATCGTCATCAACGACGCCCTGGTACTCATCGACTACGCCAACGCCCGCCGGCGCGAGGGCATGGCGGCCCGCGAGGCGATCGTCGCTGCGGCGACGCGGCGTCTGCGTCCGATCATGATGACGACCATGACCACCTTCCTGGGGCTGGCGCCGATGATCTTCGAAACCTCGCGCCAGGCACGCTTCATGATCCCCATGGCAGTCTCGATCGGTTTCGGCATCCTCTTCGCCACGGTGATTATCCTGGTGCTGGTGCCATGCCTCTACCTCACACTGGAGAACCTGCGCGAGCGCCTGAGCACCAGTACGCGTCACACGGAGACCGAGCCGTCATGAGCCCGGTCCGAGAGACCTCGATGCAGGCCGGACACGGGAGGCCGCCGCGCCTGTCGCGCCTGAGCATCAAGCTGTTCGCCGCCATCCTGCTCACCAACGTGCTGATCGGTGGGCTGATTTTCCTGTTCGTGGCACGCAGTCTCGATCAGGGCTTTCTCGACTATCTCGAGCGTAGCCAGACAAACCGTGCTCAAACCCTGGCCACTGCCCTGGGCGACCGCTGGTCCCGCCATGGCAACTGGGACTGGCTGCGCGATGACCCCCGTGCCTGGCGACACCTCGTACGCAACCTGCTGTGGCCGGATGATCAGCCTCCCGCCTCGGGGATCGATCGCGAGCTCGGTGACGCTCGGGATTTCGTACTGCTCGATGCCCGGGGCCATCCGGTCATTGGCCGACCGTTGCTCGGCCCGCCACCGCCCGAGGCCAATGATGCGCCCCGTCCTCCGCCTCCCGAGCCGCGTTTTCTGCCCATCAAGAGTGGCGGGCAGGTCGTGGGCCGGCTGGGCTATCTACCCCCGGCGCGGTTGATGGCGCGCATGGATCGCATCTTCCTGCAGCGCCAGTTGCGCAATCTGACCATTATCGTCGTCACGCTATCACTGGCCTCGCTGCTGCTCGCCGCCGGGCTGGCCTGGTGGCTCGGCCGGCGCGCCCGGAGCATGGCCGAGGCGACCCGGCGACTGACCCAGGGCGACTACAGCGTGCGTCTGTCGGAACAGGGCAAGGACGAGCTTTCCCGGCTGTCGCAGGACTTCAACCTGCTTGCCGAGACGCTCGAGTCCAATCGCCGCGCACGCCAGCAGTGGGTGGCCGATATCGCCCACGAGCTGCGTACGCCGCTGGCGGTGCTGCGCGGAGAAATCGAGGCAATGCAGGACGGCGTGCGGGCGCTGGATGTCGGCAATCTTGGCTCACTGCACCAAGAGGTCGGACAGCTGGGCCGCCTGGTCGAGGATCTGCGCTTGCTGGCCCAGAGCGACGCCGGCGCCCTCGACATCCGCCTCGAGCCGCTGAATCTCGCCGAGTCGCTGGGCACACGTCTGAGCGAAGCCAGAGGCTGGCTCGAGGACGCCGGGACCACGCTCGAGACCCGGCTCGCCGATCCTGTGATGATCCGCGGAGATCTACAGCGCCTACGCCAGTTATGGAACAATCTTCTCGCCAACACGCGGGCCTACACCGATGCCCCCGGCCGCCTGCGCGTCACTCTGGAGACCGGCGGACGCGAGGCGCGCGTAATCTGGGAAGATAGCGCGCCGGGCGTCGAGGCGAAGGACATGCCGCGCCTGACCGAACGGCTCTATCGCGTCGAAAGCTCGCGCAACCGGCGCAGCGGTGGCAGCGGCCTGGGCCTGGCCATCAGCCAGGCGCTGGTCGAGGCCCATGGCGGCACGCTGACGCCCTCGCGCTCGCCGCTGGGCGGCCTGCGCTGGACGCTGACCTTTCCCCTGCAGGATGCCTGATCGATGCACGAGACCCTTCTGATCGTCGAGGACGAGCCCAAGATCGCCCGTCTGGTGGCCGACTATCTCGCCCAGAGCAATTATCCCACCCACCATCTGGATCACGGCGACGACGTCATGCCCTGGCTGACCGAACATGCCGCAGGGCTGGTACTGCTGGATCTCATGCTGCCGGGCACGGACGGGCTGACGCTATGCCGTCAGATCCGCGAGCGCCATCCGCGCCTGCCGGTGATCATGCTCACCGCACGGGTCGAGGAGATCGATCGGCTGCTGGGGCTGGAACTCGGCGCGGATGACTATATCTGCAAGCCCTTCAGCCCACGCGAGGTGGTGGCCCGGGTCAGAGCGGTGCTGCGGCGAGCCGCAGCTGCCAGCGCTCCAACCGAGCGTCAGGCGGCCCCCTCCGACAACGAACTGGTCCTGGACGACGCCGGCTGGCGCGCGCTCGCCGGAGGACAGGACCTGGGACTGACCGCCGTCGAATTCCAGTTGCTCAAGGTGATGATGGAGGCGCCGGGGCGAATCTTTTCCCGCGATCAGTTAATGGACCACATGTACCGCGACCACCGCATCGTCTCCGAGCGCACCGTCGACAGTCACGTCAAGAAGCTACGCCGCAAGGTCGACGACGTCTGGCCGGAGCGCGACATCATTCGCTCGGTATATGGCGTGGGCTACAAATATCAGCCCGAGGAATCGCCTGGACATGGGGGCTGAAGTCACCCAGTCCGCGAGCCCCAACGCCCGCTGAATATCGGGGCATAAAAAAATCGCCGCCCCGGAGGGCGGCGATGCACTGTTTACCATTTACCACGCAGCTCGCCTGACGGTATTACCAGTCCTGGCGATGGCCGACGTTGGGTGCATCGTTCTGGGTGTCTGCCTGGTAGCCGGTGTGGCGCTCGCGGTTGGCGATGAACAGCAGCGCCTGGGTCATCGCTTCGCTCTTGCCGAGCGCGTTGAGGTTCTCGAGATCCTGACGCGTCTGCGGGACCGTAAGATTCTGGCCCTGGCTCTGGTCCTGCGAAACCTTCTGAGCGCCCCCGTGGTTGACCTGCATGGCCTGTTCGGAAGCGATGCTCGCATGCGCAGCAACGGGCAGAGCGGCAACGGCGAGAGAAGCAATCAGTAGCTTGGCTTTCATGTAGCGTCTCCTTTAGTGAACAAGTCGCTCTAAAGCGATGTACGCAGTATATATTTAGCATGCTAAAATTTTCAATGCTAAAATCAAATGTGTACGATAGATAAAGTCAATTAGCCTTTTGTCTTAACAAATCTGCCTGAAAACGTCTCGCTTGGCGCCATGAGATGCAGCGGTTGCGCAATGCTTGCACGTTCCATGCACGCTGAATGCATCACGGCTCGCGATACTGGAGCCGTACTCACTGGGGAGACCCGCTCATGATCCGTATCGCCAAAGCTAATCTGCTGTCCTCCGCACTGCTGTCTGTCGTGCTCGCGCCGCTGGCCCTGTCATCCGTCTTCGCCAGTCCCGGAACCGGCTCGTCCCAAGTCCCTGGAAACGGCCATGGCGAGCCCAGGACACAGCGCCTCGACACGCTGTTGCAGAGCTGGAAGCTCTCCGAGCAGGAGCGCAACGCCATCGACCAGGCCAATACCGACTTCCGCGACAAGGCAAGCACTCTCAAGACGCGGCAATTCGACTCCCGCGACGCCCGGCACGAGGCTTGGCAGCAGTTGCGTCAGGCGCACCGCGCAGCACTCGCCGAAGTACTCGACGAACAGCAGCTGAAGGCGCTCGATGCCTATCTGCGACTCGGCACGCCGCACCCTGGCAAGGGATCGCAGACGACTCATGCCGCCCCCCACCGGGAGTTGATGGAGGCGCTATTCGACAGCTGGCAGTTGAGTGACGATGACCGTCAGGCGCTGGAGCAGGCTCGCGAGACCCTTCGCGACGACCTGGCGGCTCTCAAGTCGCGCAACTTCGACAACCGCGACGAGCGGCACGCCGCCCTCAAGGATGTCCGCGAGGCAATGCACGCCCGACTGGCCGAGATCCTGAGCGATGACCAGATTCGCGTCCTCGATCTGATGCGTCAGCAGGGCCGGCCGGGACCGCATCATGGTCCCCGGCACGCCGACCAGCGTCGCGAGGCGGTTCAAGCGATCATCGACAGCTGGAACCTGGATGACGAACAGAAGGCGGCGCTCGCCGATGCCCGCCAGGCAATGAAAGAGGATATCCAGAGCCTGCGGAGCGAGGGTTTCAACGATCGCAAGGAAGAACGCAGTGCCTGGCGGGCGTTTCGTGAGGCACAACGCGAGCGGCTTGCCGACATCCTCTCTCCCGCGCAGCTCGACGTGCTGGAGGACATCATGCAGCGCCATGCTCCCCGTCCGCCTCGGGGCCACGCACCTGGCGGCCCGGGACATGCCATGAAGCACGACGGTGCCCCGGGCGCCCCCGAACAGCACGGCCCGTCCGGTTCGCAACGCCCCGGCGCGTAAGCCCTCTCTTCCTCGACTCACAAGTCTTGCCCGGCACCCGCCGGGCTTTTTTGCATGTCGCCAGCGTCGTCATGCCGCTGTCGGGACGGCATCACCGCTCATGTCAGGGACGAGTAGCGAGAAACGTCTGCGCGCCCTGGGAAGAGAAGAATACCAGCGTCACTTCGAGCTCGGTGTAGCGAGGTAGCTCGGCCTCGATCACGTCCCACACGACCCGTGCAGCTTCATGCTCCGGATAGCCGTAGATGCCGGTGGAGATGGCGGGGAAGGCCAAGCGATGAAGCTTTTCGCGCGCCGCCAGGGCCAGGGCGTTGCGATAGCAGGCAGCCAGTTGCTCGGATCGATCCTGGGTCTTGGCATACACCGGCCCCACCGTGTGAATGACGTAGTCCGCCGATAGACGAAACCCCGGCGTCAACGCCACCTCACCCACCGGCAACCCCTCCGGCCAGTCGGTTTCGCGCAGTCGCCGACAGGCTTCGAGCAACTCGGGTCCCGCGGCACGATGAATGGCGCCATCCACCCCGCCGCCGCCCAGCAATGACCGATTGGCCGCATTGACGATAGCGTCCCCCGTGAAGGTAGTAATGTCGCCTTGCACGACATGCAGCCTTTCCTGCTTCCATACCGGGACCATGATGCATCCTCCTCGATCCGTGTCCAAACCACCATGAATGCGCTGAGTCTGGCAAACCACGTGAGTGCTCGCCAACGATGCGGGTTGAACTGCACAAGGGAATGACGTATTTTAATTGAACAGTCAATCAACAAAAATTGACTCCTTTCACGACAGGTGCGCACTCACCGCGCGGCTTCCATGGTGCTGGGCTTGCCTTATGGGCCCGACTACGCTGTAGCTTCAGAGTCGCTTGAGGCGGTGACGTCATTATCGATCCGGCGGCTCTCGAAGCCACTTTGTCCGGTGGGGGTCTGGCGCCTAACGGCACCCGGTTTCAGAACGCATGACATCGGCGTGTGGTGGCCAGGCTTCGACACGCTACCTCGGACAGCCGTGTCGAGAGTTGTTTCACCGTCTGTTGATGCCACTGTCGTGTTCACCAACTTCGGGGACTTCTTATGAATCCACCAACCCGCGAGGAGGTTCGCAACGATCGCCTCAATCCGGTCGTGTTCTACGGATCCGCGATCGGGATTGTCGTGTTCGCATTGTGGACCATGCTTTTCACCGAATCTGCCAGCACCATCATCTATGCCGTGCTCGGCTGGATTTCCGATACCTTCGGCTGGTACTACTTCCTGGCCGTAGTGGTCTATCTGGTGTTCGTGATCGGTGTCGGCCTGTCACGCTTCGGCAGAATCAAGCTCGGCCCGGAACACTCCACGCCCGATTTCAACATGGCCTCCTGGGCGGCCATGCTGTTCTCGGCGGGGATCGGCATCGACCTGCTGTTCTTCTGCATCGCCGAGCCGGTGACCCAGTTCCTGGCACCGCCCGAGGGCGAGCCGGGCACGGTGGCCGCCGCACGCCACGCCATGGAGCTGACCTTCCTGCACTGGGGCTTGTCCGGCTGGGGCATCTATACCCTGGTGGGCATGTCGCTGGCCTTCTTTAGCTATCGCCACAACCTGCCGCTGACCATCCGCTCGGCGCTGTACCCGATCTTCGGCAAGCGTATCCACGGCCCCATCGGCCACACCGTTGATATCGCCGCGGTGCTCGGCACCGTGTTCGGCATCGCCACCAGCCTGGGCATCGGCGTCATCCAGTTGAATTACGGCCTGAGCTACATGTTCGGCGTGCCGGAGAACACCCTGATTCAAGCCGCACTGGTGATCATGATCGTGTTCTTTGCCACCATTTCCGCCGTGACCGGCGTCGAGAAAGGCATTCGCCGGCTCTCCGAGTTCAACATGCTGCTGGCATTGGTGCTGTTGCTGTTCGTGCTATTCACCGGCAAGACGCTGTTTCTGCTCAATGCGCTGGTGATGAACATTGGAGACTACTTCTCGAACTTCATCGACCTGTCGATGAATACCTACGCCTTCGATCCGCCCGTCGACTGGCTCAACGGCTGGACGCTGTTCTTCTGGGCCTGGTGGATCGCCTGGGGCCCGTTCGTGGGGCTCTTCCTGGCGCGCATCTCGCGTGGACGCACCATCCGCGAATTCGTTGCCGGCACGCTGATCCTACCGCTGGCCTTCATGATGGCGTGGATGTCGATCATGGGGAACAGCGCCGTCGACATGGTCATGAACGGTGCCGCCGAATTTGGTGAAATCGCCATGAACACGCCCGAATCCTCGATCTATCTGTTCCTGGAAAACCTGCCGTGGACCGGGCTGACCACGATGGTGGTCACCATTCTGGCGATCGTGTTCTTCGTCACCTCCGGCGACTCGGGCGCTCTGGTGCTGTCGAACTTCACCTCGATTCTCAGCGACGTCAATCATGACGCGCCGATCTGGATGCGCATCCTGTGGGCCACGGTGATTGGCGTGCTGACCCTGGCGCTGCTGATGGCCGGTGGCCTGGTCGCTCTGCAGAGCGCCGTGGTGATCACCGGTCTGCCCTTCTCCATCGTGCTGTTCTTCATGATGGCGGGGCTGTTCAAGGCGCTGAAGGTCGAGGCCATCAAGGAAGATAGTCATCGCGCCAGCTTGGCCGGCAGCCTGTCGAGCCGCTCGACCAGTGTCGAACGGGGCTCCAAGAGCTGGAGTCAGCGTCTGGCACGTGCCATGAGTTTCCCCAGCCACCGTCAGGCGCGACGCTTCCTCGACGAGGTGGGCAAGCCGGCCATGCAGGAGGTCTGCCGCGGCCTGGAGCAACAGAACGTGCAGGCCACCATCGCCGAAGGGGAAGGCGACGACGAGCACCTGGCACTTAACGTGCCCTTGGCCGACGAGCAGAACTTTACCTATCAGATCTGGCCGCGCCGCTTTGCCACACCCTCATTCGCGATTCGTGCCCAGCAGTCCAACGCTCACTATTACCGTCTCGAGGTCTACCTGCTTGAGGGGAGCCAGGGCTACGACCTGATGGGTTATACACGCGAGCAGGTGATCGAGGATATCCTCGACCAGTACGAACGTCACCTGAACTTCCTGCACATGAACCGCGAGGCGCCCGGCAATACCCGCATGCCCGACGAGCAGCCGCCGCCTGACTAAGGTGCCCAAGCGCAATACGCCTGACTGAAACGACGCCTTCGGGCGTCGTTTTTTTGCGATGAAGGCTGCTTTAACAAAAGCTATATTCCTTGGCGCTATATTAAAAATGCCAAGTATAAATTTTGGCTATCAATCTCTTCAATCAAAGAAATTACAAACCGGATACAAAAAGCCGTTGAATAAAACACTTATCGCGATGCTTCATCCGCTCATAACGACACCTACACGGAAGACGCCGAAGTGACCTCGATGGTTTCCTTTCTCAAGAACATGAGTTTACGCACCCGCCTCATGGCTGGTTTTTCCACCGTCATGGTGTTGATGATCGTGCTGACTCTCATCAGCATTTTCCAGGTCAATGCCATCGACCGCGGCCTGACCACTGTCAACGACATCAATGGCGTCAAGCAGCGCCAGGCCATCGATTACCGCGGCAGCGTCCATGACCGGGCCATCGCCCTGCGCGATGTCACTCTGGTGACAGATGACGTCCGGCTCCAAGCGCTGATTGGCGAGATCGAGCGGCTCGCGGCCCACTATCGAAGTGCCGACGAGCAGATGCAGCAGCTCTTCACGAGGCAGAGCGATGCCAACACCGAGGAACGCCGGATCCTGACGGATATCGAGCGCATCCGTCAGCGCGCGCAGCCGCTGATCCAGGCGGTTATCGAGCGGCGCCAGGCCGGCGATATCGAAGGCGCGCGCAAACTGTTGCTCGACGAGGCCGGCCCGGCCATGCGGCAATGGTTGGTCGACATCAATCGCTTCATCGATCTCGAGGAAGCGATGAACGAACGGGAAACATCGGCGGCACGCGCAATGACCGGCAGCTTCGAAATTTTCATGGTGGTGTTGTGCGGCGTGGCCGTGGTCATCGGCCTGCTGGTCGCCATTCTGCTGACGCGCTGGTTACTGCATGAACTGGGCGCGGAACCCGGTGAAGTGCGCCTGTTTGCCGAGAAGATCGGGCGTGGCGAGCTGAGCGCCAAAGCCCGTCTGCGTCACGGCGACCGACAAAGCATCATGGCCGCCCTGGTCGCCATGGCCCATCAACTCCAGATCACCGTCTCGCATGTGCGGGCGTCGGCCGAGGCAGTGGCCAGCAACAGCGAGCAGATCGCCGAAGGCAACAACGAACTTGCCTCACGTACCGAGCAGCAGGCCAGCGCCCTGGCGGAAACCGCCTCCTCGATGGAACAGCTCGGCACTACCGTGCAGCAGAACGCCGACAATGCCCACCAAGCCAACGCTGAAGCTACCAACGCCTCGCAGGTGGCGGTCAGAGGCGGTGCCGTCGTGGGCCAGGTGGTCGAGACCATGAATGATCTCAATCAGCGCTCCACGCAGATTGCCGAGATTATCGCGATGATTGACGAGATCGCCTTTCAGACCAATATTCTGGCTCTCAATGCCTCCGTGGAAGCGGCAAGGGCCGGTGAGCATGGCCGCGGCTTCTCGGTAGTGGCCAGCGAGGTGCGCCAGCTCGCCCAACGCAGTGCCGAGGCAGCCAGGCAGATCAACACGCTGATCAGCGGCAATCTGGAGCGCGTCGAACAGGGAGCCCGGCTGGTGGCCGAAGCCGGCCAGACGACCGATGAGATCGTCACGACCATCCAGCGCGTCACGCAGATCATGGGCGAGATCAGCCAGGCCAGCGCCGAGCAGAGCGAAGGGGTACGGCAGGTCGGTGATGCGGTGATCCAGATGGACCGCGCCACCCAGCAGAACTCGGCCCTGGTGGAGGACAGCGCCTTGGCCGCCAACAATCTTCGCCGCAACGCAGAGCAACTGATGCAGGCCATGGCGAGCTTTCATCTGGACACTCCGGCTCAAGTCACTGCCAACCCCGATCCGGCAGCCCCGATTGCGCTTGCGCCTCGCCCGACACCATTCGGAATCGAGCGGCACCGCTTTGCGTAGCACCGATCAGCATGGCACCAGTCTTATAGTGCCGAGGCAGGACAGGACCATGCCGATTGTCGTCGTGGTCCTGTACGACAGGTTCATGAAAAAATGCCACGTTACTACCATGGCGACGAGTTTCCCCATCGCATGGATGCATTATTTCATTACTCAATCTCAGCGGTGCGCTCTCCTCTTTTAGGAGTGGACTTTTAAAACTCATCTCAGTCAAGGCTTGGCGCTTTTATGACCGCCTCGTAAGCATAATTATATTTTGGCCATAAAGCCGCCCTTTCTCCTCTCCTCCTCGTATATTCACTCCCTTCAAGACGGTTCATGGACGTATATCAGTCTTTGAAAATGTTAACAAGCCCTGACCTTGGCTATTTCAACCCATTGTTAAATATAAAAATTTTCACAAACTATCCGGTTGATAACAAATATTAATCATAGTGTTTTTGAAATACCTGATATGACTTCCTATGGTTTGAAAGGCACGTCGTCGCGATGTGTTTTAACCGTAGCAAGAGAGAATGGCGGTTTGTAGCGCTGATTGTTCCTATCGGTGAGACGAGTTACCGCAACGGAACGCTTAGCTGTAAAACAGGACTTTTATCTCGACACTTATCGAAAACCAAAGGATTACGAACCATGTTCCATCACTCCTCAAAGCTCCAGTATAGAGTCAAGGTCGACAAGCCGGATCCGCAGTTCGCCAAGCTTCTGCAGCAGGCCATTGGCGGCATAGAAGGCGAGATCCGTGTCGCCATGCAGTACTTCTTCCAGGCCATGGGAGCCCGTGGGGACGATCGCATACGCGATTTGCTGATGTCCACCGCTACCGAGGAGCTGTCGCACATCGAGATTCTGGGTCATGCCGTCGCGCTGAACCTCGAAGGCGCCCCGGTTTCCCTTCAGGAAGAGTCCGCCCGGGATCCTGTCGTCAATGCCATTCTCGGCGGTGCCAACCCGCGCCATCTCCTCTCTTCCGGCCTTTCGGCCATGCCGGTCAACGCCAACGGCGTTCCCTTCGACATGAGCCACATCTATGCTAGCGGCAATGTGGCTGCCGACATGCTGGCCAACGTTACCGCCGAGGCCACCGGCCGTACCTTGGCGGCACGCCTTTACAACTGGACCGACGACAAGGGCATGAAGGATATGCTGTCTTTCCTGATCGCCCGCGACACCATGCACCAGCAGCAGTGGCTGGCAGTGATCGAGGAAATGGGCGGTATGGAATCGTCACTGCCGATTCCCAACTCCGTACCCGAAGATCACGAGAACCTGCACCACTCTTACTATTATCTCAACACCCATCTGGATTCGCAGGCGCCGGAAGGCCGCTGGTCCAGCGGACCGGCCTTCGATGGCCGCGGCGAATTCTCGGTCAAGCAGCAGCCGGAGCCGGAAGGTGAAGTTCCCACTCTCGGCAAGGCACGCCCGGGTTCAGGCGCCCAGAAAGAACAGATGTAAAACAACATTTTTTCGTGCCCGAGCGAACAAGCCGGCGGTATTCCGTCGGCTTTTTCATGTCTGCGGGGGTGGGCTGGCAAGTATTGAAGGGATTGTTCAAAGCCCCGCTTGGCTGTTTGTCGAAAGTGTTCCACGCTGAGAGTGCGACGAATCGAGTGGAAATGCGACAAGCTTTCGGAGGTAAACATGGCACAACTTCCGTTTACCAATCGTGTCGAAGCCGGACAGGCTTTGGCACAGCAAGTTCAGAGCTTCCTCGACCTCGACAACCCGCTCGTGCTGGGGTTGCCGCGAGGCGGTGTGCCGGTGGCCGCCCAGATTGCCAAGGCGTTCGATGCCCCGCTTGACGTGATGATCGTGCGCAAGCTTGGGGTTCCCGGTCAGGAAGAGGTGGCGATGGGCGCCATCGCCAGTGGTGGCGTCACGTTCATGAATCATCCGCTGATCACACGTCTGGGTATCGCTCCCGACGACGTACAGCGTATCACCCTCAGCGAGACCCGTGAGCTGGAGCGCCGCGAGCGAACCTATCGTGGCGAGCGTCCCTATCCCGACCTGCGCGACCGTCAGGTCATCCTGGTCGACGACGGCATCGCCACCGGCGCCAGCATGCGCGCGGCGGTACAGGCGCTACAGAAATTGGGCGCTCGCGAATGCATTGTCGCGGTACCGGTGGCGCCTCCTGACACGGCGGCCGAATTGGAAAGCGAAGTCGATGCCCTGGTGTGTCTGGCCACGCCCGAGTCCTTCGGCGGCGTGGGACAGTGGTATGAAGATTTCAACCAGACCAGCGACGAGGAAGTCATAGAGTGTCTCGCGGCGTCGCTCGGCCAGAAGTGATATGGGCGCGGGAAGCACTCACCTGCATCGGGCACGAAGGATGGCGCAATGCGCCCTCCATCCCGTCGAGCAGTCGTATCAGTCGGGGCCTGGTCGGTAAACCAGGCCCCGCTGTCAGCTCATCATGTCGAGTACCACACGTCCCTCGATCTGACCGCGATAGAGACGTTCGAGTACGGCATTGATGTTTTCCAGTCTGTCGGTGGAAACCGTGGCCTTGACCTTGCCTTCGCTGGCGAAGTCCAGTGCTTCCTGCAGATCGCTGCGCGTGCCCACGATGGAGCCCCGCACCGTGATGCCATTGAGCACCATATCGAAGATCGGCAGTGGAAAATCCCCGGGCGGCAGACCATTGAGCGAGACGGTACCCCCGCGGCGTACCATCCCCAGCGACTGCTCGAAGGCCTTGGGCGAGACTGCGGTGACCAGCACGCCGTGTGCCCCACCGATGGCTTTCTTCAGATACGCCGCGGGATCGGTGTGCAGCGCGTTGACGGTAACGCTCGCGCCGAGGCGCTCGGCCAGCGCCAGCTTGCTGTCGTCGATGTCCACCGCCGCCACGTTCAGCCCCATGGCCTTGGCGTATTGTACTGCCATGTGCCCCAACCCGCCGATGCCGGAAATCACCACCCACTGGCCGGGGCGGGTATCGGTCATCTTCAGCCCCTTGTAGACGGTGACGCCAGCGCAAAGCACCGGCGCGATATCGACAAAACCGATGTTGTCCGGCAGACGTCCCACATAGTCGGCCTGCGCCAGGGTATAGTCGGCGAAACCGCCATTGACCGAATAGCCGGTGTTCCGCTGCGTTTCGCACAGCGTCTCCCAGCCGCCGAGACAATGCTCGCAATGGCCGCAGGCCGAGTACAGCCAAGGGATGCCGACGCGATCCCCTTCCTTGACGTGGGTCGCCCCTGCTCCCACCGCCGCCACATGGCCTACACCTTCATGGCCGGGAATGAAAGGCGGCGCAGGCTTGACCGGCCAGTCGCCGTGCGCAGCATGCAAATCGGTATGACACACGCCCGAAGCGGCGATCCTGACCAGCACTTCACCCGGCCCGGGACGCGGCACCGCCACCTCTTCTATCGCCAGCGGCTGCTTGAAGGCCCTTACCACGGCCGCTCTCATCGTCTTGTCCATATCGCATCTCCCGCTCTGGCAGCCCGCGGGCCGCCGTTGTTGCCAAGACCATCATGCAAGCATAATGGCCCGGCGACGCGGTGGAGCATTGACCGGGATCAAGCGCATCTCTTGCGACGAGAAAATCCCTACGGGCGATGACAGCGAGATACCGACCGATGCCGACTATTCGAGAATCTCGATGCAATCATTCAGGGCGAGGCGGCCTTCGTTCTCCGCGATCAGGTTCTGGCCGAAATAGACCTTGCCCTTCTCGCCGCGGCGATACTTGGCCAGGGTCTTCAACGGTTCGCGACTGGTCTTGAACCGCCCTGTCGCCGGGTCGACGGTGACCATTGCGCAGCGCGAGCAGGGCGCGGCGACGCGGAACACCACCTCGCCGATGCGAATCCGTTGCCATTGATCCTCTTCGAAGGCCTGCGTGCCGCTCGCTACCAGATTGGGACGAAACTGCGTCATGACGTGCGTGTCCGCCGTGCGAGAGTTGAGATCTTCAAGCGAAGCCTCGGAGATCAACATCAAGGGATAACCGTCGGCGAAACTCACCCGCTTGTCGATCGCCTCGCGGTAGCGGGCGGAGCGTTCGCCCAGCCACAGCAGCCGCACCGGCTCGCCCGCAGCGTCAGAGAACCAGGCATCCAGTTCTGCGGTGGTGGTCAGCGCCGCAAAGCGATCGGCCCAGACCTCGGTGGTGAAGGGCTCGGCACTGAACTCGGCGGGGATTACCGCCATGTCGGGCAGAGTGTCGTGCCGTAGACGGAGCCCGTCTGCCATGAGACTGGCCCGGACTCGCTGCAGTTGCGGATGTGTACGCGCAGTGACGAAGGTGCCGTCCGGCTTGGCCAGCATGTAGCGGCGATCGCCCACCAGCCCCTCCTCGCGAACTTGGCCTGCGTCGACCGCAAGGCCCGCGGTGGATTTGATGGGATAGAGGTGAATGGCCGACAGGCTGGGCATGGGAGAACTCCTGAATGGTTCGAAGCGTAAGCGTAGCGTGATACTTGCGTATTCTCGCATGGATTCTTTAGCTTGGCTCGGTAGTACATAATCCGACGTTTCGGTGACACCAGGATGATTATTAGCTTGCAAACGGTAGACTCGCCCCCCACATAGACAGTCTCCATTCAGCAATCCGGATGACATCATGGCCCGACTGTTTGAACCGCTGACGCTGCGTCAACTGACCCTGCCCAACCGCATCGTGGTCTCCCCCATGTGCCAGTATTCGGCCCGCGACGGCCTGGCCAACGACTGGCACCTGGTCCATCTCGGCAGCCGTGCCAGCGGCGGGGCCGGGCTCGTGATGGTGGAAGCGACCGCGGTAGTGCCCGAGGGCCGCATCAGTCCCCAGGATCTGGGCATCTGGTCGGACGATCACCTCGCACCCCTGGCGCGAATTACCCGCTTCATCGAGAGCCAGGGGGCGGTGCCGGCGATTCAGCTCGCCCACGCCGGGCGCAAGGCCAGCACTTGGCGCCCCTGGGAGGACAAGACCGGCAGCGTGCCCGAAAGCGAAGGCGGCTGGCCGACCGTGGCGCCCTCGGCGATTGCCTTCGACAGCGACCACACCCCCCCGAAGACACTCTCCCGCGAGGAGATTCAGGGCGTCATCGATGCCTTCGTGCGCGCCGCCGAACGCTCGCTCGAGGCCGGCTTCAAGGTCGCCGAGATCCATGCCGCGCATGGCTACCTGCTGCATCAGTTTCTCTCGCCGCTAAGCAATCAGCGCGAGGACGCCTATGGCGGTAGCTTCGACAATCGCGCCCGGCTGCTGCTCGAGGTCACCGAGGCGGTGCGCCGCGTATGGCCTGACGAATGGCCGCTGTTCGTGCGTCTGTCGGCCACCGATTGGGAAGAAGGCGGCTGGAACATCGAAGAGACCGTGCAGCTCGCCCAGCATCTCAAAGCGCTGGGTGTCGACCTGATCGACGTTTCCTCCGGCGGCACCACGCCCACCGCGCGCATTCCCGTCGGGCCGGGTTACCAGACCGCCTTCGCCGAGCGGGTACGTCGCGAGGCGGATATCGCCACCAGCGCAGTGGGCATGATCACCAGCGCCGAGCAGGCCGAGCACATCCTGCATACCGGCCAGGCCGATGTGGTCATGCTGGCACGCGAACTGCTACGCGACCCGTACTGGCCACTGCATGCCGCCCAGACACTGCGCCACGAGGTGCCCTGGCCCGCCCAGTATGCGCGTGCGGCACACCGCAATACGCCGATCCATGTCGCCAACCTCATTGATGATTAAGGCAATTTAATCGGGTTGGCGGTGCGGCGTATCATAGAGCCCGGCTACTGTCAGAAGCGTCTATCTCCAGCAGGCGACCCTTGATGGCCCGGCGCGATGGCCGGGCCAGGTGTCAATGGGAATGGCTGTCGGATTCGTCGTGTTCCTGCTGATCCTTGCCGTCATGTGACGCTTCTTTCCGTTGTTTCTCTTGCAGGGCTTTATTCTTGGCGTCTTGATGCGATTCAAGCGCCTTGTCGGCAGCCTCATGCGACTCAACATGCTCTTCAATGGCGTGCTCATCCTTGCCTTCTTCCTGCGCCCAGGCGGGCGCCGCGACGAAGATGGCGAAAACAATACAAACAATCCGTTTAAACATGACAGCCTCCTTATTTGTGACTTTCTGATGCTAACACGCGCCGAGCTTGATTCGCCTCCCCGTTGCCATGCTTGGACAGCTGAAAAAACGCCCGCCGGGATGCTGTTCCCGGCGGGCGTTTTCGTGGCATGACGCGCGTGTATCGCCGTCAGGCTACCGCTTGGCGAGCGGAGGCCTTGCGACGTCGCTGCAACATCACCACACCGGCAAAGACCAGCAGGCCGGGAATCCACATCCACTCCTTGGCCCAACGATCCACCGGGGCGCGTACCGCGACGATTTCCTGATCGAACTCGAAGCCCAGTTCCTCGGCCTGGCTGCCGAAATCGGTCATGTCGACGAGCGTGCGACCGTCCTCCTCCATCAACGTCAGGCCCAGGTTCGCCATGCGTTCTTCACCGGTGTCGCCCTCGGGGACCGGTACCAGAATCACGAAACTGGTCGGACTGCCATAGGCGTTCAACCCCTCGATACGCACACGCAGGTTGCTATCCTCGTCCACGTTACCCAGCGCCTGCTCGAACTGCGCCGGTGGCACATCCCGGTAAGGATCGTGGATCAGGTCCATCCAGAAGCCCGGCCGAAACAGGGTGAACGCCACCAGCAGCAGCAGCAGGCTTTCGTACCAGCGGTTCTTGACGATCATGAACCCTTGCGTACCCGCGGCGAAGATCAGCATGGCAATGGTCGCGATCACAAAGATCAGGATGCCCTGCAGGAAATTCACATCGATTAGCAGCAAGTCGGTATTGAAGATGAACAGGAACGGCAGCGCCGCAGTACGCAGGCTGTAGTAGAACGCCTGGAAACCGGTGCGGATCGGATCGGCGCCGGAGATCGCCGCGGCGGCAAAGGAGGCCAGCCCGACCGGTGGCGTGACATCGGCCATGATGCCGAAATAGAACACGAACAGATGTACGGCGATCAGCGGCACGATCAGGCCGTTCTGCTGGCCCAGGGTGACGATCACCGGCGCCAGCAGCGCGGAGACCACGATGTAGTTGGCGGTGGTCGGCAGGCCCATGCCCAGAACCAGGCTCAGCACCGCGGTGAGCAGCAGCATCAGCAGCAGATTGCCCATCGACAGCGTCTCGACCAGATCCGCCAGCACCAGTCCCACGCCGGTCTGCGAGACGGCGCCGACGATGATCCCCGCCGTCGCCGTGGCAATGCCGATGCCGATCATGTTGCGCGCACCGTTGATCAACCCATGCCACAGGTCCACGAAACCTTCCTTGATATCCTCGGCGATCCGGCTTCTGCCGCGAAAGAAGGCGTTAAGCGGACGCTGGGTAAGGATGATGGCAATCATCAACACCGTCGCCCAGAACGCGGAGAGCCCCGGAGACAGGCGCTCCACCATCAGACACCATACCAGCACCACCACCGGCAGCAGGTAATAGAGTCCGACCATCACCGTGGGCCGGGTCTGCGGCAAGGTGGTGACCTCTTGCGTCGGGTCATCCTCTTCCAGCTCGGGGTAGTGCGACGCCACCTTGAGCAGCCCAATGTAAACGATGGCCAGCACCGCGGTGATCACCCAGGGTGCGGCCTCCCCCATGACCGGCTTGAGCCAACCCAGGCCATAGTAGACGGCGAAGGCGAGCGCCATGATGCCGATCAACCCGGTCAGGAAGCCCAGCACCTTGTTGAGCAGCGGACGCACGGGGTTGCTGCTCTGCAAGCCCTGCATGCCCGCCTTGAGCGCTTCGAGATGCACGATGTAGATCAGTGCGATATAGGAGATGACCGCTGGCAGGAAGGCGTGCTTGATGACGTCGACGTAGGAAATGCCCACATATTCGACCATCAGGAAGGCCGCCGCCCCCATGACCGGCGGCATGATCTGACCATTGACCGACGCCGCCACCTCCACCGCCCCGGCCTTCTCGGCGGGGAAACCCACCCGCTTCATCATGGGAATGGTAAAGGTCCCGGTGGTGACGGTGTTGGCAATCGAAGAGCCTGAAATCAGACCGGTCATCCCCGAGGCGACCACTGCCGCCTTGGCGGGGCCGCCCCGGTAGTGGCCCAGCATGGAGAAGGCCACCTTGATGAAATAGTTGCCCGCTCCGGCTTTTTCCAGCAGGGCGCCGAAGAGAACGAACAGGAATACGAAACTGGTGGAGACGCCCAGGGCAATGCCGAACACCCCTTGCGTGGTCAACCATTGATGATTGATCAGGCCTTCGACGCTGACGCCACGATGTGCCAGCATCCCCGGCATGTAAGGGCCAGCCAGCGAATAGCCGATGAACACCAGCGCCACGATCATGAGTGGCGGGCCCAGCGCACGCCGAGTCGCCTCCAGCAGCAGTACGATCCCGATCACCCCGATGATCACATCCTGCAGGATCGGATTGCCGGGGCGCTGTGCCAGTTGTTCGTAGAAGATGAAGATGTAGGCGGCGGCAAATGCGGCCACGGCCGCCATCGCCCAATCCAGCAGCGGAATGGTGTCCCGCGGTGAACGCTTGAATGCCGGACAGGCCATGAAGGCCAGAAACAGGGCAAACGTCAGATGGATCGAACGTGCCTCGGTGGCGCTGAATACGCCGAAGCCAAGCACGAACGGCAAGGGAGAGGCGATCCACAGCTGGAACAGCGACCAGGCCGCCGCCAGGCCAAGCAGTAATTTACCCTGCCAGCCGCTCGGCGTTCGCGCTCCCGTGTCCGTGGCCTGCAGCTCTTCCAGATCCGCATGCTTGTCAGGCACTGTCGACTTGTCGTCACGCATACTCATGTCCTGGTAATGACGCATGGCCCGGAGAACGATCCCCGGCGCGTCGTTGCATCGCTTGACGGTATTCCAGAATCAGCGATGCGCGGCGCTGCTCAGCAACCGCGCATCGAGGTCAGACGTAGGCGTCGCCTTACAGCCAGCCACGCTCCTTGTAATAACGCTTGGCCCCTTCATGCAGCGGCGCCGTCAGGCCCTGGCTGATCATGTCTTCGGGGTTGAGCGTGGAAAACGCCGGATGCAGACGCTTGAAGCGATCAAAGTTCTCGAACACCGCCTTGACGGTCTGATAGACCACCTCTTCATCGGTATCCTCGTCGGTGACGAAGGTCGCTGCCACACCGAAGGTCTCGACGTCTTCCTCGTTGCCCTTGTACAGGCCGCCGGGGATTACCGACTTGGTGTAGTACGGATATTCCTCGACCAGCTGGTCGACTTCCGGTCCGTTAATCGGAATCAGCCTGGCGTCGACGGTGGTGGTGGCTTCCTGGATGGAACCGTTGGGATGGCCGGCCACGTAGACCATGGCGTCGATGTTATTGTCCGCCAGCGCGGAAGCCTGCTCGGCGGCGCTCAGCTCGGAAGCCAGCGAGTAGACGCTGGTATCCCAGCCCTTGGCGTCCATCAGCACTTCCATGGTGGCGCGCTGGCCGGAGCCGGGATTGCCGATATTGACGCGCTTGCCCTTGAGGTCATCGACGCTCTCGATCCCCGAATCGGCACGCGCGACCAGAGTCAGCGGTTCACCGTGCAGGGTAAAGACGGAACGCAGGTTCTCGTGGGGCTCATCGAAACTGCCCTCGCCCTTGTAGGCACGGTACTGCACGTCGGACTGGACGACGCCCATGTCCAATTCGCCCGACAGGATGCCATTCACGTTGGCCACGGATCCCCCCGTGGACGGTGCGTTGCAACGCAGATTCTCGGCGCTGCGGTTTACCAGACGACATACCGACTGGCCGACCACATAGTAGACGCCCGTCTGACCACCGGTACCGATGGTGATGAACTGCTCTTGGGCGTAAGCCGGCGTGGACAGCGACGTAGCGCCGAGCAGCGCCCCCGCAGACAGTGCAGCTGCGACAAAGTGGCGTTTCATGAATGACTCCTTTTCGACATTGTTGTGACAGACCGAGCATTGAGATGACAGACCGGGAGTAACCGGCGCTCTGATGCCATCCGGCACCCGCGCGGCATCACGCAGCCTGCATGGCATCGCTCTGTCTCCTTCAGCTTAGGCCAGACAGCGACATAACCGATAGCTTCCGTTGGCAATCGCCGGGATTGGCCGCCCCGCGCGCACTCATCTCAACGGTTGAGGGTAGGCAACGGTTGAGGGTAGAGGCCGGCCAAAGCGTAACGGGACTTGTTGGTTAATGCATCTTTTTGTGCTGCAAACCGTATGGTAATGCCCCCACAGCGTTGATGGCACGTTTAATTAGCAAACCGCTGCGGATACAGCGAAAATTCGCCAAGTGTATCTCCGACAGTAGATGGATGTCCTGTACTAAGCGCAGCCACCCGTAATAATCACCGATGGGTTAGATGCGCCCCGTTAGGCCTGACCTGGTGTCCTTCGACTACGTTATGAAGACTCATCTCGAATGAACGCTGCGGCATAGGATGCCGTAAGAGAATGTTGCTGGATACGGACGGCCATTGGGCGAACACGCCCGGCCTCATGTCAAACCATGCGAAGGGAGTCATCCATGACGACACATGACCTGAACGGCGCGGTGGTAGTCATTACCGGCGCCTCCAGCGGTATCGGACGCGCCAGTGCACTGGAATTCGCCCGCAAGGGCGCCTCGTTGATCCTCGCTTCTCGCGATGCAGAGGCGCTCGAGGAAGTGTCACACGAGTGCCAGCTCTGCGGCATCAACGCTCGAGTGGTAGTGACCGATGTCACCGACACGGACGCCGTCAACCGCCTCGCCCAGGCGGCAATGGATATGGCCGGCCGTATCGATGTGTGGGTCAACAATGCCGGCACCGGCGTCCTGGGGCGCTACGAGGAGGTACCGTTCGAGGCGCACGAGCGGGTCATCCAGACCGACCTGCTCGGCTACATGCGCAGCGCCTATGCGATACTGCCGTATTTCAAGCGTCAGGAGTCGGGCATTCTCATCAACAACATCTCGCTGGGTGCCTGGACGCCGCAGCCCTACGCCGTCTCCTATAGCGCCGCCAAGTATGGCCTGAAAGGCTTTGCCGAGAGCCTGCGCGGCGAACTATACGATTGGCCGAACATCCATGTCTGCAACCTGTACCCCGCCGTCATGGATACCCCTGGTTTCCGCGACGGTGCCAACTACACCGGGCGCGACGTCAAACCGCTGCCGCCCATCTACGATGCTCGACGTACGGCGCGTGCCATGGTCCGGCTGGCCAAGCGCCCCCGGCATACCACCTATGTCGGCAGTGCCGCCGTACTATCCCGGGTAGCGACCGCCCTGATGCCCGGTTTCAGCCCAAGCTACGCCCGTTTCGTCGACTCCGCATTGGGCCGGGCCGACCCCGATGCGACCTCCTCCGGCAACCTCTTCTCGCCCCCCAGCGGAGAACGGCGCATCGACGGAGGGTTTCGCAGCACCGCCGAGGGAGACGGAAGCCATGGCGGAACCCACAAGGTGGCAATCGCCGCGACGGTGGCGACTGCCACACTCGTGGGCCTGTATCTGTATCGTCGCCGTCAGCAGCATTGAGCGCTTGGCGCCTGGATCGATTCGCGCCTCTCCGCCGGTCGGTGCCCAACGCGTGTCGGCCGGCAAAGCGTCTGCGTCACCGCACACATTTGCGGCCTCCGTGATCACGGCCACGCTTGGATTCGACAGCGCCGTCCCTAATGGACGGACGCCACTTGCAACGGACTGCATGAGGAATGGCGCCAATGGAGCCACACATCATTTTTATGGGCGGTTTTGGTCTGCTGATCCTGCTGGTGGCGTGGGTTCCCACCTTGATCAAGGACCTCCCCGTATCGCTGCCCATTATTTGCATCCTGATCGGCTTTGGACTCTTCTCACTGATGAACGAGGGTGGGCTACACCCACGGGATTTCCCTAAAACGATGGAGATCCTTACCGAATTGACGGTGATCATCTCGCTGGCCGGGGCAGGATTGAGAATCGACCGAAAACTGGCATGGCGGGAATGGGCCAGCACGGGGCGCCTGCTCGGCATCACCATGCCCTTGTCGATCGCGGCGATTGCGGGGCTCGCCGCGTACTCTCTCGGGCTACCCTGGGAAACGGCGGTTCTTATCGGCGCGGTTCTCGCCCCCACCGATCCCGTGCTGGCAGCCGATGTCCAGGTCGGGCCGCCTCGTTCGGGGCCTGGCGATGAGGTCCGCTTCAGCCTGACCTCGGAAGCCGGACTCAACGATGGCCTGGCCTTTCCCTTCACTTATCTGGCGCTGGGGATTGCGGCCAACGGAACGCTGGTCGGTGAGTGGACTTGGCATTGGCTGGCGATGGACGTGGTCTGGCGAGTCGCGGCAGGCACCGCCGCCGGCTGGTTGATCGGCTGGCTGCTGGGTATTTTCATGTTCCGGGCGGGCAGGATGTCGCTGGCGAGTACCGGACAGGGATTCGCCGCCCTGGGGGGGACCTTCGTGACCTACGCAGGCGCCGAGGCGATCCATGGTTACGGTTTCATCGCCGTTTTCGTCGGTGCGCTAGCGCTGCGGACCACCCAGGAAGATCAGTACGATTACCATATCCGCCTGCACGACTTCACCGAGGAGATCGAACGTTTGCTGATGATGGTGCTTCTGGTGCTGTTCGGCGGAAGTCTCGCCGGCCCGCTGCTCGACGGCCTGACATGGGGAATGATCGCCGCGGGACTGGCCATCGTGTTCATTGTCCGCCCGCTCACTGGCATGATTGCTCTGGTAGGCTCGCGAATGTGCCGTAGCGAACGGGCCATGGTCAGCCTGTTCGGCATCCGCGGCGTCGGCTCGTTCTACTATCTCGCCTATGCCGTCAATCAAGGCAGCTTCGATCAGGTCGACGCGGCTTGGACCTTCGTCGCCTTCATCGTTCTGACCTCGGTGCTTTTCCACGGCATCACGTCAGCGCCCTTGATGAACTGGCTGGACCGGCGTCGGGAAGCTGCCGCGCAGTACAAGACCCACGACACGTAAGGCCACCGACTCACCCAGCGGCAGCCATGCGAGTACTCACACCGCGTATCCCAGCGTACGCGGTAGCCATAGCGCCAGAGCGGGGAAGAGCGCGACGAGCAGCAGCGCCATTCCCATGGCGACGACAAACAGCAGTGCCCAGCCCAGCGTCTCTTCCAGTCGTACCCTGGCCACTTCGGTGGTCACCATCAGATTGACCGCGACGGGCGGCGTAAACTGGCCGATGGCGATGTTCATCGCCAGCAGGATGCCGAACCACACCGGGTTCCAGTCGAAGTGCTGCATCACTGGAATGAGGATCGGCATCATGATCAGATAGATCGACACCGCATCCAGCAACATGCCCGCCAGCAGTACCGCGACCATTACCAACAGCAGCAGGACGGTGCCGTTATCGGAGAGGCCGATCATCCATTCCGCCAAGTGCCGGAACGTGCCCAGCATGGTCCCCGCCCAGGCGAAAATGCCCGCCAACGCAATGATCAGCATGACCACACCGGAAATCACCGCCGCTTCGCCGAACAGACGCCATAACTCACGCACGTTGAGCTCGCGAGTCAAGAACAGTCCCACCACCACGCCATAGGCCACCGCCGCCACTGCCGCCTCGGTGGGTGTGAACAGCCCCGAACGCAGCCCGCCAAGAATGAGTACCGGGGCGAACAATGCCGGCAATGCCTGTTTGAAGGCCTGTCCCAGGGGTGGGCGCTCGAGGACTTTCGGCGACTCCCAGCGGTAACGCCGCGACAGCCACCAGGCGGGCAGCAACAACGCCAGTCCGGCCAGCACGCCGGGAATCAGCCCGGCGGCGAACAACGCACGCAGATCGACACCGGGCACCACGATCGAATACAGAATCAGCGCGATGGAGGGCGGAATCAGGATTGCCGTGGAGGCCGACGCCGCGATCAGCGTCGCGGAGAAGGGCTTGGGATAACCGGCGCGGGTCATGCTCGGCAGCATGACCATTGCCACCGCTGCGGCATCCGCCGGGCCCGAACCGCTCATGCCACCCATGATCAGGCACACCAGCACCGCCACCAACGCCAAGCCGCCATGCCGTGGCCCGATCAGCGCCTGGGCGAAATGCACCAGGCGCAGGGCGACACCGGCGCGCTCGAAGATCAGTCCGGTGAGAATGAACAGCGGAATCGCGATCAACGGATACTTGGCCACACTGTTGTAGGTATTGGTCCCCAGCGTGGCAAGCATGTCCGGCGACAGGCCGATGACGATGCCCACCGCACCGGCCAGCCCCAGCGAAAATGCCACCGGCACGCCAGCGATGAGTAGGCCCACGAAGCTCGCGATCATCCACACATCAGGACTCATCGCCAAGCCTCCCGCGCAGCCGGTCGAGGCTCTGCTGCGTCAGCCGCCAGGCCATCAGTACGGCTAGCGCCGGCAACCACACCACATACCACCAGTTGGGCAGGCCCAGGCCCGGCGACAACGATTCCCATTGGTACTCCTCCAACGCGAAACGACTGCCATGCCAGACCATCAAGCCCAACACGATGAGCCCCGCCAGCCACTGGAATACGATCAACATGCGTGCCAATGGGGCCGGCAAGTGACGCTCGAGCAGGCTGATACGGATATGTCGGTTGCGGCGCAACGCTACCGAGGCGCCGGCGAAGGTCAGCACTACCAGCAGGAACACCGAGAACTCTTCGGTAAAGGCGAACGAGGCGTTGGTGACATAGCGCACCACGACATTGACGAGGCTGATCAGGGCAATGACCACCAGCGCCCCGGTCGCCAGCCAGCGCTCGAGGCGTGCGTCAGGTTGAGGATTCATGGCGTAAGTTCTTTCCTGGGCAAACCGCTCCCGGCAGCACGCCGGGAGCGTTCAGAACAACGCGGGATAGCCCGCGGGTCAGGCTTCAGCGCGCCTGTACAGCATCCTGGGCGCTTTGCACCAGCGCCTCGCCGATGCGCGACGTCCACTTGGCGTAGACACTCTGAGTGGCATCGGCAAACGCCTGACGCTGGGCGTCGCTCAGCTCGATCACCTCGACGCCCCGCGAACGGATATCCGCCAGACGCTGATCATTCTCGGCGCGGGTCTTCTCGATCTCCCATTGTCCTGCGTCGATCGCCGCCTGGCGCAGCAACTCACGATCCGCCTCGGACAGGGACTGCCACACGCGCTGGTTGGCAGCGAAGACCAAGGGATCATTCATGTAGTGCCACAGCGTCAGATATTGTTGGCCGACCTGATCGATACGTGCCACATCGAACACCGACAACGGGTTCTCCTGACCGTCCACCGCGCCGGTGGTCAGAGCGGGCTTGGCATCGGCCCAGCTCATCTGGGTCGGATTGGCACCCAGCGCATTGAAGGTGTCCTGGAACAGCGGCGAACCGACCACGCGGATCTTTAAGCCCTGCATGTCATCGGGCGAATCGATGGCCAGCTTGGAATTGGAGAGCTCACGAAAGCCGTTCTCTCCCCAAGCCAGTGGCACGATGCCGCGCGATTCGATGGCCTCGAATACCGCCTCGCCCGTCTCGCCCTGAGTCACCGCGTCAAGGGCCGCATAGTCGGGGATCAGAAACGGCAGCGAGAACAGATTGAGCTCAGGCACCTGCGGCGACCAGTTGATGGTCGAACCCACGGCCAGATCGATCAGCCCCTGACGCATGGCGGAAAACTCCTTGGTCTGGTCGCCAGCGACCAATTGGGAGTTGGGATAGATGCGCAGCGTCAAACTCCCCTCGGAGCGCTCCTCGACTAGCTCGGCCCACTTCTCGGCAGCCTGTCCCCAGGGGAAGTCGGCAGAGAGCACGGTGGAAACCGAAAGTTCACGCGCCTGAACGGCAAACGTCGAGCAGAGGACGGCAGCCCCGGCCAGAGCGGCGAGCATATAGGGAAAGCGGCGTGTCATTTTCATGGGATGTCCCTTGATCAGGCATTGCGGCGGAGCGCACAGGCGCCAATACGGCGCTGTGAGTGGCGCTGCGTATTGTGCCGGTGTTGCACGTTAGCGGTTCTGAAGACGAGTGCAATACTCAAAAAGGCGGGTCATCTTAATGACGCCACACCCGGATGATATGTGTGCCAACACACATATCACGCCTTTCTGGGTGTCGAAAGGACAAACGATTCAACGCGGCCGACTTATGGCAGGCCAGGGCGCGGGTAGGCGCCGAAGGGATGGCACGTCAACAGGTGCCTTGCCGGGTAGGCAAGCGAGCATTGTAAAGAGATTGTCGCCGAAAGAAACCCGTGTCGTGATGCTCGGTTCACGGCGAATCGAGATAGCGCTCGATTCCGACGTGATCGCCGACCTCAATGCCGTGGCTCTCGAAATACCCGGCATTGACTTCCAGCGCGGCCCGAAACGGCACACCGGCCCGATAGGTCGGGCAGTGAGTGGTCACGTCATTACCGCAGGGCACCATGTGTTCGATGCTACGGATCGCACCGTTCTTTGCGATGAAGGCGATATCCAACGGGATACGCGTGCGGTGCATCCAGAAGCCGGACTGCGGGGACTGCTGGGTCTGATACAGGAACAGCATTCCGGTGTCCGCGGCGAGGCGGTCGCGGTCCATCAGACCATGTTGGCGTTCCATGGGAGTGCGTGCCAGTTCGACATGCAAGACGTGATCGCCTTCGATGACCAGCGGTACCCGCTCGAACTGCGGCGTCTCCCCGCTACCCGCCGCCATCGTCATCAACGGCAGGCCCGCCAGCGCCAACCCCACGAAAGTTCGCCACTCCATGCGCGGGCGTCGTTTCCCTTGCGTTGCCATCGCATCGCTTCCTCGTTTTCGTCACCGGTTCCCGGCCCCGCCATGCCTGACGTCGTTCGCCGTGAATGGCCGAAGGTCTTATACTCGGCCCCGACGGGCCGATAGCTCGTCGAGCCGGACAGGGCTTTAGAATGTTCGACACTCTTCACGACTGCAAGGATAGCCCCGTGCCTCTTCGCGATCTGCTTCTCGGCCTGGGAGTTATCCTCCTCTGGGGCCTTAACATCATTTTCATCAAGATCGGCGTGGCAGAGATACCGCCCCTACTGCTGATGACGCTACGCTTCATGCTCGTGGCGGTGATCCTGGTACCGTTCGTTCCCATCACCCTCGCCCAATTGCCCCGCCTATTGCTGCTGTCGTTCACCTTCGGTTCAATGCATTTCGCCCTGCTGTTTCTGGGGCTTGAACAGGCCGAAGCTGGCACCGGGGCGATTCTGGTCCAGCTTGGCACACCCTTCGCCACTCTGCTCGCCGCTATTTTCTTCAAGGAACGTCTGGGGCCGAAACGCCTGGCGGGGCTGACATTGTCGTTTGCCGGCGTGGTGGTGCTGGCCGGTGGTCCGACCCTACCTGCCCCGTTGCCCCTGAGTATGCTACTGCTCAGCGCCCTGGGCTGGGCGATCTCCAATCTGATCATCAAGACCGGCCCGAGCATTCCACCGCTGACCCTGGCCGGCTGGATCGCGCTGCTGGCGATTCCGCAGATGGCCCTAGGCTCCTGGCTGTTCGAGGATCATCAATTTCGGGCACTCGCCGACGCCAGTTGGGCGGCATGGAGCGCTGTATTTTATACCGCAGTGATGTCGTCCATCGTCGCCTACGGCATGTGGTACACCCTGCTGCGCAAGCATCCTGTCAACCGCGTCGTTCCTCTGTCGCTGTTGACGCCGGTGGTCGCCGTGGTGCTCGGCGTCGTGCTGCTCGGCGACAGCCTGGGCATGTACAAGGTCGGCGGTGGCTGCCTTGTCGTGGCCGGCCTCGCCCTGATCACGCTACGTTTTCGTCCGCGTCGCGCGTCCTAGGGTCTGTTGACATTTCAGCGCGAACCGCGTTGCTGCGCCAAATGGCGCCAGGCAAGGCGAGGGATGCAGAGAAGGGGGGGTCCCACCAGAGGGTCCTCCATCACCTGTTCGAAGCGGGCAATGTCCGCGTCGCTGTCGGCACGGCCCTGCATGACGAGTCTCCCTTCCTCGGCAGCCAACGTCGCCGTGCCTAACGGGAAATGGATCTCACCTCATTCATCGTCGAAAGCAGCCTCGACCTTGTGGCCGAAATGGCGACACAGCTTTTTCAGATTGACCGAGAATGTTTCGGTCACCCCATTTGCCCGTGTCGTTGGCGCGGTTCTCTCCCTTGCCCAAGAGTACGGCGGCCAAAGGCCGCCGCCGGAGGGTTTAGAATTCTACGGTGATCCCGAGATTGTAACGACGCCCGTCGAGAACTTTTTCGTAATTCTCCTCGCCGACCTCCTTGTCGAACAGGTTATAGACACCGGCGAATACTGTGGCGCTTTCGGTCAGTGCATAAGCTGAACCGACATCCACGAAAGTATAGGATGGCAATTCCTCGACCATGCTGGTTCGACTCACGCCTTCGGTGGTACGGCCACGGTAGTTGACCTGCGCCCAGCCGGAAAGTGGCCCTTCGGGCTCCCAGTTCAGCGTGGCATTGGCCATATGCTCGGGCAGACGATTCAGCGGCTCGCCCTCGAAGGGGCCGGTCTTCTGCTCGGAATCGGTGTAGGTGTAATTGGTCGTCAACGAAGTGTCCAGCCCCAGCGGCAGCGTCAGTCGTGCCTCGACCCCCTGCATGGTGACCTCGTCGACATTGAAGCGCTGGCTGATGAAGCTGTAGTCGGTGCCGTTGAAGGTACAGCTGGCATCGCCCGTGGCGGTGCTGCAAACCCGTTCTTCGGTGATCTTGTCGTCGAACTCGGTGTAGAACAGCGTCACGCCGGCCTGGATACCGCGCCGGTTGTCCCACAGCACGCCGAGTTCGTGGTTTAGACTCTCTTCCGGCTTGAGGTCCGGATTGCCGAGAATCACCGCCGGCACCACCGCGGAGCGTCCGCCGGTGATCTGGCCCCAGCCGGGTGACGCCTGACGCAGGTCCGGAGCGCGATAGCCGCTGGTCACGCCACCCTTGACCGTCCACTGCGGCGTGGCCTGCCACACACCGTAGAGTCTCGGCGACCAGTGGCTTCCGTAGTTCTCGTCCTGGTTGAGACGCACGCCGCCGGTCAGCGCGAAGTCCTCGGTCAGGTTCCACTCGTCCTCGGCGAACAGCGCCCACTGCCAGCGCGTCAACTCGCTAAGATCACCTGCCTGGTTGCCCGCGTCCGTCAACTCCTGATCTTCGTACTGCCCCCCCAGGGTGAGAATGTGCATGCCCAGCGGCATGACGGTCTGAGTGTTGAAGACAGTTGAGTCATACTCCATGTCCCGCGAGGGATTCTCGACCTCCTCGCGCTGCACATAGCTGTCCGAAGTGCCGAAGCCCCAGCGCCCCTGGTGCGTCACGGCATAGTGGCGGCGAATGTAGTCTGTCTCGCTGCGTGTATTGGGGCGGCCACCGCGTCCGATTGCCGATAACGACTTGCCGGGGGTGGAGGTGCGTACCTGCTTGTTCACGCCGGCTTCGAAGTCGAATGAATGGCGGTCCGTCGGTGCCCAACTGAGCTTGGCGGTACCGTTTCTCACGTTATGATCGCTGTAGCCGCTCTCGATCTCGTCCTCGTCGCGCTGCGAATACTGGCCGTACACCTGCAAGCCCAGCACGTCGTCCTTGAGCGGCCCGCCGACGTAGAAGCGGGTCTGATTGATATCGCCGGAGTCACTATCTTCCTGAATGGTGGTATCGGCGGTCACGCTACCGCCCCACTCCTTGGCGACCTTGCGGGTGATGACGTTGATCACGCCCCCCAGCGCATCGGAGCCGTACAGCGAAGACATCGGCCCACGAATCACCTCGATGCGCTCGATGGCCGACAGCGGCGGCAGCCAGCCCTGCTCGATGCCTGGCCCATCGCTGTTGGGACGCGTCTCCCGCGAACCCTGACGCTTGCCATCGACCAGAATCAGCGTGTACTTGGCACCCATGCCGCGCAGGCTGATATCCTGCGAGGAGCCGCCGCCGGTAATCACGACCCCGGGAACATTGCGCAGCGCATCGGTCACGTCGCGATAGTGGCGATTTTCCAGTTCCTTGCGGTTAATGACGCTGATCGAGGCAGGAGCGTTCTTGGCTTGCTGCTCGTAGCCAGTCGCCGTGACCACGACGTCGTCGAGGTCGACTTCGTTCTGTGCCTGGGCTGTGGCACTGGCCAGGCCGGCGATTGCCATAGCCAGCAATCTCTTGCGAGGAAGATGGATCATTTGCACTTGCACTTGCTCCCTTGAGTATCGTCGAGGACTATTGCCTCAGTTTTTAAGTAAATACGAATTATTATTGTTTATATTTTTCCATAATTTCTGCCCTATTTCCTGCTACGCGGTGTTTCGTTTAATGCAACGAGGTACAGGCGCAAACGAAAACTATTTACAATCAAGCGCAGGAATATGCGAGACTGAATGTTTACTAGCGATATCGGAAAACGGGACCGGGTCAGCCCGAACGCGCCATGCACGATCTCAACGAACTGGCTGCCTTCGCGGCCGTGATGCAATCGGGAAGCCTGACCGTCAGCGCACGGGAGCTGGGGCTGGCGAAATCGACGCTCAGCCGCCGCATCAGCCAACTGGAAACCCGTCTGGGTCAGCCGTTGCTACGCCGCCAGGCCAACCGGTTGATTCCCACCGAAGCGGGCATGCTGTTCTTGAACTATTGCCAACAGATCCTGCGCCTCGCCGAGCAGAGCCAGCAGGTGCTCGATGATCTGCGCGAGGAGGTGAGCGGCGAGTTGGTGGTGCATATCCACAGCATCTTCGCCCGGGGCTGGTTCACCCGGCAGATGGAGCAATTCCTGCAGCGTTACCCGGGCATGCGCCTGGAGCTGCGTACGCAGTGGCATGCCCCTCGGGCCCCGGAAGATGCCTCGCTGTGCCTGTGGCTGGGTCCGACGGGGGAATGCGGACTGCGCCAGGAGGTGGTCGGGGAACTCGAACGCGGTATCTATGCACATCCCCACTACCTGGCCCGACGCAGCGTGCCTCAGCATCCTCGCGAGCTGTCCGATCATGCCTGGGTCGATCTGCTCGACGAGACGCGTGACGGGCTGATGCTGTGGCATCCCAGCGAGGGGGAGTTCCAGTTCACCCCGCCCCCTTCACGGCTGCGGGTCGATCAGACAGTGCTGCATACCGACGCCATCGCCTGCGGCCAGGGGCTGGGCCTGCTGCCAAGCTGGCTGGCGGAACGTCGCCTGGCGGCTCATCCGGGCTCGCTGCAATCTTGCCTGACGAACTGGCGTCCTGTGCCTCAGACCATCACGCTGCTCTACCCCTTCGGCCGCCTGCCGCGCAAGACCAGCGCCCTTCTCGAACATCTGCGCCAATCCTTGCCGGAAACCTGGCAGCCGAGCCGCTCACCCACTCCCCGCGCCCTGCCCCTGACCTGAAGCCACACGCGACATGTCGATTCTCCTGTCGGTTCTTTCGCATTCCGCATGACGCGGCAGGACAAGGAAGATTGACCGGCTCCCGCCCCGCAGCCAAGCTGATCAGTATGCTTTCATCTTCATGATATTAGCGTGCTAACATCAGTCTCGATCAGCGTGTCACGAGGAAAATGCGTGGAACTCAAGGAAATCGCCATCGGCGGCGTCTATTTCAGTCCGCTGCTGCTCTATGCCCTGCTGGGTTTTTGCGTGGCACTGGTGCTGCGCACGCTTCTCTACCGCCTGCTGCGCCACAATGCCCCCTGGTTCGAGGCATGGTTCGATGTTTCCCTGTTCGTGATCGCCATGGCCGCCTGCGCCTTTCTATCCTCTACCCTGACGTGACGACCTGCTATGCGCCCATCGCTTCGGATACTCATTACCCTGCTCATCGTGACTGTGGCCATCGCGGCGGGCGTCTGGCTCTGGCACTACTACCTCTATACTCCCTGGACGCGCGACGGTCGCGTACGTGCCGATGTCGTCACCGTCGCCCCGGATGTCTCGGGCTGGGTGGAGACACTTGCCGTTACGGATAACCAGCGCGTGGACGCGGGCGAGGTGCTGTTCACCCTCAACGATGCTCGCTACCGCGCGGCGCTGGACGAAGCCCAGGCGGTGGTCGAGAACCGCCAGGCGACGCTGGAGCTGCGCCGTCACGAGGAGAGCCGGCGCAATCGGTTGAGTCGTCAGTCGATCAGCGCCGAGGATCAGGAGATCGCGCGCATCGACACCCGCGTCGCTGCCGCCAACCTGGCCCAGGCCCAGGCCGACCTGGAAAGCGCCCGACTGGACCTCGAACGCACGCAAGTGAGTGCTCCGGCGGACGGCACGGTGCTCAATCTGCGTCTGGAGGAAGGTAACTACGTCAACGCCGGCGAGGATGTGATGGCACTGATCGAGGAAGGGTCCTACTACGTCACCGGCTACTTCGAGGAAACCAAGATGCCGCGCATCCATGTCGGCGATCGCGCCGCCGTGATCCTGATGAGCGGCGATACCCGACTGCAAGGCCACGTGGCGAGCATCGGTCGCGCCATCGCCGACGCCAATACGGTACCCAACAATCAGTTGCTGCCGCAGGTGCAGCCGACTTTCAGTTGGGTACGCCTGGCCCAGCGCATTCCGGTGCGCATCGAACTCGATGAGCAACCCGACGATGTGCTGCTCAGCGCCGGGATGACCGCCACGGTACGCATCCTAGACGATGCCGATTCCGATACCGAGCGCTGAGCCACGCCATGCCTCCCATTGCTCAGGCCTATCTGACGCCCTCGTCCAGTGCAGTGAAGTTCGCCACCAAGGGCACGCTGGCGATGTTCTTGGCGCTGTACTTCGCGCTATGGGCCGACCTCGAGCGTCCTTACTGGGCGTTGATCTCGGCAGCCTTCCTGCAGATCCGCCCCATGAGCGGCATGGTGGTCGAAAAAGGCATCTGTCAGATGGCCGGCACCTTCGTCGGTGCCGTCGCCGGCCTGATCATCATGGCCCTGTTCTCCCAGGCCCGGGTCCCGGCACTCTACTCGCTGACGCTGTGGCTGATGCTGTGCGTCTACTGGGCGACGATGACACGCAACAACCTCTCCTACGGCTGCATCATGGCCGCGGTCACTGCCCTTTTGATCGTGGTGCTTGCCGGCAGCAATCCCACCAGCGCCTTCGATGTTGCCGTGGCGCGGCTCTCCGAGCTCGGCCTCGGGGCGTTGTGTGCCACCTTTGTCAGCGCCCTGCTCTGGCCCACCCATGTGCAGCAACATCTCGCCACCCAGGCCGACAATGTGGTCAATCTCGCCTTCGTGCATGCCGCCCAGCAGTTGGAGGGCAGCCATGACGACACGGCCCTGCAGAACTCGCTTGCCGCGAGCCTCGGCCCGCTGATGATGCTGGAGACGGATAGCCAGGCGGCGCGCTATGAGGGGCCGGCGGGCCCCGGGCGGGTACGCGCCGCTCATACCCTGACCCGCCACACCTTGGCGATGTTCGCCTCGCTGGCCGCGCTCAACCAGATGCTGCGCGATTCCCGCAACCGGCTCGGTAGCGACCTCACCCTGTTCGCTGCCGAGATCGCCGAGGGGCTACGTCGCGCCGAGCAGGCCCGGGGCGTTCCCGAGGCGCGCGAAGCACTCCAGCATTTGCGCCACCAGGCCCATCAGCGAGAAATCGGCCAGCTCTCCGGATTGCAGCAGCGCATGGTGCTGGGGCTGCGCGAGGTGCTGGGCCAGGCCACGATCCTATTCGACGCTCGCGAGGCCATCGCCCGCCCCGGCTCCCGGCGTCTGCGCAGCCCCTCGCTGTCCTGGCATCGCGATCACATGGTCGCTAGCATCAATGCCGTCCGGGCGGGGCTGGTCTTTCTCGCCACGGCGCTGTTCTGGCTGGCGACCAACTGGAACAACGGTCCGGTCGCCATGATGCTGGCCACGCTGTTCTCGGCCTTCTTCGCCAGCCGCGACAACCCGGCCGGCGTCAGCCTGGTCTTCTTCAAGGGCATGCTGGCGGCGATTCCCAGCGCCTTCATCTTCGGTCATGTCCTGTTGTCCCAGGCCAGCGGCTTCCCCATGCTCGCCATGCTGTTCGGTACGCCGCTGTTTCTCGGCCTGCTGGGCGCCGGCCATCCCGCCATGATGGGCTACAGCCTGGCTTTCACCATCTTCAATATCCTGCTCACCATGCCCGGTAACGGCATGGATTTCGGCATCGACAGTTTCCTCAACCGCGCCGTGGCGGTCATTGTCGGTCTGACCATGGTCACGCTCGGGTTTCGGTTGATTCCCGGTCCCGGTCCACGCCTTCTTCGCCACCGACTGGTCAAGGCCATCGTCCGTGACCTGCACCGTCTCACCCGTCGGCGACGATTCCACCAGGCCGATGCCTGGTTCAGCGGTCGCATGGCCGACCGCATGCTGCAGCTGTCGCGCCACGACGAGGTACTGCCCGAGGATCAGCGCTACCTGTTCAGTCTGGGGCTGACGGGGCTGGATGTCGGCCGCGCCTGCCTGCGCCTGCGCCAGCGTCTGGACGATGCCGATGCCCCCGAGGTGAGAAGCGCACTGCAGCGTACGCTGACCACCTTGGCACGCGCCTATGCCGACAGCGCCCGCGGCCATCCCCCGCAGGGCGTGGAAGACGCCAGCCGAGCGTTGATAGCGGTCGTCGCCAGGCACGAGAGCCTCCCGATGGAGCGTCGGATATTGCTCGAAGGGCTGCTCGAACGCGTCCATCTGACACTTCAGCGCCAGGCCCGTCTTATGACGCAAGCGACAAGTGCTCGTCCTCACCAGCCGACGGCAGCCCAGCCGGAATGAACGACGATGTCGCAATGCACCATTTTCAGGCATTAATCCGCACCTCGCTTCCTGCTAGTGCATGCCAACTTTTCTCGATGTCGCCCAGCGGGGCCTATCCATGTGTAATCGATTGATGGAAAAGAGAAATGAAATATCCTGGCAAGGATCTTGTATGAGCTAGGGGGATTAACGGGGTATCGGTAGCCGAGGCTGCCACACAATTCGGTTCCAATGGATGGCTAGGGTTCCGGTCGCATCGCTACAGTTCCCCCGATGCGATGACTGGTCCGAGAGCTGTCGACCCGGCGCGAACATGGAGCGTTGTCTGTCACGGATGACACCTACCGCGCGCAAGGTTACACGGCGGGATAAAAACCCGGGAGGATAAGGTGCAGCGCGCTGCTACCGATGCCCCCGAGCCATCTGCCCACATTGGAGGCCGCCATGCCCATCCGCTCCGCGCTTTCCCGCGCCGTCTCATCCGCCGCTTCTCGTCGCGCGTCTCGCCCGCGCCAGCTGCTGCTGGCTTCGGCGACCCTGTCCGCCCTGCTGGCCTCGCCCTTCGGCCTGGCTCAGGAGCGTGACCATTTCAGCGTCTGCTGGTCGATCTATGCCGGCTGGATGCCCTGGAGCTATGCCGACACCCAGGGCATTGTCGACACATGGGCCGACAAGTACGGCATCGACATCGATGTCGTGCAGGTCAACGATTACGTGGAATCTGTCAATCAGTTCACCTCCGGCAACGTCGACGGCTGCGCCATGACCAACATGGATGCCCTGACTCTGCCCGCCGCCAGTGGCGTCGACTCCACCGCGCTGATCGTCAACGACTACTCTGACGGCAACGACGGCATCGTGATCAAGGACAGCGACAACCTGGCCGACATCGAGGGCCGCAAGGTCAATCTGGTGCAGTTCAGCGTCTCGCACTATTTCCTGGCCCGAGCACTGGAGAGCGTCGGTCTGACCGAACGCGACATCGAGACGGTCAACACCTCCGATGCCGACATCGTGGCGATCTATCCCAACAACGACGTGGAGGCCGTAGCTGCCTGGAACCCGCAGCTCAGTGCCATCGAGGAATTGCCCAACAGTCACGTGGTTTACACCTCCAAGCAGATCCCCGGCGAGATCCTCGACTTGATGGTGGTCAACACCGACACCCTGGCCGCCAACCCGGACCTGGGGCATGCCCTGGTGGGTGCCTGGTACGAAGTCATGGAGAAGATGGAAGCGGGCGACGAAGAGGCGCTCTCCCAGATGGCCGAGGCCGCCGGAACGGACCTGGAGGGCTACCAGGCGCAGCTTGCCGCCACTCATCTCTACACCAATCCCGTCGAAGCCGCGTCGCTGATGCGCAGCGAGGATCTACTCACCACCATGCAGCGGGTCGCCGAGTTCAGCTTCAAGCACGGCCTGCTCGGCGACATGGCGCCCAACCCGGGCTTCGTGGGCATCGAGACGCCCACGGGCGTGTTCGGTAGCGAGGACAACGTCAAGCTGCGCTTCGACCCCAGCTACACCGACGCCTATATCGAGTCCCAGCAATAACGGCCTGACACCATGCCGGCCCGTCCGCATCCTGTTTCAGCCAAGCCCTGTCTGGAAAGGGCGGTGCCGGTCATGCACGCCATCCACCCGAGGGAGTCATGCTCATGAAGCGACTCATCAACCTTACACCGTCCCGGGGCAGCCGCTGGCTGCTGGGCCTGGTGCCGTTCGTGCTCGTGGGGATGGTCTATCTTGGCCTGTCCAATGCGCGCCTGGCGGAGAATCCCGACGACCGTCTGCTTCCCTCACCCGCGACCATGGCCGACACCTTCGGCCAACTGGCCACCGAAGCCAGCGTACGCACCGGTACCATTCCCTTATGGGACGATACCTTCGCCAGCCTCGAGCGGCTGGGCCTGGGCATTCTCATCAGCGCCCTGATCGGGCTGGTGGTGGGCCTGTTCACCGGCGGGCTGCCCCTGGTTCGCGCCAAGCTCTCGCCCCTGGTGACGGTCATCTCGCTGATTCCGCCGATGGCCATCCTGCCGGTCCTGTTCATCGCCTTCGGTACCGGCGAGATGGCCAAGATCGCGCTGATCGTGATCGGCGTAACGCCGTTTCTGATTCGCGACCTGCAAAACCATGCCTTGCGCCTGCCCGACGAGCAGTTGATCAAAGCGCAGACGCTGGGCGGCAGCTCCTGGCAGGTGCTGCTGCGTGTCCTGCTGCCACAGCTCACCCCGCGCCTGATCGCCTCGACCCGCCTGGCGCTGGGCAGCGCCTGGCTATTCCTGATCGCCGCCGAGGCCATCGCCGCCCAGGAGGGCTTGGGCTATCGCATCTTTCTGGTGCGACGCTATCTGGCCATGGACGTGATCCTGCCCTACGTGGCGTGGATCACCTTCCTGGCCTTCCTGATCGACCGGGTGCTGGCACTGGTTTCGCAACGCGCCTTTCCCTGGTACCACGCCGAGGAGGGGGACCAGAAATGAGCCATCCAAGGAGCCTGCTCGAAGCCCGTCGCGTGGAGAAGGACTACGGCAATCAGGTGGTGCTGGAGCGCCTGTCGTTTCGCGTTGATGCCGGCGAGTTCGTCACCCTGGTCGGCGCCTCCGGCTGCGGCAAGACCACCTTCCTCAAGTTGCTGCTGGGCACCGAGCGCATCACCCGCGGCAGCCTGACGCTGGACGGCAAGCCGCTGCCCGACGAACCCGGCCCGGACCGTGGCGTGGTATTCCAGAAATACTCGGTGTTCCCGCACCTCACCGTGCTCGGCAACGTGATGATGGCCGAGGAACTGTCCCGTTCGAAGTGGCTGGGCAAGCTGTTCGGTGCCGCCCGCCGCCAGGCCCGTGACGCCGCTGTCGCCCGCCTCACGGAAGTGGGTCTCGAACATGCCCTGAACAAGTATCCTCACGAGCTTTCCGGTGGCATGCAGCAGCGCCTGGCCATCGCGCAGGCCTTGATGATGAAGCCACGCATCCTGCTGCTCGACGAACCCTTCGGCGCGCTGGATCCGGGGATCCGTCAGGACATGCACGCGCTGATCACCCGGTTATGGCGCGAACAGCAACTGACCATCTTCATGATCACCCACGACGTCAAGGAAGCCTTCACGCTGGGCACCCGGCTATGGGTATTCGACAAGGTCCGCCACGATCCTCAGGCACCGCAGGCCTATGGCGCCACCATCACCTACGACCTGCCGGTCGGCGACCGCCAGGTACCGGAAGACCTGACGGCTAGAATCACCGCCGCCACCAGCCTCAATCACACCACTCAGGAGACGTTGTCATGAGCACGCCGGCTAACGAAAGCAGCGATGCGCTCTATACCACTTACCTGCCCGGCGGCCAGCATTGGTCGCTGCGCCTGCGTCGCGGCACCACACTGACCCTGACCGCCCGGGAAGCCGACACCAATGTCGGGATGCTGTGCTACAACCCGGAAAACCTGCTCGAACGGCTCAACCTGCCGGATACCCTCAAGGGTCAGCACACCTTCAAGCTGACCCGCGGCCACTGCCTGTACTCCGACATGGGCCGCGTCTTCGCGTCGATCGTCGAGGACGATCTCGGCTGGCACGACAGCGTGGGCGGCAATCTGATGCCCCGGCATCTGGTGAAGAAGGGCTGGCAGCCGGTCAGCTATCAGCAGGCGCACAACGAGTGGACCCGCACCGGCTACGACAGCTTTCTGGTCGAGCTGGCCAAGTACGGTCTCGGCCGACGCGACATGGCTGCCAACCTCAACCTGTTCTCGCGGGTGGAAAGCGACAGCGATGGCCTTCTGCGCTACGTCCCCGGCCACTGTCAGCCCGGCGCGAGCATCAAGTTGCGCTTCGAGATGGATACCCTGGTGATCCTGCACACCTGCCCGCATCCGCTCGACCTCAGCCGGGAATATCCGCGCCGCGGTGTCGACATCGCGCTGGGCACCGCGCCGGCGCCCACCGAGGACGACGTCTGCTACCGCTCGCGGCCGGAGAACGCCCGCGCCTTCGAGAACAATCGTCTCTACCACCTGGGGCTGTAAGGAGAACGCCAACATGATCATCGAGAGCACCAAGCGCCCCGAGAACGCCGTGAGTCGAACCATCGTCGACGCGGGCGATCACTACATCGGCATCGTCAAGGCCGGTCAGACCCTGCGTCTTCTCGACCTGGAGGGCAACCAGGCCGCCGACACGCTGTTCTTCAACGCTCATGATACCGCCGAGCGCTACAGCGCCATGGATACCATTCGCGAACAGGGTGCGGTCTACCTCACCGCCGGCTCGAAGCTGCTTTCCAGCGAAGGCAACGTGATGCTGAGCGTGACTGCCGACACCTGCGGGCGCCACGACACCCTGGGCGGCGCCTGCGCCAGCGAGAGCAACACCGTGCGCTACGACCTGGAAAAACGCCACATGCACTCATGTCGCGACAACTGGATGCAGGCCATCGCCAACCATCCCGAGTACGGCATCACCAAGCGCGACATCACCCACAATATCAACTTCTTCATGAACGTACCGGTCACCGCCGAGGGCGGGCTGACCTTTGAGGATGGCATCTCGGCCCCGGGCAAGTACGTGGAGATGGTCGCCGAAATGGACGTGGTGGTGCTGATCTCCAACTGCCCGCAGCTCAACAATCCTTGCAATGGCTATAACCCGACGCCGATCGAGCTGCTGGTGTGGGACTAGCGGAAACTGGCTGCGCTCGCTCAGTTTTCGTGCCGAACTCAGAAAAACCGCTTTCTATCATGGAGACGACTTCATGATGCCAACGTTGTCGGCGGGACGACCCGCCACCAGCTTTAGGCAACCTTCCATGTTCAACAAGGTCCTGATTGCCAATCGCGGTGCCATCGCCGCCCGCATCCAGCGCACGCTCAAGCGCCTGGGTATCGGCTCGGTGGTGGTCTACGCCGAAGCCGACCGCGACGCCCCCTACGTATTCGCCGCCGACGAGGCCTACTCGCTGGGTGAAGGCGCCGCCGCCGATACCTACCTGGATATCGACAAGCTCATCGCTATCGCCCGGCAGAGCGGCGCCGAGGCGGTGCATCCCGGTTACGGTTTCCTGTCCGAGAACACCAAGTTCATCCAGGCCTGCGAGAATGCCGGACTGGTTTTTCTCGGCCCGACGCCTGAACAGATCCGCGACTTCGGCTTGAAGCACGAGGCGCGCGCCTTGGCCGAACGTGCCGGCGTGCCGCTAGTGCCCGGCTCCGGGCTGCTCGATAGCCTCGAGGAAGCCGTCAAGGAGGCCGCACGCATCGGCTACCCGGTGATGCTCAAGTCCACTGCCGGCGGCGGCGGCATCGGCATGCAGGTCTGCGACGATGAAGCCTCACTGACACGTGCCTTCGACTCGGTGCGCGGCCTCGGCGAGCGTAACTTCGGTGATGCCGGCGTCTTCCTCGAGGCCTACATCGCCCGCGCACGCCACCTGGAAGTGCAGCTGTTCGGTGACGGCCAGGGCAAGGTCGTGGCGCTCGGCGAGCGCGACTGCTCCACCCAGCGCCGCCATCAGAAGGTGCTCGAGGAGTGTCCCGCGCCCAACCTGCCCGAAGCCGTACGCAAAGAACTTCTCGCCACCGCCGTGCGCCTCGGTGAAGCCGTCGGCTATCGCAACGCCGGCACCGTGGAGTTCATCTACGACGCCCAGCGCGAAAGCTTCTACTTCCTCGAGGTCAACACCCGCCTGCAGGTCGAGCACGGCGTCACCGAGGAGGTCTGGGGCGTGGATATCGTCGAGTGGATGATTCGCCTCGGCGCGGATGAACTGCCCGATCTCGACGAGCTGACCCGCGATCTCGCCCCGAAGGGTCACGCCATCCAGGCGCGCCTCTACGCCGAAGATCCGAGCCACGATTTCCGCCCCAGCGCCGGCCTGCTCACCGAGGTCGCGTTTCCCGAGGCGTCCGGTTTGCGTGTCGATCACGCCATCGAGGCCGGTTTGGAAGTCTCGGCGCTGTTCGACCCCATGCTGGCCAAGGTGATCGTCCACGCCGGCGACCGCGACACCGCCCGCGAGCGTCTCGCCGATGTGCTCGAGGCGTCCAGCATCTATGGCTTCGAGACCAACCGCACCTGGCTGTCGCGGGTATTGCGCGACGACCGTTTCCGCGATGCGAATGTGCATACCCGCTGGCTGGCCGAACTGTCCTGGGCACCGCCGGCCATCGAGGTGCTCAGTGCCGGCACGCTGACCTCCATTCAGGATTTTCCGGGACGTCAGGGGCATTGGGACGTGGGCGTGCCGCCTTCCGGCCCGTTCGATGACTGGTCGTTCCGCCTGGGCAATCGTCTGCTCGACAACCCGCCCGATGCGGCAGGGCTGGAAATCACCCTGACCGGCCCCACGCTGCGCTTTCATCGCGCCACTCAGATCGTGCTCACGGGCAGCGAACTGCCTGCCGAGCTCGACGGTCAGCCGGTGGCCTTCTGGCAGGTACTGGAGATTCCCGCCGGCGCCACGCTGGCGCTGGGCAAGGCCAGTGCCGGGGCACGCGCCTACCTGCTGGTACGCGGCGGCATCGACTGTCCGCAATATCTTGGCTCCAGGGCCACCTTCACGCTGGGCCAGTTCGGCGGCCATGGCGGGCGCGCCCTGCGCACCGGCGACATGCTCGCCCTGCCCGCACTCGACGCCACCGCATCACGCGTCCTGCCCGAGGCGCTCAGGCCCAAGCTCGGCGGCGAGGATGATCATGTCTGGCAGATCGCCGTACTCTACGGCCCGCATGGTGCTCCGGACTTCTTCACCGAGCGCGATATCGATACCTTCTTCGCCCACGAGTGGGAAGTGCACTACAACTCCAGTCGCACCGGTGTGCGTCTGATCGGCCCACGCCCCGAGTGGGCCCGCGCCGATGGCGGCGAGGCCGGCCTGCATCCGTCGAACATCCACGACAACGCCTACGCCTTCGGCACCATCGACTTCACCGGCGACATGCCGGTGATTCTCGGCCCTGACGGCCCCTCGCTGGGCGGCTTCGTGTGCCCGGCCACGGTGGTGCGCGCCGAGCGCTGGAAACTGGGCCAGCTTACCGCCGGCGACCGCATCCGCTTCGTGCCGGTGGATCTCGCCACTGCCCGCCAGCTCGAAGCACGCCAGCAGACCCAGCTCGACTCCCTGAGCGAGCAGCCGGCCATGGCGTTCGAGGAGAATCGCGGCAGCCCCATCCTGCGCGACGTGTCGGCCGACACCGCCGGCGAGCGCATCGTCTACCGCCGCGCCGGCGACGACTTTCTGCTCGTCGAGTTCGGTGCCATGGAGTTGGATATCGCGCTGCGCTTTCGTGCCCACGCCTGGATGCTATGGCTGCAGAACAACACCCTCCCCGGCCTGCGCGAGCTGACGCCGGGCATCCGTTCGCTGCAGATCCACTATGAGCCCAACGAGCTTGTCCTCGACGCGCTGCTCGCCCACCTGGAGCGCGCCGAGCGCGAACTGCGTGACGTCGAGTCGCTGGAAGTCGAGGCGCGCACCGTGCACCTGCCGCTCTCCTGGGACGATCCGGCCTGCCAGGAAGCCATCGACAAGTATCAGCGCTCGGTGCGGCCGGACGCCCCCTGGTGCCCCAGCAACCTGGAGTTCATCCGTCGCATCAACGGGCTCGACGCCATCGAGCAGGTCCGCGATATCGTCTTCAACGCCCGCTACCTGGTGATGGGGCTGGGCGACGTCTACCTCGGCGCGCCGGTGGCCACGCCGCTCGACCCGACCCAGCGGCTGGTCACCACCAAATACAACCCGGCCCGCACCTGGACCGCCGAGAACTCGGTGGGCATCGGCGGCGCCTACCTCTGCGTCTACGGCATGGAGGGCCCCGGCGGCTACCAGTTCGTTGGCCGCACCCTGCAGATGTGGAACCGCTACCGTCGGACCGACTACTTCGACAATCCCTGGCTGCTGCGCTTCTTCGATCAGTTGCGCTTCTTCGAGGTCAGCCACGACGAGCTGATGCAGATCCGTCGCGATTTTCCCCATGGACGCTATCCGCTCCAGGTCGAGACCACGCGCTTCCGGCTGGCCGACTACCAGGCCGACATCGACGCCCGTGCCGAACGGATCCGCGAATTTCGCCAACGCCGCGACACCGCCTTCCAGCAGGAAATGACCGACTGGCGCGCCAACGGCCAGTTCACCTTCGAGGACCAGACTCCCGAAGCCATCGAGGCCACGGAACTCGCCAGCGACGAACTGGGCATCGACAGCCCGGTCACCGGCAGCCTGTGGAAGCTGACGGTGACCGAGGGCGAGCCCGTCGAGGCCGGCCAGGTCGTGGCGCTGGTCGAGTCGATGAAGATGGAAGTCGAGATCCTTGCCCAGCAGGCGGGCCGGGTCACGCGCCTGCCGCTGGCCGAAGGCGCCGCCGTGGCCCCCGGCCAGCCGATCGTGATCCTCGAACAGACCTCGAATCTGGAGACGTCCGCATGAACGCCACCGACATGACGATTACCTCCCTGCTGGCCCGCTATCGTGCCAATGAGCTGACCCCGCGCGAACTGATCGACACGCTGCTGGCCGATGCCGAGGCGCGCGGCTTTGATCCCGCCTGGATCACGCGGCTGTCCCGCGAGCAGCTCGAACCCTACTTGGCACGACTCGATAGCGCCGACCCGCAGGCGCTGCCGCTCTACGGCATCCCGTTCGCGATCAAGGACAACATCGATCTCGCCCACGTCCCCACCACGGCGGGTTGTCCGGCCTACGCCTATACGCCGAATGAGTCCGCCTTCGTGGTGCGCCAGTTGATCGAGGCCGGCGCCATTCCCATGGGCAAGACCAACCTCGACCAGTTCGCCACCGGGCTGGTCGGCGAGCGCGCCCCGGACATCTACGGTGTGCCCGACAACGCCTTCGACGGCGAGCGCATTCCCGGCGGCTCGAGCAGTGGCTCGGCCGTAACCGCCGCCCAGGGCCAGGTCAGCTTCGCGCTGGGCACCGATACCGCCGGCTCCGGACGCGTGCCGGCGTGCTTCAACAATCTGTTCGGCGTCAAGCCGACGCTGGGCCTGCTGAGCACCGCCGGTGTGGTCCCAGCCTGCGCCACACTGGACACCATCAGTATCTTCGCGCTGAGCACCGACGATGCCGCCACCGTGCTCGACGTCGCCGGCCAGTACGATTCCGATTGCGCCTGGTCGCGGCGTCACGATTTCGCCGTGGCCGGCCAGGTCTATGGCGAGATATCAACGCGCTTTCGCTTCGGCGTACCTCCCGAGTCGCAGTGGCATACCGACGAGGCCTACAGTGCCGGCGTGCGCCAAGCCATCAGTGATCTCGAGGCGCTGGGCGGGGTAAAGGTCGAGCTCGATTGTACGCCGCTACTGGCCGCGGCGCGCCTGCTTTACGAAGGGCCATGGGTCGCCGAGCGCTACCACGCCGTGCGTGACTTGCTCGAAAGCCAGCCCGATGCGCTGCACCCGGTGACGCGCCAGGTCATCGAGGGCGGCGGTACGCCGCGGGCGGTGGGCGCCTTCGATGCACGCTACAAGCTGGCCGAGTTCAAGCGCCAGGCCGATGCCCTTCTCGCCCAGGTCGACGTGATGCTTACGCCAACCACGGTTGACCACCCCACCAAGGCCGAGGTGGCCGCAGAGCCCATTGCCGTCAATTCGCGACTGGGCATCTGGACCAACTTCATGAACCTGCTCGACTACAGCGCCCTGGCCGTGCCCACCGGCTTCACCGGTGCCGGGCTGCCGTTCGGCGTCACGCTGTTCGGCCCGGCTTTCGCCGATCTGACGCTGCTGAGCCTCGGCCAGGCGTTGGAGCGCCAACTTCAACTGCCGCTGGGCGCTACCGGCGTCGCCCGTCCTCAACTATCGGCACTGCCACCGGCGAAGGACGGCACGCTGGAACTGGTGGTGTGTGGAGCACACCTTGCGGGCCTGCCACTCAATCATCAGCTCACCCATCGCGGTGGCGTGTGTGTCGCCAGCACCCATAGCAGCCCGAACTACCGACTCTACGCCCTGGCCGGCGGCCCACCGGCACGCCCGGCAATGGTTCGCGACGATGCCGACGGCGCGGCTATCGAAGTAGAAGTGTGGCGCCTGCCCATCGACACCGTCGGCAGTTTCCTCGCCGGCATTCCCGCCCCGCTGGGGTTGGGACAAGTCGAGCTGGAAAGCGGCGAATGGAAGTGCGGCTTCATCTGCGCGGCTGGCGCGCTCGAGCGCGACGGCAAGGCCGAGGATGTCACCCACTTCGGGGGTTGGAGAGGCTGGGTTTCCAGCCAGCAGGGAGAAAACTCATGAAGAACAGTACACAGCGCCAGCCCGGCAATTTCCAGTCATTGCCGGTGATCAATATCAGCGGGCTGTTAAGCGACAATGCCGCGCAACGCCAGGCCGTTGCCGAACGGCTCGGCGACGCAGCACGCAACGTCGGCTTCTTCCATATCGTCGGTCACGGCATCAGCGACGAGCTGCGCCAAGAACTTCTGGAGCAGACCCAACGATTCTTCGAACAACCGCACGAAGACAAGATGCGCCACTACATAGGCCTGTCCGCGGGCAACGGCACCACACGCCATCGTGGCTACGTTCCCGAAGGCGAAGAGATGCCCGAAAAGGGCAAGCGCGATCTCAAGGAGGCCTTCGATCTGGCCTTCGAGCTGCCTGCCGACGATCCCGCGGTGACTGCCGGCACCCCCATGCTGGGGCCCAACGTATGGCCCGAGCTGCCCGGTTTCCGCGAACAGATCTACGCCTACTACCAGGCTACCTACGAGGTGGGCCGCGCCCTGATGCGCGGTTTCGCCCTGGCCCTGGGGCTGCCCGAGGAGCACTTCCTCAGGGACGTGACCAGGCCGCCCAGCCAGTTGCGCCTGATCCACTATCCGTTCGACCCCGAGGCCAAGGACGCGCAGGGCATCGGCGCGCATACCGACTACGAGTGTTTCACACTGCTGTTGCCCACGGCGCCGGGGCTCGAGGTCATGAATGGTCAGGGCGAGTGGATCGACGTGCCCTACCGCGACGACGCCCTGGTGATCAACATCGGCGACATGCTGGAAATCTGGACCAACGGCGAATTCGTCGCCACCTCGCATCGGGTGCGCAAGGTCAAGGAGGAGCGCTATTCGTTCCCGCTGTTCTTCGCCTGCGACTACGCCACCAGCGTGGCGCCGCTACCGCAGCTCGTCGAGCGCGACGGCGGGGCACGCTACGCCCCGCTCAAGGCCGGCGATCATCTCTACGCCCAGACCATCCACACCTTCGCCTATCTGCAGAAGCGTCTGTCCAGCGGTGAGATCCAGTTACCCGAAGGGGCGAGAGATACCGCCACGCTGGGCCAGCATGCGCGTCACAAGGACACCGGCAAGGAGCGGGCATGAGCTTACCCACCGGCGTGCCTCTCGCTTACCGCGGCGTGTGGCAACGCACGCTCTATGTCGGCGCAGGAGACGGAGGTCGTCCTGTAGAGGATCGCACGACCCGGGTGATCTGGCTGCAGACGGCGTGCTGGCACGCCGATCTGCGCGTGCCGGCGGATCGCCCCGATTTCGCCGGCGTCACGTCGCTTGACGACTGCGACCGCGATCGACTCGTGTGGCTGGCGAGTCAGACCGCCTTTGCCGGAGTCACCCGGGTCGAAGAGCGCTTGTGTACCTGGCATCGCCTGCTCGACCTGCGTCCGGGGCTGGAGAAAGACCTCGGCGAGATGACCTGGCTGGACGATGGCACGCTGGAGGAGCGCCATCCCCGAGGTCATTATCTCGAGCGCTGGGAACGGCAAACGGCGTATCAGGGCGAGGAGTGCATCCAGTTGGGATCCGACGGCCTGCCACGCTGGCTGCAGTGGGGCGGTCACGCCATGTCCATCGTGCCTCGCCCCGCCCTGCCGGACGCGCACGACCCGTTCGCCGAGCCGGCGTCGCTCGATACAGAAGCACTACGTCTGCGCACCGGACTGGAGATCAGCTACGCCCAGCGCAATGGTGAGGGATGGAAGGTCATCCTATCGACGCATCCGTGGCGGGAGGGGCAACAGGCGATGCCAGATGACGGAGAAGCCCTCGACGCCGGGCGTATTTCGGCCACACTACGACAGTAGTTCAGCGCCGCTTCGCCCTGTAACGGGGCGGCGGCCGCCTCTTCTCAAACCGGTCCTCCCGGTTCTGCCCCGCTAAAGCGCCGACTTTTATCGAACCTCCCGATGCAATTGCCTTTCTTTACCGGTTCTGCCCAGCCAGACCAGCGCCACGTTTCCGAGCCGATCTCTCCACGCTCATAGTGTTAGGCAATAGTAGCCATAGTTTTTCTTTACAGAATGGCTTAATTAAACTTTGCTTCCTGTAGAGGTGCGATCCGTTCGAGCCGGACCTCACAAGGCTTTCGATAATCGGTATTGGCTACTGCCCTGAAAGACTCGCTGCCTCACTTTGTTCAGCCTATCGGAGGGACTCGGTATGGTTTCCACGAAACCGACCCGTGGTACAGGCGGGTGGATCCTGCTCGTTTTCGCTGTCGTACTCGTCGTGCTGGGTCTCATTCTGGCCGCCGGGGGGGCGTGGCTGGTGACCCTGGAGGGGTCCTGGTACTACCTGATCGCAGGTATCGGTCTGATATTCTCAGGCGCCATGCTGGCCAGGGATTCGCTGACGGGCGCCTGGCTCTACCTCGCGGTATTCCTCGGCACGCTGGTGTGGGCATTCTGGGAGGTCGGCCTCGACATGTGGGGGCTACTACCCCGGGTATTTGGCTATATCGTGCTCGGCATCATCCTGCTGCTGCTGTTGCCCACTCTGAAATATCGTCAGGTCCATGAATGAGGAGTGCAAACATGCCCACCCGATTGAGCACGCTGGCGCTGATCACCAGCCTTGCCTTGGCCACGCATGCCATCGCCCAGGAGGAGAGCGAAACCGCCGCTCAGGATGCCCCGGCAAGCGCCTCCACAGGATCGAACGACTCTGAGAGCAGTGCTGCCTCTCAAGGCCCACCACTGCCCTCCAGGCCGCAACCCAGCGATGCACCGGCACGCGAGGACTGGCCGGCCTGGGGCCGAAGCAGCGAAGCCACACGCTATTCGCCATTGAATCAGATCAACCGCGACAATGTCGGTCGACTGGAAGTCGCCTGGCAGTATCGCACCGGCGACATGCCCGATAGCGAAGAGGAAAAGGAGGAAAACAAGTACGCTCCGGAAAATACCCCGCTGAAGGTCGGTGACAGCCTTTACGTCTGTTCGGCCAAGAACATCATGATCTCTCTCGATGCGCGGAGCGGTGAAGAGCAGTGGCGTTACGATCCGCAGGTGTCTGACGAGGCGGTTCCCTACAGCGCCAGCTGCCGCGGTGTCACCTACTACGAAGTTCCGGACGCCTCTGACGACCAGCTCTGCGCGACGCGCATCATCGAGGGCACGCTGGACGCCCGGCTGATCGCGGTCGATGCCAAGACCGGCGAGCTGTGTCCCGATTTCGGCGAGAACGGTATGGTCGATCTTTGGGAAGGCATCGGCGAGAAGGTACCCGGCTGGTATTCGGTCACGGCCCCCCCGGTCATCGTTCAGGGTGTACTGGTGACGGGAGCCCAGGTCAAGGATGGCCAGGCGGAGGACGCTCCCTCGGGCGTGATCCGTGGCTTCGATGCTGTCACCGGCGAGCTGGAATGGGCCTGGGACATGGGCAAGCCGGAACTCGACGGCCTCCCACCGGAGGGGGAAACCTACACCCGGGGTACCCCCAATATGTGGACCACCGCCGCCTCCGACGAGGAGCTGGGCTACGTCTACCTGCCGCTGGGTAACTCCTCGGTGGATTATTGGGGCGGCAACCGCAGCGAGGCAGAAAACGAGTATTCCACCTCGTTGGTGGCCATCGATATCAATACTGGCGATCCGGTCTGGCACTTCCAGACCGTCCACTACGATGTATGGGATTACGATCTCGGTGCGCAACCGACACTGGTTGATTTCCCGCAGGGGGACGGCACGGTTCCCGCGCTTATCCTGCCCACCAAGCAGGGTGACATCTACGTGCTCAACCGCGAAACGGGGGAGTCACTATTTCCCGTGGAGGAAGTGGAAGTGCCCAGCGGCGGAGTGGAACCGGAGCGGCTCTCTCCCACCCAACCGACGTCCAGATACCATACTCTCGCTTTCCCCGTTCTCACCGAGAAAGACATGTGGGGCATGACCCCCATTGATCAGCTGTGGTGCCGTATCCAGTTCCGTCGTGCCGCCTACGCGGGTATCTACACTCCCCCGACCGTGGATCAACGCTATATCCAGTATCCCGGTTATAACGGGGGCAACGACTGGGGCAGCGTCGCGGTGGACACGGAGCGCGGCATTCTCGTCGCCAACTACAACGACATTCCCAACTTCAACCGCCTGGTGACACGCGAGGAAGCCGAGGAGCGTAACCTACAACCTATCTACGCTGGGGAAGATGAAAGCGATTCACAAGGCCCTGCCGAAGGCGCCGGTGATCCGCAGATCGGCGCACCGTATGCCATCGACGTCAATGCCGGCTGGCGGGCGCCGGTCACCGGCATGCCCTGCACCGCGCCTCGCTACGGTGGTATTCGCGCCATCGATCTCGCCACGGGTAAAACGCTCTGGGACCGGCCGCTGGGCGAGGCCCGCAAGAACGGGCCATTCGGCATTCCCACCTATCTGCCGTTGACGATCGGCACGCCCAACAACGGAGGACCGCTGCTCACGGCGGGCGGATTGATCTTCATCGCCGCGGCGACCGACGATCTGATTCGCGCCATCGACATCGAAACCGGCGAAGTCGTCTGGGAGGATGCGCTGCCCGCTGGGGGTCAGGCGACCCCCATGACCTACGAAGCCAATGGTCGCCAATACATGGTGATTGCGCCTGGCGGCCACCACTTCATGGAGACCCCGATTGGCGACTATGTGATCGCCTATGCGTTACCGGAAGAGGACAGTTAGCGAAGCTGAGGCTAGCCTGCTCGGCCAGGCACCGCTAACGGTAAGCTTCATACCAATCGCTTCGGTGCTGTCCATATAAACACTACGCCCGGCGTTGGCCGGGCGTGGGTTGCTGCAGAAGTAAGATAGGTGGCTTTGCGTCTAACCGAACAGGTGCCTGCGCGCCTCTTCGTCCATCTGCACGCCGCCCTGCGGATTGATCTCTTCGGCCTGGGCATAGGCACGCTGCACGGCCTTGCGCTTGCCGACCTGCTCGAACCAGCGCTGCAAGCTGGGAAAGTCCTCGATATCCTGACCCTGGTTGGCATAGGGCTTGATCCATGGCCAGATCGCCATGTCGGCAATCGAATAGTCATCGCCCGCCACGTACTCATGATCCGCCAGCTGCTTGTCGAGCACACCGTAAAGCCGCGCGGTTTCCTTGATATAGCGCTCGATGGCGTACTCGATTTTCTTGGGTGCATAGTTGCGAAAGTGATGGTTCTGACCGGCCATCGGCCCGAGCCCACCCATCTGCCAATGCAACCACTGCAGCACGACATAGCGCTCGCGCCCGGACCTGGGCAGGAACTTGCCAGTCTTGTCGGCAAGGTATTCCAGGATCGCGCCCGATTCGAACAACGATAGTGGCTGCCCTTCATCCGCAGGCGCACGATCGACGATGGCCGGTATTCGGTTGTTAGGAGCGATTTCCAGAAACTCGGGGCTAAACTGCTCGCCCTTGCCGATATTGACTGGATGGAGACGATAGTCCACCCCGGCCTCTTCGAGAAACAGCGTAATCTTGTGACCATTGGGCGTCGTCCAATAATACAGATCGATCATGCCAACCTCCTGTTGCCAATAAAAGTCACTTACTCCTACGCTCTGCCTGAAAAATATCTGCGTTCACCCATACGGCATTAAACGTCAGTGCCAAATGTTCATTCACGGCTTGTAAATTCCGCCTCCTCACTGATTTCTGCCTCGCCTGAGTATATCGCTCGTGAATTCTTCAGACAGAACTTGATCCCGACAATACGGCAGGCACCTCGTTCCCCGCCAGCCTGCCGGAGCAGAGTTGCCGTTAACGAGGTGATTTAACTGTAGGCGCCCTCGATGTCGACGATACGCGTCGCATTGCGCCCGACCCCACCGTGCAGTTCCAGCATGCGCTCCAGCCAGGCATAGACAGGATCGGCATTCGACACTAGATCGGCGGTCGAAACCGTACGCGCCCACATGAAATGCCCGAACAGCAGATAATCGGCCGCGGCCGGGGCATCGCCATCCATGAAATCGGCCTCGGAAAGACGACCGCGCATGGGTTCCAGTGCCTGATCGAGCAGCGTCAGCCCCTTGCTCGGAGCGTGGAATTCTTCAAGGGTTCGGCCCAGGGCCTTTTCCCGCGAGCTGCGGAAATAATCCTGATCCTTGGGATGCACGGCGTTAAGCAGATCCATAATTACGGTACGCAGCATGCCGGGTGCCAAGCTGCGCTCGCTATAGAACTTGAAGAAGCGCGCCCGCTCCTGGGCTTCTGCGCCGCCTAGCAGCGGCTTGTCGGGGTAGGTGCGGTCGAGATAGCGAAATATCTCGAAACTGTCCGTGACCTGCTGTTCGCCGTCGATGAACACCGGCACCTTGCCCTGCTCGGAAAAGGCGATGGCCTCCTTGTCGGTGAAATACCACGGGCGGAACTCACATTCCAATCCCTTATGCGCCAGGGCCATGCGCACTCTCCAGCAGTAAGGCGAGAACCGTAGACGCTCGTCGCGCCCACATAGGTCATACATTATACGCGCCATGTAACCTCCTCATGCTGTTGTGAACGGTCGCGTAGATGTCGCCGACCGCATGAAAAATCATCGACAGAAGAAACTCCTTGCATGGTGCGCGCTTGCCTCTGCCGGATCACCTCAAAGAGCTTATCTATTAGTCGAAGAAAAGACACGATTCGTGACACTTAAACTGGCCTTAAACGTTAGCTATTTTCCCAAAAAATCATTTATTTTCAAACACATGAACTCGACAATATTTCTCGCAACTCCTACTGGTCATACCAATTAGCCAGGATTGGCTAACGTCCGATTCGCGTTTATCGTTCGCTCGACACCGTCAAAGAGGGCTCTCCCCCGCAACAATGACGAAAATCGTGGGTCGCAGCCGGGCCTCTCTCGTCAGGAGAGCGCCCCCTTTTCACCAGGCTGGGTCTCCCAGGCTGGATAAGAAAGACAAATCAGGGACTCTTAATCATGAACCAAACGCTCCTTTCACTGCTCGCCTTTCTGCCGCTAGTGCTGGCGGGCGTGATGTTGATCGGGTTTCGAATACCCGCCAGAACCGCCATGCCGGTGGTTTTTCTGGTGGCGGCGCTGGTCGCGCTCTTCGCCTGGGACATGTCGTTTAACCGGGTCATCGCTTCCACGCTGCAGGGCCTGATCCTCACCGTTTCCATTCTATGGATCATCTTCGGCGCCATCCTGCTGCTCAACACACTCAAGCACTCCGGTGGCATCACCGCCATCCGCAACGGGTTCTCTGGCATCAGCCCCGATCGCCGGGTTCAGGCGCTGATCGTCGCCTGGCTGTTCGGCTGTTTCATCGAGGGTGCTTCGGGTTTCGGTACGCCGGCGGCCGTGGCAGCGCCGCTGATGGTGGCACTGGGCTTCCCGGCGCTGGCCGCCGTGGTGGTGGGCATGATGATCCAGTCCACTCCGGTCTCGTTTGGTGCGGTAGGAACCCCCATCGTGGTGGGCGTCACCGGAGGCATCAACAAGGCACAGATCAGTGAGCAACTCGCCGCCAGCGGCTCCAGTTGGGAGACCTTCTTCCGCCTGATCACTTCTGAAGTGGCGATCATTCACGGCATCATCGGCATTCTGATGCCATTGATCATGGTCATCATCATGGTGCGCTTCTTCGGCAAGAACCGCTCCTGGACCGAAGGTCTGTCGATCGCGCCCTTCGCCATCTTCACCGGCATCAGTTTCGTCGTTCCCTACATGGCGGCCGGCATATTGCTGGGGCCGGAATTTCCCTCGATGATCGGCGCCCTGGTGGGCCTGGCCATCGTCGTGCCCGCGGCACGCAAGGGCTTCCTGCTGCCCAAGGACACTTGGGACTTCCCGGAAAGCACCTCCTGGCCCGACGAATGGATCGGCAAGATCCAGATCAAGCTCGACGACGTGGCCGGCAAGACTCCGATCTCGGTTTTCATGGGCTGGGTACCCTATGTGCTGCTGGCGATATTCCTGGTGATTTCACGCACCGTGGCGCCGATCAAGGACTTCCTGACATCGCTGAGCTTCGGCTGGAGCGACATTCTCGGCGAAGCCGGCGTTTCGGGCAGCATTCAGCCGCTGTACCTGCCAGGGGGCATCATCCTGTTCGTGGTCCTGATCACCATCTTCATGCACCGCATGCGCGGCGGTGAAGTGGCCGCGGCGTTCTCCGAATCCACCAAGACGATCCTGGGCGCCGGTTTCGTGCTGATCTTCACCATTCCCATGGTGCGCATCCTGATCAATTCCGGCGTCAACGGTTCGGATCTGGTGTCCATGCCGGTGGCGATGGCGCGACTGGTGGCCGACAGCGTCGGCGGTGTTTATCCCTTCTTTGCGCCGGCCGTCGGTGCGCTGGGAGCCTTCATCGCCGGCTCCAACACGGTATCCAACCTGATGCTGGCCGACTTCCAGTTCAATGTCGCCCAGGCACTGGGACTGTCCACCGCGATGATGGTGGCGTTGCAGGCGGTAGGCGCTGCCGCCGGTAACATGATTGCCATCCACAACGTGGTGGCGGCATCGGCTACCGTGGGATTGCTGGGCCGTGAGGGCACCACGCTGCGCAAGACCATCCTGCCGACGCTGTACTATCTCGTCTTTGCCGGGATCATCGCGCTGCTGGCCTTCTATGTCCTCGACCTCACCGACCCGTTGATGGGCGGCTGATTCGCCCCGCGCTATAGGTATGAACGAACCCCGGTCTCAGGAGCGGGGTTTTTCGTTGTCTACGGAGAGCTTTTTGGTTGCCTGCTGAAGAGGAGCAATAAGGGGAGCCGAATCGGCCAACAGCGATGGAAAGCCATTACGCTATTCAGTCAGGCCCAGCCCTCGAGGCGCATGGCGGCGCGCTCCAAGCGCTCATCCTCCGCCTCGATGTCACGCAGGTTATCGCGCACGCTATGCAGATGCTCCTGAGCGACTTGCCAGGCCAGATCCGGCTTGCGCTCGATGACCGCACGATACAACCGCGCATGCTGATGGTTGATCTGGGCGCGCGGCCCGGGCCGGTGGTAGAGATTCTTGACCGAGGCGAAGACCGAGCTCAGCCACAGATCGCTCAGCCCTTGCAGGGTGTGCACCAGTACCGGATTGTGCGATGCCTCGCAGATTGCCAGATGAAAGGCGTGGTCGAGCCGCGCCAGGGTGGGCACATCGACCTCGTCGTCGGTCTCGATCAGAGCCAGGAGCTCCTCGTAGCGCCGGGTGATCAGCACGAAGTCTGCCGGCGTGCCACGCAGCGCCGCCAGCCGGGAGGACTCGCCTTCGAGCAGTGCGCGCACCTCGAGCAGGTCGTACAGAGTCCGGGGATGGTCGCGAAACATATGCATCATGGGACTGTCGTCACGTGACGGCAGCAACTGCGCCACGAAGGAACCGCGCCCCTGCTGGGTATCGATGATGCCGCGTCCGCGCAGTACACGCAGCCCTTCACGCAACGAGGCACGCGACACGCCTAGCTTCTCGCACAACCGCCGCTCCGAAGGCAACGCCTGGCCCGGCTTGATCACGCCGTCGAGAATCAGTTTTTCGATCTTCGTCGCCACCGTATCCGGCATTCGCGGCGACGCTTGAGGGGAAGACATGCCCATCTCCTGTCTCGTCAGCACAACCGTTGAAATCTCGCCGTGCGGGCGCCCCGCACTGCCGCCGGCAATTCCGCCAGCTTACTGGTCAGACCAGATTCTCGCTACTTAGCCTTTCGTCTTAACCTTTCGGCTAATAGGCATCCGCCCCGGGTTTCAAGACAATACGGGGCTAGACTCCAGACCATTCCAAACAACTGGTATGACCAGCCGGCCTGCGAGACAGCGTGCAATAGACACGCAGACTAACGGGCGATGCCCGCCGGCACTACACGATCTCTTAAGCCGCGCGAGCCCCGATGTGACGATGAGGAACAGCCATGAATATCCTCTTTGACGAGCGCCTCGATGGTGAGTTGCCGACGGTCGACAAGGCCGCGGTACTGGCGCGACTTGAACAGGCGATCCCCGACCTGACCCTGCTGTACCGCGAGGAGGATCTGCGCCCCTTCGAGTGTGACGGTCTCGCCGCCTACCGTGTACTGCCAATGCTCGCCGCGCTACCCGAAACCCTCGACCAGGTCGAGGCCCTGATGCGCGAATGCTTTGAGCTGGGCGTACCGGTGGTGACCCGCGGCGCCGGTACCGGCCTGTCCGGCGGCGCCCTGCCGCTGGAGCGTGGCGTGCTGCTGGTGATGTCGCGCTTCAAGCGCATCCTCGAGGTCGATCCCGAGGCGCGCATCGCCCGGGTCCAACCCGGCGTGCGCAACCTGGCGATCTCCGAGGCCGCGGCTCCTTACGGGCTGTACTATGCGCCGGATCCCTCCTCGCAGATCGCCTGCTCGATCGGTGGTAACGTCGCCGAGAATGCCGGTGGCGTGCACTGTCTCAAGTACGGCCTGACCGTGCACAACGTGCTCAAGGTGGAGATCGTCACCATCGAGGGCGAGCGCATGACGCTGGGCGCCGAATCCCTCGATGCGCCGGGCTTCGACCTATTGGCGCTGTTCACCGGCTCCGAGGGCATGCTCGGCGTGGTCACCGAGGTCACCGTCAAGCTGCTGCCCAAGCCGGAGAGCGCCAAGGTGCTGATGGCCAGTTTCGATGACGTCGAGAAGGCCGGCAAGGCGGTGGGCGACATCATCGCCGCGGGTATCATTCCCGGCGGCCTGGAGATGATGGACAAACTGGCCATTCGCGCCGCCGAGGACTTCATCCGTGCCGGCTACCCGGTCGAAGCCGAGGCAATCCTGCTCTGCGAGCTCGACGGCGTGGAAGCCGATGTCGACGACGATTGCCAGACGGTGCGTCGCGTGCTCGAACTGGCCGGCGCCACCGATATCGCCCAGGCGCGTGACGATGCCGAGCGCGCCAAGTTCTGGGCCGGGCGCAAGAACGCCTTTCCCGCCGTGGGACGCATGTCACCGGACTACTACTGCATGGACGGCACCATTCCGCGCCGCGAGCTGCCCCGCGTGCTGAAAGGCATCGCCGAGCTCTCCGAGCGGCACGGTTTGCGGGTGGCCAACGTATTCCATGCCGGCGATGGCAACATGCATCCGCTGATCCTGTTCGATGCCAACCAGCCCGGCGAGCTGGAGCTGGCCGAAGAGGTCGGCGGTAAGATTCTCGAACTCTGCGTGGAAGCCGGCGGCAGCATCACCGGCGAACACGGCGTGGGCCGCGAGAAGATCAACCAGATGTGCTCGCAGTTCCAGTCCGACGAGCTGACCACGTTCCACGCCGTCAAGGCCGCCTTCGACGGCAAGCGTCTGCTCAATCCGGGCAAGAACATTCCCACGCTGAACCGCTGTGCCGAATTCGGCGCCATGCATGTGCATAACAACGAGCTGCCGCATCCCGAGCTGCCGCGTTTCTGAGGTTTCAATGATGGAACAACACGAACAGGACAACTACGCCGCCCACGCCGAACGCGACATCCCGGTCAGCCGTGGGCAGGACGACAGTGCGGCGCTCTGCGAGCAGGTCCGCCAGGCCGCGGCCGAAGGCACCCCGTTGAAGATCGTCGGCGGCGATACCAAGGCCTTCTATGGCCGACCGGTGGAGGGCCGGACGCTATCGACATCGGGCCATACCGGTATCGTGCACTATGACCCGGTGGAGCTGGTGATCAGCGTGCGCACCGGCACCCCGCTACGGGATTTCGAGGCGGCGCTGGCCGACGAAGGTCAGCAGCTCGGCTGCGAGCCGCCGCATTTCGGCGATTCGGCCACTGTTGGAGGCATGATCGCCACCGGCCTCTCCGGGCCACGCCGCCCCTGGGCCGGCAGCGTGCGCGATTTCGTGCTCGGCACCCGCGTGATCAACCACGAGGGCAAGCAGCTGCGCTTTGGCGGCGAGGTCATGAAGAATGTTGCCGGTTACGACCTTTCGCGGCTGATGACCGGTGCCCAGGGTACGCTCGGTGTGCTTACCGAGGTCTCGCTCAAGGTACTTCCCAAGCCCGCCGCACGTCGCAGCCTGGCGCTGCAGATGCCGCTTGAGGAAGCACTCGGCAAGCTCGCCGAATGGGGCCGCCAGCCGCTGCCGATGACCGCCGCCGCCTACCACGACGGCACCCTGTGCCTGCGCCTGGAAGGTGGCAACAGCTCGGTAGCCGCCACCGCAGACAGGCTGGGGGGCGATACGCTCGATGACAGTTTCTGGACAGAGCTGCGCGAGCATCGATTGGCCTTCTTCTCCGCTGACGATTCCCGTCCCTTGTGGCGCCTGTCACTGCCCATGAACACGCCCCAGCTTCAGCTCGACGGTGATTGGCTGCTCGACTGGGGCGGCGCCCAGCGCTGGTTGCGCAGCGACGCCACCGCCGAGACCATACGCGAGGCCGCAACCCGCGCCGGCGGACATGCTACCTGCTACACCCCTGGCGCGGCGGCACCGTTTACGCCACTGTCGCCGGTACTGGTCAAGTACCACCGCAATCTCAAGGCCAGTCTCGATCCCAAGGGAATCTTCAACCCCGGCCGTCTCTACGGGGAGCTCTGACATGCAAACGAACTTTTCCCAAGAAGCCCTGGCCCAGCCGCATATCCGCGAGGCCGACCGCATCCTGCGCACCTGCGTGCATTGCGGTTTCTGCAACGCCACCTGCCCCACCTACCAGTTGCTGGGCGATGAACGCGACGGGCCGCGTGGACGTATCTATCTGATGAAAGAGCTGCTGGAGAGCCCCGAGGGTGACGACCAGGTCACCCAGGAGACCCAGCTGCACCTCGATCGCTGCCTGACCTGCCGCAACTGCGAGACCACCTGCCCCTCCGGCGTCGAGTACCACAAGCTGCTCGACATCGGCCGCGCCGAGGTGGAACGCCGCGTGGGGCGCCCGGCCAAGGACCGAGCGCTGCGCTACGGCCTGCGCAAGGCGCTGGTCGACCCCAAGCGTTTTCAGGCGCTGCTGGCCATGGGCCAGACCTTCCGCCCGCTGGCGCCGGCCATGTTCAAGGACAAGATTCCGCCCAAGGCGGTCAACGTCGGCGTGCGTCCCGCGCCTCAACGTCACGCCCGGCAGATGCTGATTCTCGAAGGCTGCGTGCAGCCGGGGCTGGCGCCCAACACCAACGCCGCCACCGCCCGAGTGCTGGATCGGCTGGGTATCGGTCTGACACCGGCACCTCAGGCGGGCTGTTGCGGCGCCATCGACTTCCACCTCAACGCCCAGGATGATGGCCGTGCGCGCATGCGCGCCAACATCGACGCCTGGTGGCCGGCGATCGAGAACGGCGCCGAGGCCATCGTGCAGACCGCCAGCGGCTGCGGCGCCTTCGTCAAGGAGTATGCCGAGATGCTCGCCGACGATCCGCAGTACGCCGAGAAGGCCAAGCGGGTCAGTGCTCTGGCCAAGGATCTGGTAGAGATCCTGCGCGAGGAAGAGCTCGATGCGCTCAAGGTGAAAGAGAATCGCAAGCTGGCGTTTCACTGCCCCTGCACCCTGCAGCACGCCCAGAAGCTCGGCGGCGCGGTGGAAGGCGTGCTCACGCGCCTCGGCTTCAGCCTGACGCCGGTTGCCGACGCGCATCTCTGCTGCGGTTCCGCCGGCACCTACTCGGTGACCCAGCCCGAGCTGTCAAAGCAACTGCGCGATAACAAGCTCGACAATCTCGAAGCCGGCGATCCCGAGCTGATCGTCACCGCCAACATCGGCTGCCAGACGCATCTCAACGGCGCCGGGCGCACACCGGTCAGGCATTGGATCGAGATCGTCGACGAGACCCTGGAAAAACACTGAAAAGCTGCTGCGCTGCGCATCTCGCGCGCGGGCGGTGCTCGGAGTCCTCACATAGCATCAAGTATGCTCCGGCTCCTCCGCTCCGGCCGCACGCGACCTGCGTTCGCTCGCGATGCTTTACAGCGCCTTTCATTCAAACAGTTACGCTGTTAGTCAACTAATAGGACACAAAAGGAGAACCACCATGCAGACCAAATCCGTCCTCACCCTCACCGAGATCAATGCCATCCTCGATGCGGCCCAGAAGGAAGCCGAGGCCAACAGTTGGGCGGTGACCATCGCCGTCGCCGACGATGGCGGTCACCTTCTCGGCCTGCGCCGCATGGATGGCGCGCCGCCGTTTTCCGCCGGCGTGGCCAGCGAGAAAGCGCGCAACGCCGCCATCGGTCGCCGTGAGACCCAGGCCTTCGAGGACATGATCAACAACGGCCGCACCGCCTTCGTCACCGCGCCGATGCAGGCGCTGCTGTCGGGTGGCGTACCGGTCATCGTCGACGGCCAGGTCATCGCCAGCGTGGGTATCTCCGGCGTCAAGCCCGAGCAGGACGTCCAAGTGGCCAAGGCCGGTGTCGCCGCCATCGGTTGATGCTGGATCACACATCGCACGTGCAATGATGTCATACTGGCAATGGCTGAGCCGGGCTCTACACTTCATGAATGACCCGATCCCGGCTCACCGAGCTCAAGGAGTGCATATCATGGCAGGTGGATGGTCGAGAGACGGCGCCGTACAGGATCAGATCGACGATACGGTCGAAGATGCCGTGCGGCGCTCACGCAGCCAGTTACCGCGCGGTGAGAGTCTGAGCCACTGCGAAGAGTGCGGGGAGCCGATCCCTCCGGCACGTCGCGAGGCGATCCCCGGGGTTCGCCTGTGCATCGTCTGCCAGAACGAGCGCGACAAGCAGCAAGCGAAGTTCAGCGGCTACAACCGCCGCGGCAGCAAGGATAGCCAGCTGCGCTAGCCAGGCTTGCCGTGTCTCTGCGTTGCATTCGCCGATAATTCGTCGATAGGCGCCTGCCGCTGTGAATGATGCCTTACATCTGCCACGCCCTCATTGCTGCCCGGTTTCCTGGGCCCAGAACACTCTCGATGTTTATCATCTTAGGCTGATTCCGTACCCGGGTTTTCCCGTTTAGATCACCCTCCTTTCCTGAGGAGCGCACCGCACGCCATGCCCGGCTTTGCAGGGCGCACCGGCAATCATCACTGGCACGAGCCCGGAATCGCCACCTAGAATGGGGCCACTGCCGCGATGAGCGTGGAGGCAATCCCGCTCGTGTTTCCCTCACAAGGAGTTCGCATGTCTGCTCAATGGATCGATATCACCAGTCACGATAACCAGACGTTCAAGGGCTATTTGGCCCTGCCACCGGGTGGCAAGGGACCCGGCATCGTGCTGATTCAGGAAATCTTCGGCGTCAACGCACATATTCGCAGCGTCGCCGAACAATACGCGCTGGACGGCTACGTGGTGCTGGCGCCGGACGTATTCTGGCGTCAGGAGCCGGGCGTCGAGCTCAGCTATGAGGGCGATGACATGCAGAAGGCCTTCGGTCTGATGAAACAGATCGACTTCGACGTCGCCGTACAGGATCTGGCCAGCACCACCCAGGCGCTGCGCGAGCGCCCCGAGTGTCAGGGCCCAGTGGCGTCGATGGGCTACTGCATGGGCGGCATCCTATCCTATCTTTGCGCGCTCAAGGCAGGGGTCGATGCCGCGGTCTGCTACTATCCGGGCGGCATCGCCAACCATCTCGACAAGGCCATCCATCTCGAGGTACCCCTGCAGTTCCATTTCGCCGAGCAGGATAAGCACATCACCGGCGAGCATATCGAGCAGGTTCGTCACGCCTTCGCCGACCGTAACGATGTCGACATTCATGTTTACGCCGACGCCGACCACGGCTTCAACTGCTGGGCACGCAGCGCCTACCACCGCCATGCCTCGGCACTCGCCCATGGCCATACGCTGACCTTTCTGGAAACGCACTTCCAGTGATTCGCGCCCGGCCGGGATATCCGGCCGGTCGTCTTCGCCCCACATCTTCCTTGTTCCGAGCGACACGCTTATCGGGCGGATAGCAACTTCCTATTGAACGCTCGTGGCGATTGGCGGTCCATCAACCTCCACCTATACCGCCCTGCCTCACTGGCTAGGCCAGCTGCCCTCTTCGGCCGTGGTAGAATGCTCTCACTTTCCATGCGAGGACTCGCGAATTAATGTCCCTTGACGATCTGCATCTCAACCTGCGTAACCTGACCCCGGACGACTATCCGCAGCTCAAGACGCTGATGGATGCGGTCTATGACGATATCGGCGGTTGCTGGCCGAAGCACACCATCGACAAGCTGATCAGCGAATTTCCCGACGGCCAGATCGTCATCGAGGATGGCGACAGGATCATCGGCGTGGCGCTGACCGCATTGGTCGACTACGACGAATTCTCCAATCCACACAAGTACGACGATCTGATCGGCAATCGCGAAACCATTCTCAATGCCCCCAAGGGCGATGCGCTTTACGGTCTTGATGTGCTCATCGATCCGGCTTATCGCGGCTATCGCCTGGGTCGGCGCCTCTATGAGGCGCGCAAGGATCTGTGCCGCTCGATGAACCTGCGCGCCATTCTCGCCGGTGGACGCATTCCCCACTACCACGCCCATGCCGACGAGCTCTCCGCCACCGAGTACATCGACAAGGTGTCGCGCAAGGAGCTCCACGACCCGATTCTGTCGTTCCAGCTGGCCAACGACTTCCTGGTCAAACGCCTGCTCCACAAGTACTTGCCCGAGGACGAGAAATCCCAAGGCTATGCGACGCTGCTGGAATGGAACAATATCCTTTATGAGCCCGCCAAGCGGGTGCTGGAGAGTCGCAAGACTCAAGTGCGGGTGGGTGCCGTGCAGTGGCAGATGCGCGAGTTCGCCTCGGTCGAGCAGGTGCTGCAGCAAGTCGAGTATTTCGTCGACGCCGTCGCCGATTATCAGAGTGATTTCGTGGTGTTTCCGGAGCTGTTCAATACGCCGCTGATGAGCCTGACCGATCAATCCAATCAGATCGAGGCGATCCGCTTCCTGGCCGGCTTCACCGAGCATTTCAAGGCCGAGATTTCACGCATGGCGGTGGCCTACAACATCAATATCGTCGCCGGCTCGATGGTCGAGATCGGCGACGACGACAAGCTTTATAACGTCTCCTATCTCTGTCACCGCGACGGCGAAATCGACCGTCAGGCCAAGCTGCACATCACGCCTCAGGAGCGTCGCGACTGGGTGGTCGAGGGGGGCGATAGCCTGTGTGTGTTCGACACCGACGCCGGGCGTGTAGGCACCCTGATCTGCTATGACGTGGAATTTCCCGAGCTGCCGCGCCTGCTTGCCGATCAGGACATGGACATTCTGTTCGTGCCGTTCTGGACCGACACCAAGAACAGCTACCTGCGGGTGCGCCACTGCTCCCAGGCACGGGCCATCGAAAACGAATGCTACGTGGTGGTCTGCGGCAGCGTGGGCAACGTGCCGTCGATCGAGAATCTCGACATTCAGTACGCCCAGTCGGCGGTATTCTCGCCCTCGGACTTCGCCTTCCCGCATGATGCAGTGCTCTCCGAGACCACGCCCAACACCGAGATGGTGATCTTTTCGGATCTCGATCTGACCCGCCTCAAGGTGGTACGCAGCGAGGGCACCGTGACCAACCTCAAGGACCGTCGCAAGGACCTCTTCGACTTGCGCCTGCGCGACTGGTCGTGGAAGTCCGGCGGCCGCCAGGAAGATTGAGCGTTTCGCGCCGATGAAGTGGTGGCGACAGTGGCAGGAGGCGCGCTTCGCGGCGCGCCACCCCTTTCCCGACGCCCAGTGGCGACAGGTGCGCAAGCGCCTGCCGCTGCTGCGTGCGCTCGATTCCGAGGACGCCACACGCCTCGGCCAGCGCGCCTGGCGCCTGATGCATCACAAACGCCTGAGCAATCCCGCTCGCCTGGCCTTCGGGATGGAGGACTACCTGGCACTGGCGGCCCAGGCCTGCCTGTTGACGCTGGGCTGGGAGCAGCGCGACGCCGAGGCCGCCTTTTCCAATGTCCATGAGGTACTGCTGCTACCCGATGCCTTCCGCCGCAAGGGGGAGGAGCTCGATGACGCCGGCGTCATGCATGTCTACGAGGACGAACGCGCCGGCGAAACCTGGTACCAGGGACCGGTGGTCATCGCCCTGCCCGACTTCCAGGCCAGTGGCGGCTGGGACGGCTTCAACGTGGTGATCCACGAATTCGCCCACAAGCTCGACATGGGCAACTCGATGGACGCCGATGGCTTCCCGCCGTTGCCGCGCGACATGAGTGCCGGTGAATGGCACCGCGTCTTTACCGCCGTCTGGGATGACCTGCAGACTCGGCTCGAGCGCGGCGAGCCGACACCGATCGATGATTACGCCGCCTCCGATCCCGGCGAATGCTTCACGGTCAGTTGCGAAGCCTTCTTTGCCGCCCCGGATGCGCTGAACGCCGCCTATCCCGAGCTCTATGCCCTGCTCAGGCGCTATTTCCGTCAGGACCCGCTCGTACGACTGAAGGGTACTCAGCGCACCTGACCCCGCCCCGTTCGGATGTCTCATGCAGGTCATTGCCGAGACGCGACGTTCTCGCCCCTCTCTGAAGAGAGGGCTTTGCGCTCGCCCTCTCTTCGCTCTCTCCTCGCGTCACGCCGCGAGGCGTCATGCGGCTTGCTCATGCGTCCGCTGAGGCTTCCTTTCAGCTCGGCGTGGGCGCGTTCTCGGCGATCAACCCTTCATCCTTCAGGGTCTGCCAGAACTCGGCGGGGATCTTGGCATTCATCGATTCGCGGTTTTCACGCGCCTGCTGGGCGTTGCGTGCGCCGGGGATGGTGGCCGCGACCACATCCGGCGCGGCGGTGAACTGCAATGCCGCCGTGCGCAGATCGGTGCCGTGCTGGTGGGCGATCTGGGCGATGCGATCACGTTTTTCCCAATAGCCATCCGGAATGCCGTCACTGTACAACCAGCGATTCACCCCGGCGAGGAAACCGGCACCCAACGGCGCACCGACAATCACCGACACGTCATTCTCGCGACACTTCGGAAACAGACGGTCCAGGACATCTTCGTGATCCATCAGGTTGTACTTGGTGGCCTGAAGCATCACGTCAGGGTCGGAGGATTCCATGGCGGCGAGGCAGGTTTCGATATTGTTCACCCCCATACCCCAGTGGCCGATGATGCCCTCCTCACGCATGCGCGACAGCTCGGGCATGGCCCCCTTGCGTGCCGTGTCGAGATACTCCCGCCAGTCGTCGCCCAGCATGCCTGGTGTCAGGTCGTGGATATAGACAATGTCGATCTTGGGCACGCCCAGACGCTGCAGGCTGTCCTCGATGGAGCGACGAGTGCCAGCGGCGGTATAATCGAAGTGATAGCTGAAGTTCAGATCGCCCTTCCAGTTGCCCTGGCTGTTCACCGAAGCATCGGGTTTCAGCAGGCGTCCCATCTTGCTCGACAACACATACTCCTGCGGCGACTTGCCATTGAGGAAGTGCCCCAGGCGACGCTCGGACAACCCCATGCCGTAGAAGGGCGAGGTGTCGAAATAACGTACGCCATTCTCCCAGCAGGCTTCGAGCATGTTCTGGGCCTCGTCGTCGGACGTGACCTTGAAGATGTTGCCCAGTTGGGTGCCACCCACACCGAACTTGTGCTCGGGCGGAAACAGCTTGGAAGCCAGCGGTGGGTTGTCGGGCAGTTCCGAGATGACGCCGCCCTTGCTACCACCGCTTGCCCCCTTATCGGCGGCCAAGAGACGAGGGGCTGCGGCTGCCGCGGCAACCATACTTGCCCCGGCCAGGAATTGTCGACGATTCGGCATGATGTCCTCTCCTTGGAATATCGTGGTGATGTGACCGACAAGCGTTGCTTGTCACATAACGGCCCCTGAGCCAACAGCGATTCGTCTTTCTCTGTTGGCCGTTTCAGCGGCCGGCCCAGCCAGAAGTCTGGAACACTCACGCACGATTCACCAGTCAGCGACGATAACCGGCTGCCGATGCGAGGGTCGCCGGGCCTGCCATAATCCATATGGCCGTAGACACGTGTACCGTCGATCTCCTTGATGCCATTGGAGAAGAAGCCGGTGTGGAAGACTTGGCAGAAAGCGGTGTCATACGCTGCGCCTGGCAATAGACCTAGCGCGGCGAAGTGGAATAGGTTCGTGTATCCGAAGGCGCGGCGCTACTCCCCTCGCATTCCTGACCGCGGGTCGACCACGTCGTGCCGCCGCCATCGCGGCAAATTGAAGCCCCGGGAGGCGGAGAATCCTCACCGGTGCGCCGGGCGGGTTCATCCGGCGATCTGCGTGACGAGCCGAAAGTCGATAAATCGTTGACCTCGATCTCGACACGCGGTACCCCTACACGCGGCCGGGTATCCGGTCCATGCCGACGATTGTCGGGGCCCGGACTGTGGCGGCGCACCTCGGGATGTAGCCGCTTGCTGTCGCGCAGTTCGACCTGCGGACGCTCGGCCTGCGCCTGGCCGGCCATCCCCGTCGTCGCAAGCATTAGCATGCCCAGCACCGCGCCACGCAGGCGCAATGCTCCGCGCGCTGTTATCCAGCGTCCCGACTCTTTGCTCGCCTTTTGCATATGGCCTCCGGTGGTTGTCCCGCCCCGTCAGGGCAAATGGCACGGCTTTCAGCATAGCCCGTCCTGCTCAGACCCCCGGAACGGACGAACGGTTCAACCATTCCCATAACAGTAGCGCTGCATCGTGCGGCTTGCGCCGCATTGGGCGCACCAGCCAGAAACATTCGTCGCTGGGCACGGCGAGGTCGAACGGTGCCACCAGATCGTCACGCTGGAACAGCAGACTACGGTGGGTCAAGGCGACGCCCGCACCGCGCGCCGCCAGCATCAACGTGGTGACCTGGTTGTCGCAGGAGAACGCCGAACACCGCCTGTCGAGCCCCGCCACCCCGGCCTGCTCCAGCCAGGCCGGCCAGCCCACCGCAAAGCCCAGCGCATGCAGCAGCGTCTCACCGGCCAGATCCGCAGGTGTCTGCAGGCGTTCGGCCACGTCCGGCGAACAGGCCGGCAGCATCGTCTCGCTGCCCAGCGAGACGCCTTCTACCCCCTCCCAGTCACCCTGACCATAGCGAATTTCCAGATCGGCGCCCTGGGGGCCGAAATCCTCGTTCCAGATTGCGCTGACCAAATGGATCGCGATCTGGGGATATTGCTGATGAAACGCCAGCAGGCGCGGCGCCAGCCAGGTCTGCTGCATGACCGGTGTGGCGCGCAGCGTTACCGGCACCTCCGGGCGTGGCCCGAAAACCTCGGCGGTGCCCTCCATCAAGCGCGTGAAGGCCTCCTGCACGCTGGGCAGCCAGGCCTGACCGGCCGGGGTTAGCGTCAGGCTGCGTGGATGGCGTACGAACAGTTTCTGGCCCAGGCGATCCTCGAGCAGACGGATGCGTTGACTGACTGCCGACTGCGTCACGCCGAGTTCATGGCCAGCCTGGGTGAAGCTCAGCCGGCGGGCTGCCGCCTCGAAGGCCTGCAGCCATAAGATCGGGGGAAGCTGGGACATGGATAAGAAAGCCATAAGCTGAACTGGGTCATAGCCCCCAGATTAATCATTTGTCGCAGCCATGCATAGGCGCCATCCTCGTTCCTCGTTATTCCCCGCAACGTCCACCGTCATCAGGAGGTCTCGATGAGCACCGCCACCTCGCATCGCGTCGAACAACAGCATACCGCCGCTTCACGTCTCGACATGGGAGAACTCTCGCCCCATGACAGCGGTGTCGAGCTGATCGACGCGGTGGCGACCGGTGCCCGCGTCACGCTGCACTGGAATGATGACAGCCACAGCCATTTCCCGCTGATGTGGCTGCGCGATCACTGCGCCTGTATCGCTTGTCGCCACCCACTGACCCGTGAACGTCTTTACCTGCCGCTCGAGGCTATCAACACCACACCTAGCGTGGCGCTAGCCTCAGGCAACCTCGAACTGCACTGGGCGGACGGCCATGTCAGTCGTTTCGATGCCGGCTGGCTGCACCAGCGCCGTCTCGACGATACCGCGTTCGTACCTGCCCAAGCCGTTCCGGCGCGCCAGCCCTGGTGTACGAACTTCACCCCGCAGCGTGTCAGGCATGCCGATTTCATCGACGGCGAAGGCGAGCGGATCTGGCTTGAGTCCCTGCTGCGCGACGGGCTGGTACTGCTCGATGAAGGCCCCTTGGAAGAAGAGGAAGTCAGCCGTCTGGCGGGGCGTATCGGGCCGATGCGCGCCACCAATTTCGGTGCTCGCTTCGATGTTCGCTCCAAGCCCAACCCCAACAACGCCGCCTATACTCCCATCGCGTTAGCGTTGCATACCGATCTGCCCAACTGGCGTCAACCGCCCGACATCCAATTGCTCTACTGCCTGCAGAACGAAGCCGAAGGTGGCGAGTCGACTTTCGCCGACGGTTTCGCCGTCGCCGCAGCATTGCGCCAGCAAGCCCCCGAGGCCTTCCGCATGCTTAGCGAGACGCCCATCGACTTCCGCTTTCAGGATGAAGAACACGATATATCGGTGCGCGCCCCGATCATTCAGCTCGATGCAGACGGCAACCCATTGGAGATTCGCTTCAATAACTGGATCCGCGATACTCTGCGCCTGCCGCTGCAATCGGTGGATGCCTGGTACGCCGCCTATCGGCACTTCTGGCAGCTATTGCACGATCCGCACCACCAGATCGAGTTTTCTCTGGCGCCGGGGCAGATGATTGCCTTCGATAACCGCCGGGTGCTGCATGGCCGGCGCGCTTTCGATCCCAATACCGGCAAACGCCACCTGCAAGGCACCTATCTGGATTTGGACCTGATCGAATCGCGCCTGCGCGTACTGGCCCGCCAGGAGTAATACCTCGCGACAACGCTTTGCCATGTGTCCCATTGTCGAACCGCAACGACACAAGAAAGACCGGTTCGGCGTTCTCCAACCTGACCAAGAGACCTTCATGTCCCCTTCGTTGTTCAAGACATTATCTGCGCTACCCTTAGCCGCAGCCGTTTCAGCCGCAGCCGTTTCGCTGCCGGCTCAGGCCGACGATGCCACCCTCGACTTCGGGGTCCCGGCCTGGCCCGGCATCACCGTCAAGACGCAAATCGCCACACAGTTGCTCGAACCGTTGGGCTACGCGACAAGCCACCAGGAGCTCGGCCTGCAGGTGATCTACCAGGCCATGGAAACGGGCGATGTCGACGTGTTCCTCGGCGGCTGGCTACCCGCCCAGCAGAACATGCTCGGCCCGCGCGAGGAAAATGGCGACATCGTGCGCATCACCAATAATGTCGATGGCGCGCAGATGACCCTGGCGGTTCCCGAGTACGTCTACGAGGATGGCGTGCAGAGCTTCGCCGACCTCGAGGCCAACCGTGACCGGTTCAATGGGCAGATCCACAGCTTCGGCGCCGGCTCCGCCGCCAGCGAAATCCTCAATCAGGCCATCGACGAAGATAGCTGGGGGCTGGGCGACTGGCGCCTTGTCGATACCAGCACCGTCGGCATGCTGAGTGCCGCCCGTGATGCCATCTCCCGTGAGGAACCCATCGTCTGGGTCGGCTGGACGCCGCATTGGATGAACCTCGAACTGCCGATGCACTATCTTGACGATCCTCAAAATCTGTTCGGCGAAAACAACGGCGAAAGCGAAGTGCTGACGCTGATGCGCGGCGCCTACGCCGAAGCTCATCCCAATCTGGTGAGTTTCTTCAAGCAATTCACCTTCAGCGCTGAGGAGCAGAGCTGGATGATTCAGGGTTTCGGGCTCGAGGAGCGTCCGGCCGAGGAAGTCGCTCAGCAATGGATTCATGACCACTCCGCGCGTGTCGAAGCCATGCTCGAGGGTGTAACCACGCAGGATGGCCAGCCAGCCTGGCCGGTCGTCCGCGAGGCGCTGTCGCTGTAAGCGTCGACGGCTCGCCGCTTTCCGGGCACGCCTTCTCACCGCCATTGGTCGGCGTGCCCGGCTCGCGTATCCTATGCCGCGAGTTCCTTTCGTGAGACCTTCCATGCCACGTTCGCTGGGTATCCTGATTCTCGTCGCGGCCGCCATGCTCGGCTGCGGCCTGCTCTGGCAATGGCTCGCGCTGAACGATGTCCTTACCCCCCAGCACCTGCTGAACTGGTCCCAGCAGGCCCTGGCCTGGCGGGACTCGTGGTGGTCGGTTCCGGTAATACTCCTCGTTTATGTCCTGGCGTCGCTGGTGATGTTTCCGCTGAGCATTCTAGTCGCGGTCACCGGGTTGCTCTTCGGTCCCTGGTGGGGCTTTGGCTACGCCCTGGCCGGCACCGTATGCGCCTCGATCGCCTCCTACTGGGCAGGTCGTCATCTCGGTCGCGAGGCGCTGCTCCGTTATGGCGGCACACGCCTGAATGGCCTGGCCAAGCTACTGGCCGGCCGTGGCATTCGCACCATGGTCATCGTCAACCTGTTGCCGCTGGCCCCCTTCACGCTGACCAATATGCTGGCCGGTGCCTTCCACCTACGCTTTCGCGACTATCTGATCGGCTCGGTGATCGGTATCGTGCCGGGATTGCTCGGCGTATCGCTACTTGGCAGCCAACTCGGCTCGCTGCTTACCGCCAATGATACCCGCGGCGTGCTCTGGTCAGTGCTGGGGATCGGCCTGGGTGGTCTGTTGCTGTGGGGATTGAAGCGTTATGCCGACCGACGCCGCCGTTCCTGATGGTACGCGCCAGCGTCACGGCGGGGATTCAAGGCGTCTTAACGGCTATTTGCCGGAAACTTCCTTGTGCACATCACTACGGAACAGCGGCTTGCTCTGTTCGGGCTGCGCGGGACTCTGGAAGGTGGAGCGCAACACGCGCCCACGGTGACGAAGCAGCTGCCATTCCGCGCCCAGACGACCGCGCACACGCTCCCAGGCACTGACATCCGTCTCGTCGTCGTGCGCCGCGGCAGCGTTCTGCATGACCTGACGATAGACGGCCAGACAGCGCTCGGCGCATAGCGCATCATCGAAACGCCGAGCAGTGGCCAGGGCGCCACGACGCAGGGTGTCGCGAGGCGCGCTGTGGGTCAGATCGGTCAGGGCCGCGGCGAAACCGGTCAGATCGTCGCCAGGCAGCATCAAGCCGTTTTCACCATGTACCAGTACCTCCCGCACGCCGGAGGCATTGATGGCCACCACCGGCAGCCCTGCGGCCATCGCTTCGGTAACCACCATCCCCTGGGTCTCGCTGTGCGAGGCAAAGGCAAACACATCCATGGCATGGTAGGCATCGATCAGCGCCTGATCGTGCAGCTTGCCGGTAAAATGGAAACGATCCGCGACCCCTTCCCGGGCGGCGCAAACATGCATGGCGGTACGCGCCTCGCCATCGCCGACGATCAAGGCCCGCGCCCGGGGGTGAATGGCCAGAAAGCGCGCCATCGCATCGGCCAGGAAAGGCAGGTTCTTTTCCAGGGCCAGCCGCCCCACATGCCCCACCACATGGGCGTCGCCGGGAATCCCCAGGCGTTGGCGCAGGGCGGCGCCGTTGCCCCGCATGAAGCGTGCCGTATCCACCCCGCTGGGCACGACATGTACCGCGGGGTTGCCGCCGCGTATTCGCAGCAGGTCACGAATGCTCTCGCTGGGGGCGATAACGGCATTGCAGAGATGGGTGTATTCGGTCGCCAGGGCTACGGCGAAACGCTGCATCCGCGGCGAGTCTCCCGGCACGTAATGCGTGTAGTGCTCGTAGAGTGTGTGATGGGTAAAGATCAGCGGCAGTCCATAGGTCTGCGCGGCCCGGGCTGCCGTATCACCCAGCAGAAAGGGATGGTGCGAATGGACGATATCGGGTTCGAAACGATCGATGGCCTCGTAAAGCTGGCCGGGCACCGGTACCGGGAAGGAGAAATCACTGCCGTTGAAGCGCGGCATTGCAGCCACCCGCACCACGTCGGCTTCGTGACGCGGCTGCCCCTCCAGCTTGGGGGCCACCACCAACACCTGATGGCCCTGACGCTGCAGGCAGCGTTTCAGGCGCTGTACGGATTCGCTCACCCCACCCACGATAGGGTGGTAGGTATTGGTGAACATCAGGATATTCAATCCATCAACTCCCTGTGGCCAATATATCCCGCTTTTTCACGGTAGCGGATACCGGCAGCCCACTACGAGGGGGCGGCATATCATAACAGTCTGCACTGACTTTGCCCTGCCTGTGCTTTGTTTGCAGCGTGGCACAAGCACATAAGAGACGAAGGATTTTTCTTGGCCCTGGAACGGCTAGACTGCGCAGGCGTGCTCAAGAAACCGCTCAGGAGAATTTCATGGCTTCCCACAAGATCGCAGTGATTGCCGGTGACGGCATCGGTACCGAAGTGATTCCCGAGGGGCTGCGCGTGCTCGAAGCCGCCGCCCGGCGTTTCGACATTGCACTGGACTTCACCCACTTCGATTTTGCCAGTTGCGACTATTATCTCGAGCATGGCCAGATGCTGCCCAACGACTGGTTCGAGATCCTCTCGGGATTCGACGCCATCTACTTCGGTGCCGTGGGCTGGCCGGAGAAAGTGCCCGATCACATTTCGCTATGGGGCTCGCTGCTACAGTTTCGCCGCAGTTTCGATCAGTACATCAACTTGCGCCCGTGTCGGCTGATGCCGGGCATCGACAGCCCTCTGGCCAATCGCCAACCCGGCGATATCGACTTCTACGTGGTCCGCGAGAACACCGAAGGCGAATATTCGAGCATCGGCGGCAAGATATTCGAGGGCACCGAACGCGAAGTGGTGATGCAGGAAACCGTGATGACCCGTGTCGGTGTCGACCGGGTTCTCAAGTACGCCTTCGAACTGGCCTCGCGCCGTCCACGCCATTCGCTGACCTCAGCCACCAAGTCCAACGGCATTTCCATCACCATGCCCTACTGGGACGAGCGGTTTAAGGCCATGGCCAAAACCTACCCGGACGTCACCACCGACCAGTTCCATATCGACATTCTGGCCGCCAACTTCGTGCTGCATCCCGACTGGTTCGACGTCGTCGTCGCCAGCAACCTGTTCGGCGACATTCTCTCCGACCTGGGCCCCGCCTGTACCGGCACCATCGGCGTCGCGCCGTCGGCCAACATCAATCCCGAGGGGCATTTTCCCAGCCTGTTCGAGCCGGTGCACGGCAGCGCACCGGACATCGCCGGCCTGGGCATTGCCAACCCCATCGGCCAGATCTGGTGCGGCGCAATGATGCTCGAGCATCTAGGCTATCAAGAAGCTGGCCAGGCGATTCTCGAGGCGATCGAGTCGGTATTGGCACAGGGGCCGCAAACGGCGCCGCTGACACCGGACCTCAAGGGCAAGGGCACCACCCGGTTATTGGGCCAGGCGATTGCCGAGGCCGTGTAGACGAGACCAGGAGGCGGTCGCCTTGCGCGCTGCCGTTGCTGTCGTCTCCCCGAGGCCATACCGGCGCCATGAGACATGCCACGTCTATTCAGGACGATTCACGCCAACAAGGAGGGCAAAGAATGACTATCTTTGAAGCACTGCAAGCCGATCATGACAAGCTGCGCACGCTGCTCGAGCAGTTGGTGAACACTCCCACCGGCAAGGAGCGTACCGATTGCTTTTGCCAGGCCAAGAGTCTGCTGATGAAACATCTCAACGCCAAGGAACGCGCCCTGTACGCCGCCATGCTGGAGTTCGACCTCACCCAGCGCAAGGCGCGCCAGTGCGTGGCGCAGCACCATGAGATCGATGAACTCGTCGAGGCACTGGACAGCGCCAACCTGCATAGCGATGAGTGGCTGGCCTCGGCCGAGCAGCTCAAGCACTGGGTGACCCGTGACCTGGATGATGAGGAACAGGAGGTGTTCGCCCTGGTCGGCAGCACGCTGAGCGAACAACAGCAGACTTCCATGGCCAAGCGCTATTTACGCGAAATGCAGGCCGAGCTCTAGACCGTCGCATTCCGCCCTGCGGCTTCAAGAACATTTGTATTGCCTACCCGGAGGTATTCATGAGCGACCCCGTATTTCTGATTACCGGCGCATCCAGCGGCATTGGCGCCGCCACTGCCCGGCAAGCCTCTCAGGCCGGCTATCGTGTCGCCCTGGCGGCACGCTCCACCGACAAGCTGAAAGCGCTGGTCGAAGAACTCGGGGGTACAGACCGCGCGCTTGGCGTGCCTTGCGACGTCACCGACATGGAGGCCCAGCAGACGATGGTGCGCCAAGTGCTCGATCACTTCGGCCAGATCGACGCGGTATTCGCCAACGCCGGTATGCCAGGCGCCCCCGGCGGTTTCAGCGAAGCGGACCCCGAGGTGTGGCGCAAGATGATCCTGACCAACGTCTATGGCGTTGGCCTGACCGTTCAGGCCACCCTGCCGGCCCTCAGGAAGAGCCGCGGGCACATGTTGCTGACCGGCTCCGCTGCCGGGCGCACGACGATTCCGGGCTCCATGTACAGCGCCACCAAGTGGGCGGTCTCGGGCATCGGTTACAACCTGCGCGAGGAACTGCGCGGCACCGGTATCCGCGTCACGCTGATCGAGCCAGGCATGGTCGATACCGCGTTCTTCGACGCACCGCCGGAAAATGCCCTGGTCGACGAGGATATCGCCCACGCAGTGATGTACGCTGTCTCCCAGCCGCGCCGGGTCGACGTCAATGAGATTCTGGTACGCCCCACGCCCAAGGAAGAATAGCGCTGCCCTCCGGAATGCCATGTCGATGGCATTCCGTTGCGGTCTGCGATCCAGCGATATCTTCTCAGCTAACAACAACGCCAGTGAGACTCTCATGAAAATTGAACGTCGTCAGTTCCTTACCGCTTCCACCGCCCTGCTCGCCACGGCCGCAGCTCCACGTCTGCTCGCCGCCGATTTTCCGCTGCGCCCTCAGCCCGAACGCTACCCTGACAGCGCCTGGGAGGTCATGGACGAGCGCTTCCGGGAGTTCTACCTCTTCAACACGCCGCTGGAGCGACACTGGTCGGGTGGCTTATGGGTAGAAGGCCCCGCCTGGAACGCCGTGGGCCGCTACGTCGTGTTCAGCGATATTCCGCGCGCCCGACAGATGCGCTGGGACGAAGCTACCGGCGAAACCAGCGTGCTGCGCGAAAAGGTCGGACATTCCAACGGCAACACTTTCGACCCATGGGGGCGACTGGTGGCCTGTGAGCATTCGCCTGCTCGGGTCGTGCGCTACGAGTGGGACGGCTCCACCAGCGTTCTCGCTGAGCAGTACCAGGGCCGCCCCCTCAACGCTCCCAACGACTTGGTGGCCCTGCCCGAGGGCGGCATCATATTCACCGACCCGGGGTATGGCGCCCATGCCGACTATGAAGGCAAGAAACGCCCTCTCGAACTCAAGCCTGCCGTCTACTACGTCGACGATACCCTGGAGGAGCCGCTGCTGCTGACGCAGGACATTTACAAGCCCAATGGCATCACGCTGGCGGCGGATGGCAAGACACTGTACATCAGCGATACCGCACCGTCGCACTTCCCTCAACAGCCCGCCAGGATCATACGCTGGACACTGGGCGAAGACGGCCGCTCACTGAACGACCGCCATGAGCTCGTCTCGAGTCACGACACCTCTTTCGACGGCCTGACCTGCGATGTTCAAGGCAACATCTGGAGCAGTGCTTCGGGTGGCGAAGGCATCGATGGTGTAGCGATTTTCTCCCCCAAGGGCGAGCTGCTCGGCCGTATACTGCTGCCCGAGGTCTGCTCCAACTTGTGCTTCATCGGCGAGGACCGCAACCGCCTGTTCATGACCGCCAGTCAATCGGTGTACACGCTGTATACCGGCGCCCGCGGCGTCTGAACCCTACGACCTACGCCGTAGTCCGCCTGCCCGGTTTTCATCGTGGAGCCGAACATTTTCATCAGCCCGACGTCGCCTCTTGCCGTCGGGCTCGGCATTCGTAAGGTAAGGCAGACACGAATTGCCAGCCGCTAACCACACAGGTGCGAGATATGGACCGCCAGACATTCTTCGAACAGTTGTGGAACGACTACGTCGCCATGACGCCGCAGGCGCAGCATATCCATGATGCCTTCGTCAGCGAAGGCGAAACCATCGTCAACGATCATGTGGCCTTTCGAACCTTCGACCGAGGCCCCATCACCCTCGAGTCGCTCGAGCCGCACCTGCTGGCGCTGGGTTACACCCGCTTCGCCCCCTACGATTTCAAGGAAAAGAAACTGCGCGCCTACGGCTACCTTCCGCCCGAGGCGGACCAGCCACGGGTGTTCCTTTCCGAGCTCAAGTGCGACGAGCTCTCGGCAAGCGCTCGCGCCATCATCGATAATCTGGTCGCTCAGGTCGATCCGCAGCGCATGATGAAAGCCGACGTGCTATGGGCCGGACGCCTGTGGGACGCGCCGAGCTACGAGGACTACCAGGCCTTGATGGCGGAGAGCGAGTACGCCGCCTGGTTGTCGATCATCGGCCTGCGTACCAACCACTTCACCATCAGCGTCAACCACTTCCAGACCTATGACAGCATCGAGAAGGTGTTAGCCAAGGTGGAATCGCTGGGACTGGGCATCAATGAGTCGGGCGGACGCGTCAAGGGCTCTCCCGAGGTGATGCTGGAGCAGGGCTCGACGCTGGCCGATCGCCAGCCGTTCACGTTCGCCGACGGCCAGGTCAAGGAGATTGCCACCTGCTACTACGAGTTCGCCAAGCGCTACCGCGATCAGAATGGCGAACTCTATCAGGGATTCGTCGCCGCCAGCGCCGACAAGATATTCGAGTCGACCTACGACCAGGGCTCGGCCGATTCAGGTGCGGCACGCTGACATGCTGGATGACTGGCTGGCGCTAACGCTGGAGGATGCAACGCCCGCGCGTCGGGGCCGCGTGCCGGGAGGCCATTACGCCCTGCGGGCACCGGGCATTCTCGAGCTGATCCCCGAGCGGCCCACCGAACATGCCCGCGCCTGCGTAATTTCCATCGGTATTCATGGCAACGAGACGGCCCCCATCGAACTGGTCGGCGAACTGCTCGCGCGTCTCGAAGCGGGCCTGATCCGCCTGGGTGCCCCCGTGCTGGTCATTCTGGGCAATCCCCCCGCGTTGCGGGCCGGCAAGCGCTTTTGCGAAACCAACCTCAACCGACTCTTCCGGCGTGAACCGAACGCCACTGACGCCCCCCCAGGCGATGAGCCGGCGCGTGCCCGCGAGCTGATGGCGGCGGTCGATGCCTTCTACGCCGGGCAACAGCTGCCGCGTCTGCATTACGACCTGCATACCGCCATTCGCGACAGCCGCTATCCGCGCTTCGCCGTGGAGCCGTTCGCAGCAACCGCCACCGAGTCCGAACAATGGTGCTGGCTGGCCGCTGCCGACATGCAGGCAGTGCTTCATCAACACCAGCCCAGCTGGACATTCTCCCACTATTCCAAGCATTATCACGCAGCCCAAGCGTTTACGCTGGAGCTCGGCAAGGTGCAACCCTTCGGCGATAACGATCTTACCGCGCTGCGCCCGATGAGCCGACTGCTGGCAGCCCTGATCGAAGGTCGACGGCCTCCCGAGGCTGCGCCCGAATCCCTGACTTTCTTTCGGGTCGCCGTCGAGTTGATGCGTGAAGCCGAAGATTTCCGGCTGTGCTTCGCCGACGACACGCCGAACTTCACCGAATTTCCCGTCGGCACCCGGCTGGCCGAGGACGCGCAGGCCGGCGACTTCATCGTCCGGGAAGCCCCGCTTGCGGTCGTCTTTCCCAATGCCCAGGTGGAACTCGGCGCGCGTGCGGCCCTGCTGGTCAGACCCAGCACGCCACCTCCACCCACTCCCCCAGGGGAGAACTGATACCGCCCAGTCCACTCCGAGAAACACCTCAAAGCGGCGGGAAGCCGACATAACGACAATAACCGAAGGATGTCTCTATGCAGTTCCTGGCACACATTTTAGACCAAAGTCGTATAATGACAGATAGCACGGACTCTGGTTGGCTCGTCCTGGCCTGATAGAATCGCCCCTTTTTCGCGCCAGCGACGTCAGGCTTGAACGAGACGGAACGAGTAAGCTCCGCAATGCCAAGCCTTGTCCCCATCCACGTCTGGAGCCATTCAATGGCCGATACGCCTATTCCTCTCGAAGTGCGCGATCTCAAGAAGCGCTTCGGTAACCACGAAGTCCTCAAGGGCCTGTCTCTCAAGGCCCATCAAGGCGACGTCATCACGCTGATCGGCGCCTCGGGGTCCGGTAAAAGTACCTTTCTGCGCTGCATGAATCTGCTCGAGCAGCCCGACGAAGGCGAGTTGCTGGTACATGGCGAAGCGATACGCTTCAAGCAGACCCGGCATGGCCGCGAGCCCGCCGACTGGAAACAGGTGGAGCGTATCCGCGCCAAGCTGTCGATGGTGTTCCAGAACTTCAATCTCTGGGCTCACATGACCCTGCTCGAGAATGTCACCGAGGCGCCCATTCATGTTCTCGGCAAGTCGCGCAGGGAGGCCATCGATCACGGTCGCGCCCTGCTCGACAGGGTCGGCCTGCTGGAGCGCGCCGACTACTACCCGATGCAGATGTCCGGTGGCCAGCAGCAGCGTGGCGCCATTGCCCGCGCCTTGGCCATGGAGCCGGAAGTGATGCTATTCGACGAGCCCACCTCCGCCCTCGACCCGGAGCTGGTCGGTGACGTGCTGCGCGTCATGCATGACTTGGCAGAGGAAGGACGCACCATGGTGGTAGTGACCCACGAAATGAGCTTCGCCCGCGACGTCTCCAGCCAGGTGATCTATCTCCATCAAGGCGTGATCGAGGAAATGGGGCCCCCCAAAGAAGTACTCCTCGCGCCCAAGTCGGACCGTCTCAAACAGTTCCTGGCACCCAAGTACTGAGCCATCCGACAGGAGAAATCCCACATGATCGACCTGCATGGCTACGGCCCCCGCCTGCTCGAAGGCGCCTGGGTGACGCTCGAATTGGCAGTGCTCTCCCTACTGGTGTCGCTGATACTCGGCCTGCTTACGGCCAGCGCCAAGATGTCGCGCAACTGGTTATTGCATTGTATCGGCACGCTTTACACCACCATCATCCGCGGTGTGCCGGATCTGGTGCTGATGCTGTTACTGTTCTTCGGCGGCCAGATGGGCATCAATGCCGTTACCGATGTGCTCTACAATCAGTTCGGCGTGGATATTTTTATCAATATCAATGAGTTCATTGCCGGTGTGGTGACCATCGGCCTGATCTTCGGTGCCTACATGGGTGAGACCTTTCGCGGTGCCTTCCTGGCCGTGGACAGCAACCAGATCGAGGCCGGGCGCGCCTATGGCATGTCCGACTGGCTGGTGTTCCGGCGTATTCGCTTCCCGTTGATGATGCGCCATGCCCTGCCCGGGCTTTCCAACAACTGGATGGTGCTGCTCAAGACTACCGCCCTGGTCTCGGTGATCGGCCTGACCGATATGGTGCGTGTGGCTGCCGAAGCCTCCAAGGCCACCCACGAGCCCTTCACTTTCCTGATTCCGGTAGCGGTGATCTACCTGCTGATTGCCAGCGTGTCCGAGTGGGGCTTCTCGCGCCTGCAGAAACGCTACAACGTTGGCTTCGGGGGGGAGCAGCAATGGAACAACTAAGCGCCCTGCAGGCCTGGTTCACCGACCTGCTCGCGGGCAACGTGATCTTCACCGCGCAGACCCTGGGCTACTACTGGGACGGCTTGGTCACCACCGTGCATCTGGTCTTCCTGTCGCTGGTCATCGGCCTGGTGATGGCGGTGCCGCTGGCCATCGCCCGGGGATCGCGGCGCAAGTGGATCAAGTGGCCCATCTTTTTCTATACCTATGTGTTTCGCGGCACGCCGCTGCTGATTCAGCTCTATCTCATCTACTACGGCGTGGTGTTCATCGACGACATTCAGGATACCTGGTTATGGCTGGTGCTGGAAAAGCCATTCTACCCGGCGCTGATTGCCTTCACGCTGAATACCGCGGCCTACACCACGGAAATCTTCCATGGCGCGATCAAGGCGACGGCCAAGGGCGAGATCGAGGCGGCCCGCGCCTATGGTATGTCGCGACGCCTGATGATGCGTCGGATCATTCTGCCCAGCGCGTTTCGCCGAGCGCTGCCGGCCTATGGCAACGAAGTGATCTTCATGTTGCACGCCAGCGCCATTGCCAGCGTGGTCACGATCATGGATCTCACCGGGGCGGCGCGCTTCGTTTATGCACGCTACTATGCGCCTTTCGATGCATTCCTGTTCGTCGCGCTCATCTACCTGTGCCTGACGTTTGCCATTCTCTATCTGTTCCGTTTTCTGGAGAAGCGCTTGCTGGCGCATCTCAGAAGCGCCTGACGGCACATAAATTAGAGCGCGTGCCCCACGGAGAAGGGCTCCCCCCTTCCGGTAGGACGCGCTCTGCGCTAACGTGTCCAGGTCAACTTCAGCATCGCGGCGGATGTCAATGCCTACTTCGCCGACTCCATCAGGGAAACCATCACAATGAAAAAGCTACTTTCCATCACGCTGCTCGGTGCGGCGATCCTTGCCGGCGGCGCTCAGGCTCAGGACTCGCTACGCATCGGCGTCGATGTCCCCTACGAGCCCATGGAATACCGCACTCCCGAGGGCGAGCTGACCGGCTTCGATATCGAACTGGGCAATGCCCTCTGCGCCGAGATCGGCGCCGAGTGCGAATGGGTGGTGCAGGCGTGGGACGGCATCATTCCCGGCCTGATGGCACGCAAGTACAATGCCATCATGTCGTCGATGACCATCAATGAGGAACGTCGGCAGACGGTGCTATTCTCCGACCCCTACTTCAGCCCGCCCTCCGCCTGGTTCGTGCCCACCGACAGCGCTATCGAGGCGCCTTACAAGGAAACGCTCGAGGGCAAGACCATCGGCGTGCAGCGCGGCACCCTGCAGGACAACTACGTGACCGACATGTTCGGCGACGTGGCCGACATCAGCCGCTATACCACCGCTGACGATCTGGTGCTCGACATGGACTCGGGCCGTGTGGACATTGCCTTCCTCGATTTCCCGGTCGGCAAATCCACTCTGCTCGACAGCCAGCAGGGCAATTACAAGACAGTGGGCTCGATGATCACCGAGCCCAAGAAGTATTTCGGCGAGGGGTTCGGGATCGCCTTTCGCAAGCGTGACCAGGAACTGGCCGAAAAATTCAACCAGGCCCTGGCGACGCTGAAGGATAACGGCACCTACGACGAGATCTATCAGAAGTACTTCGGCAACGACAATCGCAAGTAAGCACCACTCCGCCATCATGCACGCCCCCATCCGGGGGCGTGTTGCGTTTACCTCCCCGCCGCACCTTGCCCGTATTGCCGTGTCAGCCGCGCTTGTCTATCGTTATCGTATGTTTTTAAAGGAAATTGGCCATGGGTGAAATGTCATTCGCATAAGTTGGCGTATTTCATCACTCCTCGAGGCCATGATTCATACTGGAGACGCAAGCCCGCAGCCTGCCAGGGGGTTATCCAAGCGCCATCCGCGCCTCTGGGGAATCCCGCCAATGCCGTGGTTCTGCCTGTGCACGTAGCGCTCAGGCCGCTGCCGTCAAGCCTTGCGGTATCGCGGAACAGAATATGCCGCCCACTGTCGATGGCAGCATGCACGAGTCCCGCTTTGTTATTTTTCTTGGAGCCTTTGCTTATGATTCGGACGTTTCAGCTTAACGGAAACACCATTCAGGACGTCACGGATAAGGAACGGGCTCTCTCGGATAGCCTGGCCAGCGCGACATGGATCGATGCCAACGAGCCCAGTGAAGAGGAGCGCGAACTGCTCAATGCCTTTCTGGCCGATGAGCTTCCGGCGTCCCAGGATGTCGAGGAGATCGAATCGTCGGCACGTTATTTCGTCGACGCCGATGGCATTCACGTGCACTCGCTGTTCCTCTCCCAAAGCGAGGGACGCCACGGCACCAGCACCGTAGCGTTCATTCTCCAGCCCGAACGGTTGATCAGCTTTCGCGATTGCGACCTGGCCGATTTCCGCCTGCTGCGCATGCGCGCCCGCAACGGCCAAGTCGAGGCCGGCTCGGCACAGGAACTGCTGCTGACCATCTTCGATCAGAAAGTGGAAAATCTCGCCGATACCCTGGAAGACATTCACCGCAAGCTCGAAGACGTCAGCCATCTGGTGCTCGAGGATGAGGACGCCGATCTGGAAGACGCCGTAGATCAGCTCGCCAAGCTGGAGGATAGCAATGGCAAGATCCGGCTATGTCTGATGGACACCCAGCGCTCGGTCTCCTTCCTGATGCGCAATCTGCGCGGCAGCAGCGAGTTACAGGATATCGCCCGCGAAGTGATGCGTGACGTCGAAACCCTGATGACCCACACCACCTTTCTGTTCGACAAGATCAACTTCCTGATGGATTCCACCCAGGGGTTCATCAACATCCAGCAGAACCAGATCATCAAGATTTTCTCGATCGCCGCAGTGGTCTTTCTACCGCCGACGCTGGTGGCCAGTATCTATGGCATGAACTTCGAACACATGCCTGAACTCTCCTGGCCGTTGGGCTACCCCTTCGCTCTAGGTCTGATGGTAGCCGCCGGAGTCTCGCCCTATCTGTATTTCAAGCACAAGAATTGGCTGTAGGGATGCATGCCACTAGGCGCCGCGTTGACGTAACGCCCAGTGCATGAAATTGAGTATCCAACGTGCCATCAACTGATCGTCGACGCCCGCGTTGAGTGAAGTCAGGCCTTCGCGCACGCGATTATCGGGAAGGCTATCGCGGCGCAGGTTGATCAGATCTGCCGAGTAGGCCCGGGTGAACTCCGGATGTCCCTGGATACCCAAAAAGGTCTCGCCAACTTGAATCAGATAGAACGGACAGAAATCGCTCTCGGCAAGTACATTAGCGCCTTGGGGCAGGCGCAGCACTTGGTCCTGATGACTGACCACCAAATCCAGCCCCTCCTGCCAGGGCTCCATCCACTCGGCTCGGCTGACGAGACGATTGAACGACATGCCGACTCCCCAGCCTCGTGCACATTTGACCACTTCCCCGCCCAGCGCCCGAGCGATGAGCTGATGGCCGAAGCAGACCCCTACCAGCGGTTTGCGGGCGGCCCAGAGCTGCCGCACGAAGCCGCACAGCGCCTCGATCCAGGCATCGCCGTCATTGACTCCGAACTTGGAGCCGCTGATGACCCAGGCATCCACGGTGTCGACCTGCGTCGGAATATCTCCTGCATGACAGCGCCAGACGCAAAACTCCAGCGTCGGGTCGAGCGCAGTGAACATTCGTTCGAACATTTCAGGGTAGTTGCCATGGCGAGACTGCAGCTCTTCAGCCACATCGTCGCACTGCAGCAGGCCGATCTGCATGCTTTGTTTCTCCTTGAATCCTGAGCGGGAAGACACCTTGCGCATGGACCGGACATGAACACCGACAAAGCCTCATGTCCAACGGTATTTACAACACGTTTCTACGACATCACGACATAACGATACATATCGAGGGTATAGAACCGCCAAAACGATTCTTATAATAGGTTAACCCTTAAGGTAAGGGTATCGAGACTCAACGCCGCAAAGGCCGAACCCAGCAACTGCCCTTTCAGGCTCTCTTTATTAAACTTAGGATAAGGGGTAGCCGATAAACAAATAGTACGACGCGAATAGACAGATACGGCCTGCGCCGGTGCAGTTTCTTCGCCCTTAGGTGTCAGGGGATTTATGGAAAGCATCAATACGATTTATGGCTGGACAGTGCTCGGGGCCGGTTGCCTCATTCTCGAATTCCTGATCCGGCGATACAACCTCCTCGTCCTGGGCGTCTGTGCCCTGCTGGTGGCCTTACTGGCCCTTCAGAATGTGCCTTTCTCTCTCCAGGTGGCCAGTTTTGCCGGCAGCAGCCTGATCCTGTTGGCACTGCCCATGATTCGGCGCCGCCTTTTGCAACGGCGCAGATCAGCCCGACTTCCCCCCCCGACAAGCGGAGCCGGCGAGAGCGTGATCGTGTCGCGCCGCCAGAGCGACGGGACGCTGGGCGTCATCCATCACGCCACCTGGCGCCCCATCTGGCTGATCGATCCTCAGGATCCCCCCCTGCGCCCCGGCGAGAACGTTTACCTGGTCGAGGTCCGCAAACGCATTGCCCTGGTCAGCCGGGTCAAGTGCCGGCCATAAGTCCGGCATATCCGCTCTTACAGCTGGCGCAGCTCTCGTGACGTTCGTGATGTCTCGAGTCGCACTACCTGAGCCGCCGGCATCAGAAACGCCCGCGTCGCACGCCACAGTACCAACAGCATCAACAGTGGCAGCAGCAGCGTCTCCAGCACATAAACCACCAGCAGTTGGATGAAACGCTCCACCATTCCGTCGGAGAACTGACGCACGCTGAGTGCCATATCAGCGGTCTGGTCCTGCATATCACGCAACCAAGTGATCAGCCCAGCCTCGTCGTCTCCTTCGGTGGCGACATCCGCCGCCTGCAGTTCCGCCGTCGCCAGGTTCAGCTCCTGCTGAGCCGACTGCCGACGCTCTTCGAGTACCGCATCCGAGATCACGCTGACACCGAGAATCGCCAGCGGAACCGCGATACGCACCATGATCAGCAGCATCAAGGAGGCACGTGCCAGGATCATCAGGCGCAGCGACCATCCTCCAGGCAGCGCTAGCGCCAGCATCAGAGCCGCGATCAGCACACTGCCGAGTAGCGTCACGCCGATGACCTGGCCGAGCTCCATCAGCACCGATTGAATGCCGATCGACGCCATGGATATCACCATGACATCGGAATAGCGCTCTGCCATGTCCTGCAGCGGTTTGAACACCTGACCCGGCTTGACCGACACCCCACCCACGAAGGGCAGGCTGATCTCGGCCTCCGATACCAGGGCGACGCCGCGGTCGATCAGCCGTGCCGACGCGTAAGAGGCCGAAGCGAGCAGCAGCGAGCGTTTGAGCGTGCCCTCTGCCACCTGCTCGGCGGGCGCTACCGCCGGCCCCACCACGCGCTGCTCGAGAAACCCGCTGGCGCAGGCCACCAGCGCCATGCCCAGCACGACGCCCAGCGCAAGGCGCTTGCGAGCGCCCCACTCTACTGGCCCGCGGGAAGACGCCAGCTCCGCCGTTTGCCCGGCATCCTGCGTCCCGGCATCCTGCGTCCCGGCATCGGCCATGGTCCGCTTCGTTCGCCATGCCGCCAACCATGATGTGCTTGGCATGATCGCGCTGCCCACCAGCATCATCACCTGCCAGAAGTTCTGCAGCGGCAAGCCAAGCCAGCGCAATGCCGCCGCGATCCCCACGGCAATCCCCAACAACAGGGCGTAACTGAGCCATGGCCAGGTAAAAACGAACAGGAAGCCTGTTAGATAGGCGGCATCAAGCAGCAGAGTCGGGGCGAAAAGGGCACGAGTAGGCATGATGGCTCTCGGAGAGGCGGTGGATTGGGCAGTCTGGCAAAACTGATCGGCAAAGGCGATACACATTCCCTACGCACCGACGCAAGCTTTTCTTTACATACGGTCACACTAAGCCGGACAGCCTACCTTCCTGACAGCTAATGGCGCATGTGCTAGGTTTTTTAATTAGTGGTTGTTTATCTGCCTTTCGAAGTCGAAAAAACAATAAACATACGCCCATACAAGCGCTAGTACCGGGCATGCCCAGGCGACACGTGCCAAGGAGAAACGTCGTGAATGAAACGCTTAAAGATCCTTCACGCCGAAATTTCGTGAAGGGCTCGCTGCTGGTTATCCCTTCCGTCACCCTGACGGCAAGAGCGGTGTTTGCTCAGTCCAAGACGCCCGATATCTCCCTTGCCGACTACCAACCGGAATTCTTCTCGCCACAGGAGTGGCGGTTCGTTCTCGCCGCCTGCGACCGGTTGATCCCCTCCGACGATACCGGCCCCGGCGCCCTGGAAACCAACGTGCCGGTATTCATCGATCGTGAACTTCAGGGTGACTATGGCAAGGCAGCGGACTGGTACATGCAAGGCCCTTTCGTGACCGATGCATCAGCGGCACAAGGCTATCAGCTGCCCTTTACTCCCGCCGAACTCTACCAGCACGGCATCCGGGCCACCGAGCGCTACTGCCAGGCCGAGCATGGCCAGTCCTTCGCCGCCCTGGATACCGTTCAGCGTGACGCCATTCTGGCCGATCTGGAAAGCGACAGCATTGATTTCGCCCAGTACGACGAGCCCACCCTGCCCGCCGGCATCTTCTTCGAATTTCTGCTGACCAATACCAAGGAAGGCTACTTCGCGGACCCGATCCATGGCGGCAACAAGCATATGGCGGCATGGAAGATGCTCGGATTTCCCGGCGCCCGCGCCAACTTCCTGGAGTGGGTGCCTCAACATGGAGTCGAATATCCGTTGGGACCGGTCAGCCTTTCCGGCGAGCGCGGCTAGCCCGACGGCTCGATGCCCCAGGCACCTCAATCGGTGCCAACCATCCAGATGTCTTGCCGAGAGACCGCGTCAGACGGTTCCGGCTTCCTGCCTTACAAGGAGAGAACCATGGCAGACCTGAAACGCGCCACGCGCAAGGAGCCTGTCGATGTCGTCATTATCGGGCTCGGGTGGACAGGTGCCATCATGGGCATGGAACTGACCGATGCCGGACTTAACGTTCTCGCCCTGGAGCGGGGCCCGGATCGTACCAATGAAGATTTTGCCTATCCCAAGCCCGCCGATGAGCTGACCTACGGAGTACGTCTGAAGCTTCTGCAACGTCCCTCCCAATCGGCGCTGACCATTCGCAACGGCATGAACGACATGGCGCTTCCTCAACGCCGCTGGCAGTCGTTCCACCCAGGCGATGGGGTGGGTGGAGCAGGCGTGCACTGGACCGGCGTGCTGTATCGCGCAACACCGGTCGAGCTGGAGCTAAAGAGTTTCGCGAATGAGCGTTTCGAGCCGGGATTCCTGCCTGAAGACATGACCATCCAGGACTACGGGGTCAGCTACGACGAACTGGAACCGCACTACGACTTTTTCGAGAAAGTCTGCGGCCTTTCGGGACAGGCCGGCAACCTGCGCGGTGAAATTCAGCCGGGCGGCAATCCCTTCGAGGGGCCGCGTCAGAATCCGTTTCCCTTGCCTCCTCTACCGCGCACACATGCCGATGCGCTGTTCACCGAGGCGACCCGCAACCTTGGCTGGCACCCGTATCCCTACCCTTCCGCCAACGTCTCCCAGGCGTGGACCAACCCCTACGGCATGCAGCTCGGCCCGTGCAATTTCTGCGGCTACTGCAGCAACTACGGTTGCCTCAACTATTCGAAGGCATCGCCACAATGCTGCATCCTGGACCGTCTCAAGCAGCGCGAGAACTTCAATTACCGCGCCAACTGTGAAGTCCGCCGCATCGTTACCGACTCGACGGGCAGAAAAGCCACCGGCGTGCTCTATGTGGACAAGGACGGCAACGAAATCCTTCAGCCCGCGGAGATGGTTGTGCTTGCCGCCTTCCCGTTGACCAATGTCTGGTTGCTACTGATGTCGAAACTCGGCAAGCCCTACGATCCCACCAGCAATACCGGTGTGGTGGGACGCAACTTCTCCTACCAGGTGACCGGTTCCATGGACATGTATTTCGAGGACAAGCACTTCAATCCTTTCGTCCATGCCGGCGGCAGCGGACAAGTCATCGACGACTTCAGCCCGGACACTTTCGATACCGCCAAGCACGGCTTCTTCGGCGGCTCCTACATCTACACGACCCAGGGCCCGGCCGGAGCGATTTCGGGTGTTCGGGTCCCCCCCGACACACCGGCGTGGGGCAGCGAATGGAAGAAGCAGGCCAAGGCTCACTATGGTCATCACATGATGCTCGGCACCACCGGCACCAACATGTCGTACCGGGACTGCTATCTCGACCTGGACCCCAACTACACGGACCCGCATGGCGATCCGCTGCTGCGCATGACTTACGACTTCCACGACAATGACCTGCGCATGACGGCTTTCATGGGCGAGCGCATGCGCGAGATCGTCAAGGAACTGAACCCCACCTATCACACCGAGAGTATCTATGGCGGTGGCGATCACTATGACGCCACCCGCTACCAGTCCACCCATCTGGTGGGCGGCGCAGTGATGGGCACCGACCCCTCGACTTCGGTACTCAATCGTTATCTTCAGCACTGGGATGTCCCCAACCTGTTCGTGATGGGCGCCAGCGCCTTTCCCCAGAACATGCAACACAACCCCACCGGTACCGTTGCCGCACTAACCTACTGGTCGGCCAAGGCGATTCGCGAGCAATATCTCAAAGACCCGCGACCATTGGTTCAGGCATAGGGAGACGATAATGAAACACACCATCGTGTCCGTGGGATTGCTGGGGATCGGGGCGGGGCTGCTCCAGGCGCCAACCTGGGCAGCGGATCAAGCACTGATCGATCGGGGGGAATACCTGGCACGCGCAGGGGATTGCATCGCCTGCCACACGGCACCGGACGGCGAGCCCTATGCCGGAGGCCTGTCGCTGCTCAGCCCCTTCGGCAATATCTATTCCACCAACATCACGCCCGACAAGCAGGCGGGAATCGGCGACTATTCGCGGGAGGATTTCGCCAAGGCCCTGCGCCAAGGCAAGCGCAAGGATGGCGCCAATCTCTACCCGGCCATGCCCTATCCTTCCTATGCAAAGCTCAGCGACGAGGATGTCGACGCGTTGTATGCCTATTTCATGGAAGGCGTCGAACCGGTCAGCGAACAGCCGCCGCAGACGGATCTCAGTTGGCCGTTCAGCATGCGTTGGGGGCTATCGCTCTGGAACTGGGCCTTCGCACCGGATGCCGAGCCCTTCACGCCGAGGGAGGATTGGGACGAGGAGCTTAACCGAGGCGCGTATCTGGTACAGGGGCTGGGCCACTGCGGGAGCTGTCACACACCACGAGGGATACTCTATCAACTCAAAGGCTTCAACGGTACGGACGAGGATTACCTGAGGGGTGCCGAGCTGGAAGGCTGGCTGGCACCGAGCCTGCGCGGCGGGGTGAGCGATACGGAAGGCCGCGAAAAGATCCATGGCGTCGAAGACTGGTCAGTGACGGAACTGGTCGACTATCTCGGCACGGGGCGTAACGCCTATAGCGCCGCCACCGGCGAAATGGCACCCGTCATTGAGCACAGTCTCGCTTACCTCAGCGATGACGACTTGAATGCCATGGCACGCTACCTCAAGTCGTTGGCTGCTGACAGCGTACAGCCTGTTACTGCCTCCAACGCGCCCGACGACTCGACCCAACCGCCACCCATGACCGCCGCCGTGGACGACGCGCCCAGGACATCGACGGAAAGGACACTCGAAACCGCCAAGGTCGCAGTGGATTCCGGGGAACGGCTGTATCTGGACAACTGCAACGCCTGCCACTTCACCGATGGCCGCGGTGCCTCACGGGTTTTCCCGCAGCTCAATGGCAATCCCATGCTCAATGCCGACAATCCCACGGCGCTGATTCATGTGATTCTGGCCGGCGCGAAGATGCCCTCGACACAGCGCGCGCCCATGACCATCCCCATGCCCGGCTTCGCCTGGCGGCTCGATGATGACGAAGTGGCCCGTCTGGCGACCTTCCTGCGGAGTGCCTGGGACAATGACGCTGACGAAGTCAGTGCCGATCAGGTGGCGGAAGTCCGCAGCGAGCTGGAAGGCCCAGTGATCGGCGAGCCCAACTGGTAGGTAGCGCCGATGGCCCCGAAAGGGGCCACACGGCTCAGGCATTGAATGCGCTAACCGTGCGTTCCGCGCCCGGTCTTGTCCTGAAGCTCGTCGATGCGTTTGGAGGCTTCGGCCTTGGTCAGGTTTTCGTCGAACTCGACCCCGGCCTCCTCGCACAGCGTCTGTAGATAGGATTTCTGGGCACCGGTCATGGCCTCGTCACCGGTCGTCCAGCTTTCCGGATCCTTCTGCAGGTTGCTGTTGTCCGTCTCGGGCTCATTCTTGGGATGATCCGTCATCGTTACCTCCCGGATTACTCGTGGGCATATCGAGCACGACATCAGCGTGATCGCACCGTGTTAAACTGGATAAAAATATAGACCACACCATCCCGTCTGTCAGTGCGGGAGCGGTCACGTCACGGCTTCTCCAGCGAGGGTCGGCTCTGATCGCGAGTTCCGATTCCGGCTAGTCATTTTCCCGCACCGCCTTACACTGGAGCATACCCTCACCACCGGAATACTGCCGTGCTGGATCGGGATATTTGCCGTCAGGCCCGTCTGTCGCGTGATGCGCGCTTCGACGGCCACTTCTTCACCGCCGTGACGACCACCGGGATTTACTGCCGCCCGGTGTGTCCGGCAACGCCTCCCCATGAATACAACGTGGAGTATTACTTTACGGCCATGGAAGCGGCCCGGGCCGGCTACCGCCCTTGCCTGCGCTGCCGGCCGGAGAGCACTCCCGGCTCGCCGGCCTGGAAGGGTGTGGACACGACGCTCGAGCGTGCGCTGCGCTTGATCGATGCAGGCGCCCTGCAGGATGGCTCCCTCTATCAGCTCAGTGAACGCCTGGGAATCAGTGACCGTTACCTGCGTCAGCTATTCCAACGGCGTTTCGGCGTCTCGCCCAAGACATATGCCCTCTATCACCAATGCCTGTTCGCCAAGCAATTGCTGCATCAGACTCGCCTGTCGGTGACTGAGGTGGCCTATGCCAGCGGCTTTCGCAGCCTGCGACGTTTCAATGATTGCTTCAGCAAGCGTATGGAACTCAGCCCTGGCCAAGTTCGCCGAGAATCCACACCCCACGCCAAGGAACTGGTACTTCAGCTCGCCTATCGTCCGCCTTATCACTGGGAAGCGCTGCAAGGTTTCCTGGCCAAGCGCCTGATCGAGGGCATGGAGTGGACCGGGGACGATCATTACGGTCGCAGCTTCGTCTGGCAGCAGTCCAGAGGACATTTCACCGCCACTCACGACCCGTTACATCATCGCTTTCTGGTCGCGCTGGAGATCGACGATCTCTCGGCCATGCAAGGCGTGGTGGCCAATATCCGCCGGATGCTCGATCTGGACGCGGATACCCGAACGATCGAAAGGCATCTGGCCCGGGCGGTTCCTGGCCTGTCGTTGATCGAGGGGTTGCGCCTGCCGGGCATCTGGAGTCTTTTCGAGGCCGGTGTCCGGGCAATCCTCGGTCAGCAAGTATCGATCATGGCGGCACAACGCCTGGTACAGACACTGGTCAACCGGTTGGGCGAGCCGCTCGATGAGCGGCGGCGGTACTTTCCCGACCCCGCCCGCATCGCAGGCAGTGATCTCGCGTTCCTGAAGATGCCGGGCTCACGCCGCGAAACGCTTCACCGCTTCGCCGAAGGGTATCTAACGAATGAAACGCCGCAGGACGCCACTCGCTGGCTGGCACTGAAGGGCATCGGCCAATGGACGGTGGACTACGCCAGGATGCGTGGCGCCAGCCACCCGGATATCTGGCTGGGCGGCGACCTCGGCGTCAGGAAAGCGCTCGGTGAACTGGGCGACGCCTCGCCAGACAACGCCTCACCCTGGCGCAGTTATCTCACCTTCCAACTCTGGAATCGCTGACATGTACATAGACTATCTCGCCCTACCCTCGGAGCCTTCCCTCGGGCTGCTGGAGATACGCGCCAGTGACGCGGGGATCACCCATATTCTCTTCGTCGACGAGCCGGCCACCGCGGTGCGGGGGCATGCCCTGATCGAGCGCTGCAAGACGCAGCTTACGGAGTATTTCCAGGGCAGGCGCCACGTCTTCGACGTGCCGCTGACGCCTCAGGGCACTGCCTTTCAGCAACGGGTATGGAGTCGACTGCGCCAAGTGCCCTACGGACAGACATGCAGCTATGCGGCGATTTCGATCGATATCGGCTGCCCCAGGAGCCATCGTGCCGTGGGCGCTGCCAATGGCCGCAACCCGCTGTCGATCATCGTGCCTTGCCATCGCGTGATCGGCAGTAGCGGCAAGCTGACCGGCTATGCCGGCGGGCTGGAACGCAAGCAGTGGCTGCTGCACCATGAACAACGGTTTTCTGGAAGTCAGACTCAGCTCATGACAGCAGCGGAATGATCTCGCCACGCAGGCACTGCTCATTGACCCATAACTTGCCCAGGGTGATCGGCAGCTTGAAGCGCCGCTTGCCGGCACCTCCGGGGTTGAACAGCAACCGATTCCCCACCCACTCGTTGCGTGGTTTGTGGGAATGGCCGTGAAGCACGGCATCGCAAGGTTCATCGGCATAATCAGCGATATTGTGCACCAAGTGCAGCCGCCAACCGTTGACGATGAGAGCCTGTGTGGCGGGGAGGCGCTCGGCCCATGGCTGAGTGTCGATATTGCCGCGCACGGTAAACAGCGGCGCCATGTCAGCGAGACGTGCAAGAATCACTTCATCTCCCACGTCGCCCAGATGCACGATCAGCTCGCACCCCTGCAGCGCCGAGACGGCCTCCTCGCGCAGCAGACCGTGAGTGTCGGCGATCACTCCGACTGGAGAATCGAGATCGAAGCTTGGGGTCGGCTCGGACATGGCATTTCCTTGCATGCGGCGGTGTGCTGTCACCAGCGTACACCGCAAGGCGCAATTCGATAACGCGTTAATGTCAGCTCAACGGCATGGCTACTCGACGGGCGACATTTCAACTTCGCGAAGATGCCTTTCGAGGGCGAACACATGGTCATCCTGATGGCCGAGTTCGCGTAGCGCGTCGGCCAGATAGAGCAGATAATCCCGATTGGGACCGCTCGGCCCCGTCGAACATGCAATCTGCCGGGCCAGCTCATACTCCGGCGCCGGCCCCAGCCACGCCGCGTTATCCTCGGCAGCGATATATACCAGCCCTTCGACCTCGTCACCGTCATCGAAGCGCAGGGGCATGACCAGACGTAGATAGCCGTTCTTTTCGCGATGATCGAGATGCTCGAAGACTTCGGGCGTGACGAGATACGCCATACCGATGCAGAGGCTATCTTTCTCGGGAATCAACGTGACCACGCGCCCCGGAGCTTCCGGCGTGCCGCGATGATCGTGCGACCCCTGCCAGAAGCGCCGCGCCCAGCCGGTGATGCTGGCAGCCCGGCGCGTCACGTAGGGAAAATCCGCCTTGTAGATCAAGGAGCCGTAACCGAACAGCCAGACTTGGTCATGACCATCGAAGTGAGTCATCAACCGGTTGATATCGATGGTGTTGACAGACATGGAAGCGCTCGTCTCCTCGGCCAAGTTACGTTGGAATGACTGAGTGACCACTATAACGCACCCTTTACAGCCTCGTATCGCCATGAAAGACGATGAATCCGCATCTATTTGCACGCATCCCGGCAGGCAAAAAAAGACCCCGCCATGATGGCGAGGTCCTGTTCTACCCTAGCCTACGGCACTGGGCCGGAGGCGCTCAGGGCGACTTAGGCGGTGGCTTCGGCCCGAGCTTCAGTGAACTGCTGCTCGGCGCTATTGGCCGACTGATCGCTAAGACGCTGTTGTGACTGAGCCGTCTGAGCGTTGATCGGGATCTGACGTGGGCGTTGCTCTTCCGGCACCACGCGTAGCAGATCGACAACCAGCAGACCATTTTCGAGCCGTGCGCCCTGCACCTCGATATTCTCGTCCAGGCGGAACGAGAGTTTGAAGGCACGCTGAGCGATGCCCCGATGCAGATAGGTCACCTGGGCATTATCGGCCGTGTCGGGCTTGACGCTACTGATGGTCAGCACGCGATTCTCGACGTCGACGTTGAGTTCGTCTTTGGCGAAGCCCGCCGCGGCGATCACGATCTGATAGTCGTTCTCGCCGCGCTTCTCGACGTTATATGGCGGATAGCTGGGCGCATCGCTTTGCATCGCATATTCGAACAGGTCATTGAGACGGTCGAAACCAATACTGCGACGGAAAAGCGGTGATAGTGACATGGTATTCATGACAAACCTCCTGATTTATCAGCGAAGCTCTACAATTGGCAAACCCACTCGGGTGGCGTTTACCGCCTCGGGCCCTGCCTTTCGGCACCTGCCCCAGGCATTATGTTAAATAGTAGCTTCAAGAAAAATTTCAAGGGCCAGGCGAAAAATTTGTCCTGGCTTCGCGAATGCCATTTCATCTTTCCCATGCGGCTGGTAATAGTGGGAACTGTCTGCCCGTTTTCAACAGGTGTCTCTTGGCTATTTGCCGGGGGCGAGTATGGCACTGCGTCGCTTGTGGCAACGCAGAATCACTTGGCGAAGGCTGTCTGCCGGAAAGCGGGCAAGGAAGGCGTTAGCTACCGAACCATGTCCGCAGCCACTAGCGAGGCATACGGGCATGGTATCGGGATATTAATGGGCGTTGGCGTTACTCGGGCAGGTCCGTCACTGCTCCAAGCGACGCCGAGCTGACCGTTCGCGCATATTTGGCCAACGCGCCGCGGGTATAGCGCGGCGCGGGTTGCTGCCAGGCAGTGCGTCGGCGCAACAGTTCGTCATTGCTGAGATTGACCGTCAGCGAATCGGCCTCGGCGTCGATGGTGATCTCATCGCCATCTTCGATCAGCGCGATCGGCCCGCCATTGAACGCCTCCGGCGTAATGTGGCCGACCACGAAGCCGTGGCTGCCGCCGGAGAAGCGCCCATCGGTAATCAGCGCTACGTCGTTGCCCAGCCCACGCCCCATGATCGCCGAAGTCGGTGTCAGCATCTCGCGCATCCCGGGACCGCCGCGTGGCCCTTCGTAGCGGATCACCAGCACATCGCCGGCCACCACCGTGCCGTCATTGATACGTGCCTGTGCTTCCTCCTCCGAGCCGAATACCCGGGCGCGTCCGGTAAAGCGGGTGCCCTCCTTGCCGGTAATCTTGGCCACCGCCCCTTCGGGAGCGAGATTGCCGTAAAGAATGCGCAGGTGGCTCTGCGCCTTGAGCGGCTTGTCGAGTGGAGCGATGATATTCTGATCATCCGGGTAGGGTGCCACCTCGGCGAGGTTCTCGGCCAGCGTCTTGCCGGTCACTGTCAGGCAGTCTCCGTGCAGCAGTCCGGCGTCGAGCAGATTCTTCATCAACGGCTGGATGCCCCCGATCGCCACCAGCTCGCTCATCATGTAATGGCCGCTGGGGCGCAGGTCGGCGACCACCGGCACGCGCTTGCCGATCTCGGTAAAATCATTCAGCCTCAGCTCGACACCGATGGTGTTGGCCATGGCGATCAGGTGCAGTACCGCGTTGGTCGAGCCTCCCAGGGCGATCACCACGGTAACGGCGTTTTCGAATGCTTGACGCGTCATGATATCCGACGGTTTGATGTCGCGCTCGAGTAGCTTGAGCACGGCGGCACCGGCGGCGCGGCTGTCGTCGCGTTTGGTGTCGGAAACGGCATTTTGCGCCGAGCTGCCGGGCAGGCTCATGCCCAGCGCCTCGATCGCCGACGCCATGGTATTGGCGGTGTACATGCCGCCGCAGGAGCCGGGACCGGGAATCGCCGTCTCTTCGATCTGCTTGACGTCGATCAGCGACATGTTGCCCTGGGAGTGGGCCCCCATCGCCTCGAACACCGAGACGATATCGGTATGTCCCGCGCCCGGCAGGATAGTACCGCCATACACGAAGATGCTGGGGCGGTTGAGCCGCGCCAGCCCCATCATGCAGCCCGGCATGTTCTTGTCGCAGCCACCCACCGCGACCAGGCCGTCGAAGCCCTCGCAGCCGGCCACCGTTTCGATCGAGTCGGCAATTACCTCGCGCGACACCATCGAATACTTCATGCCCTCGGTACCGTTGGCGATACCATCGCTGATGGTAATGGTGTTGAACACCACGCCCTTGCCACCGGCCTCGTCGGCGCCGGCGCTAGCCTCATCAGCGAGAATATTGATGTGGCTATTGCAGGGAGTGACACGACTCCAGGTCGAAGCGATACCGACCTGCGGCTTGTGAAAATCCTCATCGGTAAAGCCTACCGCACGCAGCATGGCGCGACTGGCGGCCTTACCCGGGCCGTCGACGACCGGGCCGGAGTGGCGGCGGCGTTTATCGTATTGCGGGGTCTGTTCATCGCTCATGTCATCGGTCTCATACGATTTTGGGTCAGGTCAGGTTAATGCGATCTTGGCCGCCAGATGCAGCTCGATGCAAGACGTCTGCTGCACACGGGTCATCCTGGCTGGATGTGGACATCCACGACCGGCCCGGATGAGAACCGCGCCGGACATCCCGAACACAAAACAAAACCCGTGCTTTTGGCACGGGTCCGGGAATCTTCCCTGCGAGGTTTGCTGGCTGGCTATCCCAGAATCGCCTAGCCCAAGGCGAACTGCGCAACCAATGTCAAAACGACAGCGGCACCCGCTGCAACCAGCGCTGCGACCAACAAGCGATCATCGCGGGACTTGTCTTCGGTGAGCGGAATTGCCTTGACTTCGGGCTCCTGAGGGCGGGAGTGGCGTCGGGACATGGGGCGCTCCTTGACGATATGCGGGGCAATGGCCCGCGGGGTATGAAGATGATGACGGCGGACATCCTTGGTCTGCTCATTTAGATACTAGCGCACGAATCAGGTTCCCTCATTATGAAACTACTACTCAGTAAGTAGCATCATCAGACAATTCACCGATCCGCTACCCATTCGACCCGCGACGGAGGCAGGCAGATGCCATGACGATCCTGAACAGGATTCAGCGCTCCCCCTTCAGCCACTGCGGCTGTAGCTCGTGCTGGCCACGCTCATCAGTGACGAATAAGGTACCTTCGCTGATCATCAGGTTCCACTTGAGCCCTCTCGGTAATTCGCGAGCCAGTTCAGCCAGCGGCTCCTGGGGCAGTGCGGCAATGTGAAGGTTATTCAGCGAAGCGACGGCCGACAGCACCTTCGACTCCCAGACACGCAGGCTGCCGTAGGTCAATAGCGAAACCCGTTCGGCACGTCGCGAACACCAAGTCAGGCGTTCGGCATCGGGCTGGCCGACCTCGATCCAATGCAGGATGCGACCGTCCAGGCTCTTCTCCCACAGGGCCGGCTCATCGACCTCCGACAAGCCGCGGCCGAAGGCGAGCTGCTCGCCGTACCACAGCGCGTGAGCCAACAGTCGAACGACCAGACGCTCCTCGGTTTCCGAGGGATGGCGCGCGACCGTGAAGCGCTGATTGTCATAAACGCCTCGATCGAGATCGGTAAGACTGAGTTCAATTTTATAGGGAGTAGCAGACAAGGCCATGAGGCAGGCATTTCCAGACAGTTCAGGAGTGCATCAGTCTATCTGGAAATACCTTGAAAAACGCGTCACAGCCACGGCTTATTCCCACGAGAGCGAATCGACACTATCCATCCCTGCATACGGGGCTCGCTCATTTTGCCTGAAGTTGCTCGGCCAACCATGCTCGCGCCCCACTATCGCCGGCACGCTCTGCGCGTTCGGCGAGTTCCATGGCCAACGCGATATCGTCAGCGGCCAGGGCGGCACGCATCAGGCGCCGGAAATCCAGCCCCTCCAGCGCCGGCGGGGATACGTCCGCCGCAGCTGCATCAGCCTCGGTCACCGTTGCCTTTCCCTGGGACATGCGCGTCTTCGACGTGCCCAGCAAGGGAGCCAACAATCCCTCCCCCTCCCCTAACGGCTTGACGGTCAACTCGACCTCACCCTGGGCACGGTGCTGGGCCCGCGGATTGCGTATCGCAGGCTCGGCCAGGTGTCGCGCACGTGCCCTGGCACGCTCCGGGTGCAACAGTTGCGTGTCATTCGCCAGGGCGTGCTCGCTGGTCATTATCACGACCCGGTCGGCATCCTCTCCCGGCGTCACGGCAAATGCCAGCCTCAACCTGTCCGGACGCAGGCCCTTCGCCGGCTGATATACGAAATCCTGCCAACCGAAGCGGCGTTGCACCTGTCCCCTCTCATCGAGCACGAGTATGGATGGCGCGAACACGCTCAAGTGCCCCTGGGCATCACGCGCCACGTCACTGGTCCAGACAAGCTCCAAGGGGCCTTGCTGACGCGGCAGCGTGAGTGCATGAAAAGGGCTTTTGCCGGTCTCGAAGCGATGCACCGGTGCGTGCGGACCAAAGGCCAGGGTCACTTCGCCCGGCGACGCCAACGGTGTGGCGGGAAGCCCGGCTAGCGTTTGACAGCAATCAACGGCCTGGCGTAACCAGGCATCCTCATGGCGTGGCGTATCAGGCACTGGAGCGGTCGCCGCACAGCCGCCCATCAGGACCAGGCTCATGGCGATTATCAGCCTTTGCGGAGTTTGCACAACGTCTCTCCTCAACAACCGATGCCTCGTACAAGGCACCGATAAGCAACGATCAAAGCGAAGGTATCGCGCAATGCGGCCCAACGGAGGATTCCCCGTTGAGCCAGCCCCTCATGGATCACCACCAGGCCTCGAACTGAACGCCGTACGTCAGGCCATCGTCCTCCCCATCCTCAATCGACTCGCTAGCGGCGTTGTAAACGGCGCCATCCCAGTTGGCATAGGTCACGAAGGTACGAATGACCGGGCGCGCCATGGCCCCGCGGCCCGCGGACCACTGCTGAGCCAGGGTCAACTTGGTCAGATCGGCCGTTTCCAGACCGCTCTCCTGGGGATCCACCCGGTCATAGCCCAGCTCCACGGCGGTACTCATGATGTCGGTCCAGTAGTAAGTCGGTCGAACCCCCGCCGACATCCAGGTCTGGCCCTCTCCATTGTCGAGATCACGGTCCTCGTAGATCGCGGCGTAGAGCATATCGACGTTGGGCGAAAGATTGACCAGGCCATGGTCGATAACCCGGACCATGCTGCCTTCCGGCGTGGTGGAGGCGGTAGAGACGCGGCCCGAGCTGCCAATGATACCGTCGGTGGCGTATTGCACGACAAACTTGTTGAAGCCGCCGAACCAGTCGCCCTGGACATGCTCAAGCGTCAGCATATGCCCTTTTTCGGGATCGGCATCGGCATCTTCCTGAGCGTCGGTCAATGTCGCCGCGCCATAGTCATAGCCTAACTCCAGCGTGCCCCCCGGATTGGTTTGCAAGCCCGCCAGGCGAATGTCCACGGTGTCGTTGGCCAGGTTCTGCTGTGCATCGGGAAACTCATTGTCCTCGCTGGTATTGCGCAGCCAGGCCAGGCTCAACTGGCCGAAGCCCAGATCGATGTTCTCGATCCCGGCACCGGGCCCGGAGAGGTCCCAATAGTAGTAGTCGTTCATGTGAATATCGTGGCGCTGATAGAAACGCTTGCCCGCCCATAGGGTGGCGTTGGGCAGCGCCTCGACGACACCGGTAGCCTGAACGTTGAGCTGACGCAGCGCCAAGTCGGCATCATCGCTGTCGACGGATTCCCAATCGTCGGACTGGCCCGTCGAATAGGCTACCAAGCTGTCGAAGTAGAAGCTCTTGCCGTCCTGCTCGTAGAGCGTCGAGCCGAATCCCAGTTCGGCATAGGTGTCGCATTCGTTGCCCAGACGATACTTGGCACTGGCGCCTCGGGCCTGGAAACAGGCCTGATCGCCGCCGCCGGAGGTGGCGCCGATGCCTGAGCGCGCATAGCCGTGAAAGTCGATGTCGCTCGTATCGGCGGCGGCGGACGCCGATACCCCCCATACCGCGGCAGCGGCGATAGATGAAAATATCAGCGGTGCGTGACGTGAGAGTCGCATGTCAGTCCTCTTTATTGTTGTGCAGTTCGCCTGGTCCATGCCGACTCATTAGGCGGAACGTCCAGGACGGGGTGTACAGCGCCTAGCACCCCACGTGAATTTTCGCCTGGCTCGCTCGGGAGGGGCTCCTTAGCGAGCGAAGCACCTTGAAGAAGCATAAAGGCAACAGCGAAACGGAGCCAGTCTTCAGGGGAATGGATCGCACAGCGCTAACCAGGGCTGGCTTGTCAAACGCGCTGAAACGGGTAGACACTACCGATCCCCAAAATGGAAGTCAGCTCATCCAGTGCAGTCAGGGTCTCCTCGGCGAGCTGCGGGTCGGCGAGATCGCCAGCCGCCAGCCGGTCGCGATAGTGACGTTCCACCCAGCCGGTCAGGGCGGCGTACAGGGCGTCATCCAGCAGCACGCACCCCGTCAGCCGCTGCCGCTCGGCCTCGGAGAGCGCCACCCGCAGCCGCAGACAGGCAGGGCCGCCGCCGTTGCGCATGCTCTGCTTGACGTCCTTGACCAATACTTCGCCGATTGGATTGTGGCCGGCCAGCAGCAGATCCTGCACGGTCCGCCATACGGCCTCGTTCTCCTGGCATTCACCGGGTACCACCAGCGTCATGCTGCCATCGGGATTGCTGAGCAACTGCGAGTTGAACAGATAGGTACTGACCGCATCGTCGAGGCTCACCGCTTCCGACGGCACGCGCAGCGGAATCAATGGCGTGTTCATCTTGTCACGCAGAGCGTCCAGCGTGGCCTGTTCGTCGAGAAACGCCATCTCGTGATAGAGCAACAGCGGGCCGTTGCCCACGGCAATCACATCGTTGTGAAACACCCCGGCATCGATGGCGCCAGGGTGTTGCTGGGCAAAGACCGTCTGTGCCTCCGTCAGGCCATGTTGGCGCGCCACGGCCTGGCTGGCCTCCAGCGTCTGACGCGCCGGGTAGCGCTTGGGTGCCACGCGCTGACGAGTCTCGCTACCGAACGCCTGGCGACCGTAGACGTAGAGATGCACGCCAACATCGCCATGCGAAGCGGCCAGACGCGTATGGTTGGCCGCGCCCTCGTCGGCGAAGGCCGGCGTCGCCGGCAGCACCGGGTGATGCGCGAAGCACTGTTCATCGGCGAAGATCGCCGCCAGCACGCGGGCGGTGGTCTGCGGCTCGAGAAAGCGATGAAAGCTCGACTGCAAGTTGGCCGGCGTGAAATGCACGCGGCCGTCCTGGCTATCGCGACTCGGCGTGACGGTGGCGGCGTTTGCCGTCCACATGCTCGACGCCGAGCACACCGCGCGCAGCAATTGCGGTGCCTCCCGGGCGGCACGCTCGAGCACCTGCGCATTGCTGCCGGAAAAGCCCAGATCGCGCAGCGCACCGAGATCCGGGCGCTGCTGAGGCGGCAATACCCCCTGGGCATAGCCGGCATCCTTCAAGTCCTTCATCTTGGCCAGTCCCTGCAGCGCCGCCTCGCGGGGGTTGGCCACCTGCCCCTCATGGCGCATCGAAGCCACGTTGCCATGCGCCAGTCCGGCGTAGTTGTGAGTCGGCCCCACCAGACCGTCGAAGTTGACTTCGCATGTTCCTGCGTCGGGTAACGTCATAACGTCACTCCCGGTGGCAGGGAGTCGGGCAGCAGCAGCGCCTCGGCCTCCATCGAGGCGACCGGATAGGCACAATAATCGGCGGCGTAATAGGCGCTGGGACGATGGTTGCCACTATCGCCGATGCCGCCGAAAGGCGCATCGCTCGACGCGCCGGTGGTCTGGCGGTTCCAGTTGACGATACCCGCGCGGATGCGCAGCAGGAAATCCTCCCAGTCGGCGCGCTCGCCGCCGATCAGCCCGGCGGATAGCCCGTAGCGGGTGTCGTTGGCGAGTTCTATCGCCTCGTCCCAGTCGCGGTAGCGATGCACCTTGAGCAGCGGGCCGAAGTGCTCCTCGTCGGGAATCCGCAGCCCGGTGACGTCGATCAGCGCCGGACTGAGCAGGCTGGTGCCCTCCTCGAGGCGCCGCATGCGCGCCAGCACGGTACCGCCCAGCTCCTCGAGATCCTCCTGGGCATGCAGCAGGCCGTCGGCCGCCGCACGACTGACCAAGCCGCCATAGAAAGGCGCCGGTTCCGCGAAAGGCCCCGCGACACGCAGCTTACCGATAGCCTCGGCCAAGGCTTCGAGCAGTCGATCGCCCACCGGCCCCTGGGGTACCATCAGGCGACGTGCACAGGTGCAGCGCTGCCCCCCGGAAAGGAACGCGGACTGCAGAATGGTCAGTACCGCGGCTTCCTGATCGGGCACGTTCCTGACCACCAGCGGATTGTTGCCGCCCAGCTCCAACGCCAGGATCTTGCTGACCTGACCGGCAAACTGCTTATGGAGCAGGCCGCCGATCTTGGCGCTGCCGGTGAACAGCAAACCGTCGATATCCCCCGCGCCGGCCAACGCCTGCCCCACCGGCGCAGCACCTTGCACCAGATTGATCACTCCCGCCGGCAAGCCCGCCTCCTGCCAGCACTGCAGGGTCAGGTCCGCGGTCATCGGGGTCTGTTCGCTGGGCTTGAAAACCACGCAGTTGCCGGCCAGCAGCGCCGGGATGATGTGCCCGTTGGGCAGATGCCCGGGAAAATTGTAGGGGCCGAACACCGCCAGCACGCCATGCGGGCGATGGCGCACCACGGCTCGCACGCCACCCGCGCCGGCACTGGCGTCGCCCAGATCGCGGCTGCGTTCGCCGGTGCGCTCCTGATGGGCGGTCATGGAGATCGCCACCTTGGCGATCATCGCCCCGACTTCCGTGCGCGCCTCCCACAGCGGCTTGCCGGTCTCCTGGGCAATGGCCGTAGCCAGCGCTTCACGGTTGCTCTCCAGGCGCTCCCTGAAGCGCTCGACGAGCTGCTGACGTTCGCCAAAGGAGTGGCGCGCCCAGCCGGGAAACGCTTGGCGAGCGGCCTGAACGGCCGACTCGACCTGTGCCGGGCTGGCCGCGGCGGCGGCCCACAGCGGCTGTTGCGATACCGGATCGATCTTGGCGAAGACACTCGCCTCGCCATCGACCCAGGCCCCTCCGATCAGCAGTTGCTGCTTGGCTTGCATGGCATTTCTCCCATTCAGCGCATGATACCGATGCACGGCTAAAGCATGTTGTTCAACGGCGGCTCAGGCTTCCAGCACCCGTAGGGTATCGCCTGTCTCGACCCTGAGGCGGCGCGCCTCCCGTATCGACAACCTCACTACCCCCTCGGCATTCGGCCCATGACCGACCCAAGTGGCGCGGAAATCGCGCATGCCGGTCGTGCCGGCCATCCAGGTGCGGCGTGAGTGCGAATCCGGCTCGTCATTCGCGACGACCTCCACCAGGCAGTGGCGAGATTCACGCACTGCGCGCACGTCGTCGAGATAGGCCTCTACCGTGGGGCCGCCATCGAAGATGTCGATATAGCCCTCCCAGCGCAGCCCTTCCTTCTTGAGCATTTCCAGGGCCGGGCGTGTGTGCTCGTGCACCTGGCCGATACAGGTGCGAGCCTCTTCGGAGAGAAACGGCGTGTAAATGGGAAACTTGGGCATCAACTCGCCGATGAAGCTTTTCTGTCCCAGGCCGGTAAGCCGATCGGCCTCGTGGAAATCCACCGGGAAGAAATGGCTGCCCAGGCAAGTCCAGAACGGGCTTACGCCCTGAGCGTCGAACACCCCGCGCATCTCCGCCAATACCTTCTGCGGAAAGCGATCGCGAAACTCGGCCATGAACAGCCAGCGCGCCTTGGACAGCAGCGCGCCGTTGCGCTCGTGGCGCCGGTCGCTGCCGCGAAACTCGGGACGCAGGAAGAGCGAGCAGACCTCGGCATCGCCGGTGTGATCGGAGCTCAGAAACAGCGTGTCGATGGTGCGATGCAGGTCGAGCTGCACCGAGGAGTGCGCCAACGTCCCCACTCGGTAATTGTAGAACGGCATGTCGCGGCCGACCTGCCCCTCGATGGCGCAGCAACCCGCCAGCTCGCCGGTGTCCTCGTCCTCGAGCACGAAGAAGTACAGCCGATCGTCGAGCGGTGAGTGTTCTTCGAAGGCGCTGACGGCGCGGGTGATCTTGGCCACCAGAAAATCGTGATTCTCGGGCAGCGAAGTGAATCCCACCCCGGTCTGTCGCGCCAGTATCATCAAACCTTCGATATCGCGCTGAGCGATGGGGCGAATCAGCATTATGGCGCTCCCTCGTCAAAATCCTCTTCGGCGGCCGTCAATCCCAGTGGCGCGGCCAGCACCGCGCGCCCCTCCTCGACGCCCAGCAGCTCGGCATGTTCCGGCGACAGCATCAACTGGCCGGTGGGCGACAGCGCGTAACGCGCCACCACGCAGCGGAACTCGGCGAGCTTCTGATTAGCGACCAGCGCCGGTTCGGCATCCGGCAGAGCATGCGCGGGACGAATTCGCACCGGATGCCAGCCACAATCGCGCAGCGTCCTGAGCCGGTCGCGCTCACTGCGAATCACCGGCCCGGCATCGAAGATATCGACATGTCGCGAGCGCACGAAGCCTTCGGCGAGCATTTCCGCCATGGCACTCTCGTGTGCAGGATGCTCGCGACCGATGGCCGCCCGCGCCGCAGGCGTGAGCAGCGGCAGATAGAGGGGAAATTGCGGCATCACCTCGGCGATAAAGCTCTTCGAGCGCACCCCGGCGAGATGATTGATTTCCTGATAGCCACGGACGAAGAAGTGTCGGCCTACGCTGTTCCAGAACGGCGACTCGCCCTCGGCATCGAGAAAGCCGGGGAAGGCCACGGCCAGCGTCTCGGCAAAGCGCTCGGGATACTGAGCAATGAACATCAACCGCGCACGACGCAGCAGGCTCTCAGCGCTGGTCCCCTTGTAGCGCGCATCCAGCGAGAGCGCGCAGAGTAACGTCACTTCCGACATTTCATGCGACAGCGACAGCGTCTGTACCTCACGGCGCACGTTGAGTTGCTGCGAGGCGTGGATCAGCGTTTCCTGGCGATAGGTGTAATAGGCATCGTGCGCCCCGGCCTGGGCACGGATGCTGGCGGTGCCTACCACTTCGTCACGCTCGAGATCCTCGAGAACGAAGGTATAGGCCTGCTCACCGGGAAAGTCCGCCTCGCGCGACATGGCACGCACCGAGCGAGCCACGCGCTCCTCCAGCCGGTCGCGATGCGCCGGCAGGTTAGTCAGCCGCGGCGTGGCAGAACTCGCCAGCCGCTCCAGGGCCGGCAGATCCCGCGGCTGAACGGGACGAATGACAAGCATGGCGGGACCTCGGAGCTGTTCGTTCATACGTCCGCGACGAGCCGGGCGATGGCCCGTTCGAGCCGCGCCATCCCCTCGGCAATGTCTGCTTCCGGAATTACCAGCGACGGCGCCATGCGCAGTACGTTAGGCCCGGCGACCAACGCCATCAGCCCCTCTTCCACGGCCAGCGGCAGGATGTCGCGCGCACGGTCGGTATATTGCTCGTGCATTTCAGCGCCGATCAAAAGCCCCATGCCGCGTATTTCCTTGAATACGCCATGCTGCCGGTTGATCGCCTCGAGATGTTCCCTGAACAGGGCATGACGCTGGCGTACCCCCTCGAGCACCTCGGGTGTATCGATGGTTTCCAACGCCGCTAGCGCCACCGCCGAAGCCAAGGCATTGCCACCGTAGGTGGAACCATGGGTGCCGACCGCCAGCGCCGGTGCGATACGGTCGGTGGTGAGCATTGCGCCCACCGGGAAACCGCCGCCCAGCCCCTTGGCACTGGTCAGAATGTCCGGGGTCACGCCGTAATGCATGTAGGCATAGAGATAGCCGCTGCGGCCGACACCGGACTGCACCTCATCGAAGATCAGTAGCGCATCATGCGTGTCGCATAATTCACGCAATCCCTCGAGGAATGCCGGATGGGCGGGCACGATGCCGCTTTCGCCCTGCATCGGCTCGACGATCACCGCGCAGGTGTCGGCATCGATCAGTTCGCGCACGCTGTCGAGGTTGTTGAATTCGCCGTGCACGATGCCGCCCGGTACCGGGCCGAATCCCTGGGAATACTTGGGCTGACCGCCAACGCTGACCGTGAACAGCGTACGTCCATGAAACGCCTGACGAAAAGAAATGATCTTGTGCTTGCGTTCGCCATGGGTGTCATGCGCCCAGCGCCGCGCCAGTTTTAGTGCTGCCTCGTTGGCCTCGCCCCCCGAGGAGCATAGATACACCTTGTCGGCGAAGGTGCGCTCGACCAATGCCTTCGCCAGGGCCAGGGCCGGCTCGTTGGTATACACGTTGGAGAGGTGCCAGAGCTTGTCGGCCTGATGCTTGAGCGCCTCGACCAGCACCGGATGGCAATGCCCCAGGGAGTTGACGGCGATTCCCCCGGCAAAATCGATGTACTCGCGGCCGTCCTGATCCCACAAGCGGCTGCCCTCGCCGCGCACGGGAATGGTTTTCTGCGGTGCGTAGTTGGGCACCATGTAACGATCGAAATCCTCGCGAGTCGGGGACGGGGCCATGTTGTTTTTCCCTCCGAATGAATAGATGACCCTTCGAGTATAGGGATGCCGCTGCGCCAAGTCTTTCAGCGATGGGACGGTGAATTATGAAAACGGTTGGGTCGCGCCTGGAATTTCGGCGCATCGACACGGTACGCACCGGATAATTGCGCTCAGTTGTCACGAACTTCATCGTTAAATCGCGAATAGCCGTTACACTGCTCGAAGAAGCTCGCCGGGAGCCGCCGCCATGTTCAATACCACCGCCTGGAATCGCCTGCGCTACACCCTTTATGCACCGGTCTACGACCTGGTTGCAGATCGCATATTCCGCCGGCCGCGGCGTCTGGCACTTGATCAGGTGGGGTGGGCCTCGGGGCAATGCGTGCTGATCGTCGGCGCCGGAACCGGCCTTGACCTGCCCTATCTGCCGCGCGACGTGGAAATCCAGGCAACCGACCTGTCGTCGGCGATGGTGCAACGCACGGCGGCGCGTGCCGAGCGGCTCGGGCAGGACGTCACCGCGCGGGTCATGGATGCCGAACGGCTCGACTATCCCGATGGCCATTTCGACGTGGTGATCATGCATCTGATTCTGGCAGTCATGCCCGACCCCGAGGCGGGCCTGCGCGAAGCCTACCGGGTGCTGGCACCGGGAGGACAGCTATGCGTAATGGACAAGTTCCAGCCGGACGGATGCGCCGCCGGCACCGGACGGCGCCTGCTCAATCTGCTGACCAGTCTTATCGCCACTGACATCACCCGCCAGGCCGGCCCGCTGCTCTCGCAAGCGGGATTTCGCATCGAATGCGATACGCCGGTGCTCATGGGATCGGTATTTCGGGCGCTACTGGCCTGCAAGCCCTGAAGATGCAATAAGCGCGAGGCCGCACGAATCCCGCTAAAGCGCCTTGCTCAGCCTGACGCGTTGCAGGCGCTCGCCAAAACGCTCGACCCACTCTTCGCCGTGGCGCTCCCAGCCGCGCGCTTCCAGCCCCGGCGCCAGCACCAGGCTCGCCTCGATGGTCAGATGCGTCACTCCGCGTTCACGCATCCCTTGCTCGGCATAACCCAGCAGACGCGAGCCGATACCGCGTCGCGTGAGTGATGGCCAGACGTAAAGCGTTTCGATGCGGGAATGGGGGAGATCAAGCTCACAAAACCCCACGCAGCGTCCATCGCAAGCGGCGATCAGCGTCGAATAGAGCACCTGGCGCGCAGCCCAGGCTTCGGCCTCGCGGGGCAAAGCCTCGGCCCAGGCCTGACGCTGGGCCAGACTGTAATGACGACTCGCACCCTGCATCACCGCGTGGTGAAACACCTCGGCCTGATCCGCCCCGTCACGCGGCAGCGCGGCACGAAAAATCACACGTTCAAGCATCGCTCATGTTGTCCTCGTAAAAGCAACGCCCCGCGGCAACCGTCGCACCTCATGCCGCCGCTTCCGCCATCAATGCCTCGAAGCGCGGAAAGCGCGAGGCGATGGGGCTGTCGGTCATGTTCACGACCCAGCCTTGGGTATCGGTAAACATGCGGATATAGGTGAAATCGGGATTCGGGCCCATATCGAACCAGCGCGGCGTGTTGGCCGGCACCGTCATGAGATCTCCCTGAGTACAGCCGATGACGTAGACCCGGCTGTCCATGTGCAGATAGAAGATGCCCTCGCCCCGCACGAAGAAACGCGCCTCATCTTCGCCGTGGCGATGTTCTTCGAGAAACTCCTGGCGCAGCGCGTCCTTGTCGGGATGATCGGGGGTCAGACGGATGACAGCGGCCACGGCGAAGCCGGATTCCGCCTGCAGACGCGCCACGCCATCGGCGTAGGCGGCAAGTACGGTTTCCTGATCGGCGTCCGGCGCCAATGCTACATCCGTGTCCCAGCGCTCGAAATGCACGCCATGAGCGGCCAGTTCGGCGGCGATGCGCTCGCCATCGTACGTCGAGAGCAGCGGCTGTTCGCCGTCGGCCTCGTGATAGACATGCAGGAAACTCATGACAGATCTCTCCTTAGATCCAGTTCACACTCGAACGGAAAAGCCAACGCCTTCACATGGCGCGGTCAGGCATTCATACCACAGGCTCCTGTATAGAAGCCACGGTCGTAGATCCGGTAGGCGTGGTACGCCGTCCACGGCATAATGCCGCTCATGAACGTAACGTATCCCCCTGGCTTTCCGGACACCCTGAGTCTCACGCCCATCGGGCGCATCGAAAGCGACTATCCCGACAAGTTCGGTATTCCCCGCCAGCCCGGCCTGGCGCCGGCCGCCCGAGGCGTGCTGCATCTGCTGGCGCCATATGACGATCCCCTCAGCGTGCGCGGCCTGGAAGCCTTCAGTCATCTGTGGCTGACTTTTGTATTTCACGCCAGCCCCGAGCGCTGGACACCGCTGGTACGTCCGCCACGCCTGGGCGGCAATGCCAAGGTCGGGGTATTCGCCACACGCAGCACGCACCGCCCCAACCGTCTGGGATTGTCGCTGGTGGAACTGGTGGACATCGATACGCAATATGGCGTCAAGCTTCATTTGCGCGGCCACGACCTGCTCGACGGGACACCGGTGCTGGACATCAAGCCTTACCTGCCCTGGGCGGAATCGCGGCCCGAGGCGCGCGCCGGCTTCGCTCCCGAGGCGCCACCTCGACGTGCGGTACGCTTCACGCCCCAGGCCGAGGCGACACTCGACCGCCGCCGTGACGGCGCTTCGCTGCGCGAGTTGATCACGCAGGTCCTGGCCCAGGACCCGCGCCCGGCTTATCGCTCAGGGGCCGAGCCACGCCGTTATGGCGTCCCCCTGCGCGATGTCGATGTGGGTTTTCGGGCTTGCGACGACAGTCATGGCGGGATCGTCATGGAAGTCATCGAGATCGTGCCGCTCTGAAGCGGGCCATCAATGCGAGGAAGGGCGAAAAGAGGGCAATCGCCATGCCCTCTCTTCAAATCGCCATAGGGTAGATGGGTAACCGAGCAGCGGCCTGCATGACAACACTTAAAATGCGCTGCCGCCAAGGCAAAACACTCCGTGATTTATCCGATGTGTAAACGGCTCAGCCGAAATCGATGCCGATACGGCGTCCGACTTCCTCGTAGGCCTCGATCACCCCGCCCAGCCCCTGGCGGAAGCGGTCCTTGTCCATCTTCTCGCGGGTCTTGGCATCCCATAGCCGGCAGCCGTCCGGCGAGAACTCATCGCCCAATACGATCTCGTCGTCGAAGATGCCGAATTCGAGCTTGTAGTCGACCAGCAGCATGCCACCGTCGAGAAACAGCTGCTTGAGCACGTCGTTGACCTGGAAAGTCAGCGTCTTCATACGTGCCAGCTGTTCGGGTGTCGCCCAGCCGAAGGTTTCGGCCAGCGACTCGTTGATCATCGGATCGCCCTTTTCGTCGTTCTTGAGGAACAGTTCGAAGGTCGGCGGCGTCAGCTCAAGGCCCTCTTCCACCCCCAGACGACGCACCAGCCCGCCGGCGGCAAGATTACGCACCACGCACTCCACGGGAATCATGTCGAGCTTCTTGACCACGCATTCGTTATCGGAGATCAACGACTCGAAATGAGTGGGGATCCCGGCGGCCTGCAACTTGCCCATGACAAAGGCATTGAATTTGTTGTTGACCATGCCCTTACGTGCCAGTGCTTCCTTCTTCTTGCCATCGAAGGCGCTGGTGTCATCGCGAAAATGCAGAATCAATCGCTGCGGGTCGTCGGTGCGGTAGACCGATTTGGCCTTGCCCGCGTACAGCTCGTCACGTTTTTCCATGGGACTCTCCACAACGGCCCTCACTGAATCGATGATCGCCCAGCCGAAGCTGCGCGCGGAATGTCTCTGCGTTGATACTTCAATACAGCCATTAACTTGTCGGCTTACCCAGGCTATGCGATCAGTTGCCAGTCGACACCGTCATCCTGCGCCGCCACCCTCAGCCGCGTTTCGTCGCCATCGAGCAGGGGCACGAGAGCTTCCAGTACCAACTCGGGGCGATTGTTCTGCTCCGAGAGATGCGAACAGACGATCCGCTGCAAACGGTCCAGCCCCAGCCGAGTCAGCAGTTGCGCGGCCTGCGCATTGGCCAGATGCCCCCACTTGCCGCTCACCCTTCGCTTGAGATGCGGTGGATAGCGCCCCTCTGCCAGCATACGCACGTCATGGTTGCACTCCAGCGTCAGTGCATCGCAACCACGATAGGCTTCGATCACGTGATCACTGGCGTAACCCAGGTCCGTGAGCACGCCGAGACGGCGGCCATGTGCGGCAAAGCAGAATTGGACGGGCTCACGGGCATCGTGGGGCACGGTGATCGGATCGATGGTCAGCCCTTTGATGGCGAAGCGCGACTGCGGCGTGATCAGATGGCGACGCGGTACCTCGCCAAGACGCTTCGATAGCCAAGTTCCGGCGCTGAGATATACCGGCACGTCGTGCCGACGCGCCAGTGCCCCTACCCCACTGATATGATCGCCGTGCTCATGACTGATCAGTACGGCATCAAGTTGGCGAGGATGCACACCGAGCCGGGCCAGGCGCCGCTCGGCTTCGCGCAGGCCGAAGCCGCAGTCGACCAGCACGTAAGCCTGACCATCGCTGACCAGGGTCCCGTTGCCCTTGCTGCCGCTGCCTAGCGAGGCGAACTGCAGCGCCCCTGAGAATCGGTCGTTTGCGCTCATCGGTCTGATCAACGCAGCGTCGAGGCCACGCTATCCAGCAACTCACGCGACTCGCTCGCAGACACCGGCTCGCCGTCACTCCCCGTCACCCGCACTGCGGTCATGTTCTGATCACTGGCGGTGACCTGCAGTCGGTACTGCCTGGGCTCGGCATCGCCGCCAAACAGCGAACCGAAGAAGCCACTGTCGCGCGCCGCATGCGGCACATACTCGACGAGGAACTCTCCTGCACTACGGTTCTGATCAACCAACCGCTGGTAGTCGTCCTGGAAGGTATTTTCCAACTGATAGTACAGCTCGGACCAGGCGCGTTCGAAATCCAGCGCCACCTTCAACTGCCACTGGCCATTATCGTTTTCCAACCGCACGCGATCATTGCGGGACAGGGTCTGCGCGGCAAGCGAAACACCGCTTTCGGCTTCGCCGTTGGCCGTCAGATACCCCTTGAGGGCGTTCAGGCATTGGGTGGCGGGTTCATTGGCGGTCTCGCAGCGAACCTCACTGCTTTCCGAGCGCAGACCCTGTTTGACGTTAAGCACGCCCTGTGCAGTCTCGATGCGCCCGCTTGCGGGGTCGAGGCTGGTGACCTGCATGCCATGGTCGCTGACGAAGCGCTGCAGCCGCGGCCACACCCGCCCCGGCGCGGCATTGACCAATAACCACTGCTCACCGCCGGCTTCACGCAACTCGGCGAACGCCTGGTCCACTTCCCGACGCGTAGCGAGCGGCTGGGGACGTGGCACGTCGAAATCTTCGGAAGCCATGAAGTCGTTATTCGCCTCGGGGACCGGCATGGCATCCTGGTAACGGGTCGAGTCCTGCGCATCGGGTAGCTGCAGCGGCTCGACCATCTCGGCTTGGGTATATTCGGCGTTGCGGTCATAGTAATAGCCGGAACGGCCGCAACCGCCAAGCGCCAGGGAGATCCCGACGATCAGCGGCATCCATTTGAAGACGGGATTCATGCATCCACCTTTTTAAACATCCAGGGACAACTCACACGCAACGGGGCATCCCCGAATCAGCCGTCGATCACGCCGGCCAACTGCAGCGCCTCGCCGACCGTGGCGTGGTACTTTTCGGACAGCCAGGTCATCGGCAGACGGATGCCTTCATCGGCATAGCCCATCCGGTGCAGCGCCCATTTGACGGGAATCGGATTGGCTTCGACACCCAGCGAGGCATGCAGCGGCAGCAATCGGGCATTGATCTGATGAGCCTTTTCGTAATTGCCAGCGATGGCCGCCACGCATAGCTCGTGCATGGCGCGCGGCGCGACATTGGCGGTGACGGAGATGTCGCCATGCCCGCCCATCAGCATGAAGTCGCAGGCGGTGCCATCGTCGCCGGAATAGAGCGCGAAATCGCTGCCCTTGAGACGCTCGATCAACTCTTCGGCGCGCTCCAGATTGCCGGTGGCATCCTTGAGTCCGACGATGTTGTCGACCTCGGCGAGACGCAGCACGGTCTCGTTATAGATATCCGAGCAGGTGCGTCCCGGCACGTTATACAGGATCACCGGAAGATCGCTGGTTTCGGCAATCGCCTTGAAATGCTGGAACAGGCCTTCCTGGGTGGGCCGGTTGTAATAAGGTGCCACCGTCAGACAATAGTCGGCGCCGACTTCCTTGGCGTAACGCGTCAGCTCGACCGCTTCGGTGGTGTTGTTGGAGCCGGTGCCGGCAATCACCGGAATACGCCCGTTGACCTCCTCGACGATGGTACGAATCACGTCGAAGTGCTCGGCAAAGGACATGGTGGTGGGTTCGCCAGTGGTGCCCGCCGCCACGATAGCGTCGGTGCCGTTCTCGAGGTGGAAGTTCACCAGGCGACGCAGCGCCTCCCAGTCGATCTCGCCACTGACCTTCATCGGGGTCGCCAGCGCGACGATACTGCCTGTGATCATCCTACGGTACTCTCCTGTAAGCCGGACCGGTAAAGCGGGCCGTTGAAACGAGTGGGATCAAGAGAACGCAACGTTATGCTGGACTCCCAGCTGACGCAAGCCTGCCCGATGCAGCGGAGTCACGGGCCACCTGCGATGCCACAGGTAGATGGTACTCAGGCTGTCACAGCGTGTACAGCAGTCGCCGCATCGTAAACACAGATCGAAACCTTTACGCCATCCACATGCACGATAACGGCTCATCAAAAGATCCTAAATACCCAGCACGGGCCACCGTTAGCGAGTGTGACTTTACAGCGGCGTGCGGCTTGCGTGTAATCGCGGGACTTTTCATCCATTGCCCAGGAGTATGCCATGAGCGTCAGCATCGGCCAGCGCGTTCCCGATTTCACCGCCCAAGCGACCAGCGACACTACCGTCACGCTATCCGACTACCGGGGTCGACGGGTCGTGCTCTACTTCTATCCTAAGGACAGCACTCCGGGCTGCACCACCGAAGGCGGCGACTTTCGCGATCATAAAGAAGCATTCGACGCGATCGACACGGTGGTTTTCGGTGTCTCCCGCGACGGGCTACGTGCACATGAGAACTTCAAGGCCAAGCAGGGTTTCAACTTCGAGCTGATTTCCGACAAGGACGAGGCGCTGTGCCGGCTTTTCGATGTGATCAAGCTCAAGAAATTATACGGCAAGGAGCATCTGGGCATCGAACGTAGCACCTTCCTCATCGACAGTGACGGCACGTTGGCCGCTGAATGGCGCAAGGTCAAGGTCGCGGGCCACGTCGAAGAGGTACTCGCAGCCGCCCGCGAACTTCACTCCCATCGCCAGGCGCAATAGTCACTCTTCGACGGCCTGGGGCAGACGTGCCTGGCTGCGTACGCTGCGCGGCCAGGCCTGGGTCAGGGCCTTGAGCAGCGTGGCCAGCGGAATGGCGAAGAACACGCCCCAGAACCCCCATATCCCACCGAAGAACAGCACTGCCAGAATGATCGACACCGGATGCAGATTGACGGCTTCCGAAAACAGGATCGGCACCAGCACATTGCCGTCCAGTGCCTGTAACACGCCATAGGCGATCAGCACGTAGAGGAACTGATCGCTGATGCCGAAATAGAAGCCGGCGACCGCGGCGACTGGCAGCGTGGCCACCGCCGCGCCAATGTACGGCACCAGTACCGACAACCCCACCACCAGGCCTAGCAGCGCCGAGTATGGCAACCCGAAAAACCAGAACGTGACGAATGCGGCGCTGCCGACGATGGAGATCTCGATCACCTTGCCGCGGACGTAATTGGCGATCTGATCATCCATTTCGTTCCAGATCCGCGTCATCAGGCTGCGCTTCCTGGGCAGTATGGAGAGCAGGAAACCGGTCAGTGGCTCGCGGTCCTTGAGCAGAAAGAACACCAGGATCGGCACCAACACCAGATAAACGATGAGGTCCATCAGCGTCCCCAGCGACGCCAGCGACAAGGTCAGGGCACGCTGGGTCATCTGGGTCGCCTGGCGCCCGGCGGTCTCGATCCAGCTCTGCACCTGATCCGGCGTAATCAGCGTGGGATAGCGCGCCTGAAGTTCATCGAGCCAGTGTTGAACGCTGGCGAACATCTGCGGCGCTTCCTGCACCAGCTCCACCGTCTGGTTCCACACCAGCGGCATCACCACCAGCGCCAACGCCAGCAAGGTGCCGAGAAAGACCAGAAATACCAGCAGCACCGACGGTAGTCGCGGCAGCCCCAGACGCTCCAGCCAACTCACCACGCCCTGCAACAGAAAGGCCAGCACCAGCGCGGTAAAGAACGGCGCCAGCATGCTGCCCAGCCAGATGACCGCTGCAAACCCCAGGACCAGCACCACCAGCAGGACAACCGCTTCCTCGTCGGAGAAATAACGGTTTACCCAGCCTTCCAGCAAGGCTTTCATGGTCATGCGCACGATCCTCGCACTCCTTTACGGAGCCAATAGTGATAAATACCTTCTCGCTCCTCGCGGAACTCCAGAACATGCGGACTTTGGGCGGCGAAGCTCTCGAAGTCACGCCAGGAGCCGGCATCCGTCGACCGGACCTCCAGCAGGGCATCCTCGGCCAGGCCCGCCAACGCCTGCTTGGCCTTGAGCAGCGGGAGTGGGCACGGCAGGCCGCAGGTATCCAGAATGTGGTCAGGTTGGCGTGCCATGCGAGCTCCGATAGTTGAAAACGCCACGATTTAAAGGCACTTTGCCAGTCAGTTCAATGTCAGAGACAAGACCTGGTATTCGAGCCCCAGCCAATGCCGGCATAACGGCTCGTAACAGCCCGGGTTTGCTATGCCTGACGAGGAAATCATGCCACGCTCCTGGAAGACGTTTGCGATTGCCGGCCTGCTGATGGCCGCCGCCACTCCCGCGCTGCACGCCGCTGACGACTATGGCCTGCCCGACCTGGGCAGTACCGGCGTGAGCGTCACCAGCAATGACGAATATCGCCTGGGCCGCACCTGGCTACGCCAGTTCCGCGCCCAGACTCAAGAATGGCAGGATCCCATCGCTCAGGATTATGTTCGGTCTATCCTTCGCCAACTGCTGCCCTACTACGATATCCACGACCCCCTGGTCATCACGCTGGTCGACAGTCGGCTGCTGAATGCCTTTGCCGTTCCCGGTGGCGTGGTAGGCGTCAATTCCGGCCTGTTCGCCTTCGCCTCGGACCGTGACGCCTTCGCCTCGGTGCTCGCCCATGAGCTGGGTCACCTCGAGCAGCGCCATTATGCACGTCGCATGGAACGGGTCGAGGAAACGCAGCTGCCGACCATGGCCGCCATGCTTGCGGGTATGGTCATTGCCGCAGGTGGGGGAGGCAACGCTGGCCTGGCGGCCATGATGGGGACCCAGGCCGCTTTCATCCAGGACCAGTTGGCCTATTCGCGTCGTTTCGAGCAGGAAGCCGATCGCGTCGGCTTGCAGGCCATGGCCAACGCGGGATTCGATCCTGAAGCCATGCCCCGTATGTTCCGCGCCCTGCAGCGTCTGTCCAGTCTGCAGGGCGGCAACCCACCGGAATTCCTGCTGACCCACCCGGTCACCGAATCGCGGATCAGCGACACTCAGGCGCGAGCCGATCAACTCAGCGCCGGGCAGCACGACGCCGACGCACCCACGGTATATGCCATGGTCCGCGCCCGCGCACTGCTCGAGCATAACAGGGACACTCCCGAGCAGGCTATGGTTCGGCTCCGTCAGGATGACCCACCCGAACAGGCGGTCCGTTATCTTCAGGCATTGATCGCTGCCCAACGGGGGCGGACGGATTCCGCCCTGTCCCGGCTCGATACCCTGGCCGACGAACTTCCCGATCTGTCGATGATCCTCGCCAGCGCCGCCGAGATTGCCTATGCGGCCGGGCGTCGCGAAGAGGCTCTGCAGCGTGCCGAGCGTATCCTGCGTCTCTCGCCCCACTATTATCCTGCCCAGCGCATACGCGCCGAGGCGCTACTGCAAAGTGCGCCCGCCCAGGCCTTCGATGTGCTGCGGGGGATGAGCGAGCAGTACCCTGAAGACCCCCAGGTCTTTGCCCTGCTCGCCGAAGCTGCCGGGCGCAGCGATCACGAAGCCTGGGGGCATCTTGCCCGTGGCGAGCAACTCCAGCTCACCGGACGTATCGAGCGCGCCATTCGCCAGTTGGAAGTCGCCGAGAAGGTCGCCAAACAGGAGGGGGATTTCGCCATGGCCAGTCGGGTTCAGAAACGCCGCGAAGACTACCTGGGCTACCGCGAGGCGCTGCGGCAGTTTTGATCCCATACGCGAGCTTCATGTGCGAGACCGGGGCTTGCCCTCTACTTGCCGAAATTCAGCATCCGCTCCAGCGGCTTGAGCGCCCGGGTGCGCAAGGCATCGTCGACGAAGATCTCGCCTCCCCCCTCGCGCAATGCACCCGCCAGATTGTCCAGGGCGTTCATCGCCATCCATGGACAGTGTGCGCAGCTCTTGCACGTGGCGCCGTTACCCGCGGTGGGTGCCTCGAACAGCAGCTTGTCAGGCACCGCTTGCTGCATCTTGAAGAAGATACCGCGATCGGTGGCGACGATCAGCTGCTGCTGGGGCAACTCGCGAGCGGCCTTGATCAACTGCGAGGTGGAACCGGCCACGTCGGCGAGCTCGACCACCGTTCGCGGGGCTTCAGGATGTACCAGCACCGCCGCATCGGGATACAGCTTCTTGAGATCCTGGATGCCCTTGGCCTTGAACTCCTCGTGAACGATGCAGGCCCCGTCCCACAACAGCATGTCGGCGCCGGTCCGCTGCTGGATATAGCTCCCCAGGTGCTTGTCAGGCGCCCATAGGATCTTCTCGCCGCGAGCCTGCAGGTGTTCGATTACCTCCACCGCGATGGAAGAGGTGACCACCCAGTCGGCGCGGGCCTTCACCGCCGCCGAGGTGTTGGCATAGACCACCACGGTACGCTCGGGATGCTGGTCGCAGAAGGCACTGAATGCCTCGGCCGGGCAGCCGATGTCGAGCGAACAGGTCGCCTCCAGCGTCGGCATCAGCACACGCTTCTCCGGGGACAGAATCTTGGCCGTCTCGCCCATGAAGCGCACTCCGGCCACCACCAGCGTGGAGGCGGGATGGCGTGCGCCGAAGCGGGCCATTTCCAAAGAATCCGCCACACAACCGCCGGTCTCTTCGGCGAGTTGCTGGATGGCATCGTCAGTATAGTAATGGGCAACGAGCACGGCATTGCGCTCGACCAGCAAACGCTTGATTTCGTCGATGCGCGCTTCGTCCTCGGCAGGAATCCGCGTCGGGCAGTAGGCGCGGGCCAGGTGCTCTTGCACCAGGGCTTGAGGTGTCGTCATGATCGTCATCGTGTCTACCACTGTGACTGGCAGGGGCTCCCCCTGCATTTTTCAGGTACGCCTCCGCCCCGATCGCTTCGGTGGGAGACGCTCCACTCTCCATGGTACTGCGCCCCACCCCTGACGCCCAGCCCCTATGCCACTAAAGCCCGAGACCCCTCACCACGATCGGCCACTCTCCGACAAACGAAAACGCCCCCGCATCCTAGGATGCGGGGGCGGTATCTGGTGGGTCGTGTAGGATTCGAACCTACGACCAATTGGTTAAAAGCCAACTGCTCTACCAACTGAGCTAACGACCCGCAATCTGCCCAAGCCTGATGAAAAGCCCATGACAGTCACGGCGGCGGTATGGTGGGTCGTGTAGGATTCGAACCTACGACCAATTGGTTAAAAGCCAACTGCTCTACCAACTGAGCTAACGACCCGCCGCAGCCATCGGGATCTCCCACCCTTCGCATCGAACTCAGCGAAGCATTCCTCGCGTCGAGGATAAGTGGTGGGTCGTGTAGGATTCGAACCTACGACCAATTGGTTAAAAGCCAACTGCTCTACCAACTGAGCTAACGACCCTCCCGATAGGGCGCACATATTACTGATAACGTTCGGATGTGACAAGCATTTTTTCAACGGCGCAGCGCTGGGACTGCTGCGCCTTGACGCACGGGTAGAATCAGCGCGGACGACGCGGCGTACGCGGCTTCTTCAACGCAGTCACCGGACGACGCTTATGCTTGTCGCGGCTCCAGCGATTCTTCTCGTCGGGGGTCAGATCCGGGACCTTGCGCTTCTCCAACTCGGCCAGGGTCGAGAGTTCATCGATCTCGTCCTGAGTCAGCTCCACCCACTCGCCGGCCTTGGCACGCTTGTCGATGAAGATATTGCCATAGCGCACGCGCTTGAGGCGGCTCACGGTCAGCCCCTGCGACTCCCAGAGACGACGTACCTCGCGGTTGCGCCCTTCCATGATGACTACGTGAAACCAGGTATTGATGCCCTCGCCGCCGAACTCCTGCACGTCGGTGAAACGCGCCGGGCCGTCGTCGAGCATGACCCCCTCGACCATGTTGACGACCTGCTCACGACGCACCTCGCCCATTACGCGCACCGCATATTCGCGCTCGACCTGGGTGGAGGGGTGCATCAGGCGATTGGCCAGCTCGCCATCGGTGGTAAACAGCAGGAGACCACTGGTATTGATGTCCAGGCGCCCGATGGCGATCCAGCGCTCTCCCTTGAGACGCGGCAGACGCTCGAAAACCGTACGCCGGCCTTCGGGATCCTTGCGCGTGCACAACTCCCCCTCGGGCTTGTTGTACATGATGACCCGGCGCGGCGTCTCTTCGCTGGAGCGCAGGTTGACCGGCCGGTCGTCGAAGGTGACCCGGTCGCGCATCTCGATGCGGTCGCCAAGGCTTGCCACCTTGCCGTTGACCTTGATGCGTCCGGCACTGATGGCGGTTTCCATCTCCCGGCGCGAGCCCAGCCCGGCGCGGGCCAATACCTTCTGCAGTTTTTCGGTGTTAGTCGTGTTCATGACTCGGACGTATTCTCGTCAGATGAATGTGCCGTATCCATCGGCTCGTCGCCCGGCTCCGAGGAAGCCTCCTCGTGGCGGGCGGTCTGCTGACGGGCACGTTCGGCCAAGCGGGCTTCGAGATCGGCGAAGCTCAGTCCCGGCCGGTCGGACGCCATCCCGGCGTGTGAATCCACGTCGGCCATCCCGGCCGTCGTGTCGCTTGCCGGCCCCTCGGCGGGGCCGCCTTCAGTTTCGCTCTCGGCCGCCTGATCCCGCAGAGCGTGCGCAGGCTCAGGGAGGCTCTCTTCGAATTGGGCTTCGAGTGTCTCGAAGGATTTAAGTTCATGCATCGGTGGCAATGCGTCGAGCGTCTTGAGCCCGAAATCGTCGAGAAACTGCCGGGTGGTCGCATATACCGCCGGCCGACCGGGCACGTCGCGATGACCGACCACCCGAATCCAGCCGCGCTCGCCCAAGGTACGCATGATCGAACTGCTTACCGCCACGCCGCGCACCTCTTCGATGTCGCCGCGGGTCACCGGCTGGCGATAGGCAATCAATGCCAGGGTTTCGAGCAGCGCCCGCGAATAGCGTTGCGGGCGTTCGTCCCACAACCGCGACACCCACGGCGACAACCGCTGACGAATGCGAAGCTGGTAGCCCGATGCCGACTCGAGCAGTTCCAGCGCGGTGCCCGCAAGCCGCGTCTCGAGTACGCTCAGCGCCTCGCGAAGCTCGCGCCGGGATGGGCAGGCATCCTCGGTGAACAGCGTCTCCAGCCGCTCCAGCGTCAATGGTTCGCCCGCCGCCAGCAGCGCCGCTTCGAGTATCTCGTCCAGACCTGCGTCGCGCTCGCTCATCAAGGATCTTCACTCTGCATTGACACCGGCTCGTCGCTCTGCGCGTCGGAAAAGGCGCTCTCGCCCGCGTTCTCGTCATCTTCCGCGAACGCTTCGTCCGTATCGCCTGGAGCAGCCGTGCGTGCGCGCACATGGATCGGCGAAAGCGGCGCGTTCTGCACGATTTCGATCATCGCCTCCTTGGCCAGCTCGAGAATCGCCATGAAGGTCACGATCACCCCGGCGCGCCCCTCCTCGAGCGAGAACAACGCTTCGAAAGGCGTGAAGCGCTCGGCGTCGAGGCGTTCCATGATTCTCAACATCCGTTCGCGGGTCGACAGCACCTCGCGGCTGATCTGGTGCGATTGCGTCAGCTCGGCGCGGCGCAGAATACCCGAAATCGCCCGCAACAGCTCGTCGAGTTCGACATCGGGATGCACCACCCGCAACTCGAGCCGGGGCAATCCGGCCTGAGCAGGAAACCAGTCACGCCCCAGACGCGGCAGGCCATCGAGTCCTTCGGCGGCGAGCTTCAACTGCTCATACTCCTGCAGCCGGCGGATCAGCTCGGCACGCGGGTCCGCCTCATCGTCTTCGGGATCGCCCTTGGGCGGGCGCGGCAGCAGCGAGCGCGACTTGATCTCGGCGAGCATGGCCGCCATCAGCAGATACTCACCGGCCAGGTCGATCTCCAACGCCTTCATCAGCTCGACGTATTCAATGTACTGATGGGTAATCGCCGCCACGTCGATGGAAAGGATATCGAGATTCTGGCGCCGGATCAGGTAGAGCAACAAGTCGAGCGGGCCCTCGAAGGTTTCGAGAAAGACGCGCAGCGCTTCCGGCGGGATGTAGAGATCCTCCGGAAACTCGGTGATCGGCTGGTCGTGCAGGCGCGCCAGCACCGTCGCCGTGGACAGCACGGCGTTCTGCTCGGGCGACTCGGCGATGTCGAACGTCTCGCTCATCGGATGACCTACAGTGCGATGACCCGGCGGGGCACGCCGGATTCACGGGAAGCAAAACGCGCAGTTTACCAAGCAAACCCCAGGCACTGAATGCACCGACGGCCGAAAATGCCAGCGACATGCATGCCGCTGGCATCCGGACCTCTCGTTCCAGGGGCGATGCCAGGGCCTGTACATTTCGGCACGAACTGCGCTACCGCGCACAATCACGGGCAGCGGCGCAATCGTGCATGAAACGTCAGCAGACCCTACGTTCTATCTGAAAAATTTACGGACAACGCTCGGGGCGCGCGCGTAGGCAAGGCAGAATTCAGCGATAAACGGACTGGGCCCGCATTTCGGGCTTCCATGGTGTAATGAGCATTTAGCCGGCAGCTTGCCTGGGCAGGACAGCACAACGGGTAGTTTTCCTTTTCGCAATAATTATTGTCCCTTGGCCACAAAAACCTAAAGCAAAGTCCATGTAAGCTAATCATCTCCGGCCAAGCCCGGCTCGTCATAACGATATGCTGGAGAGCAACATATGGAAAAGCTTATTATTACTGCTGCCGTCAATGGCGGCATCACATCAAGGGATAGGAACCCAAATGTTCCCTATACGTCTGAAGAAATAGCTGAATCTGCATACCAATGTTGGAACGCAGGCGCATCAATAGTCCATATTCATGCCCGCCACCTTGATGGCTCCCCCTCATACAAGTTAGAAACATGGCAAGATATAGTTGAAAAAATCCGTGAGAGGTGCGACATCTTACTCAACTTATCTACTTCTGGACTGAACCTCCCCGATACATACCCACAATCACAAGCCTGGAATCATTTAAAGCTATCACCAGAAATAGCATCTTATAACTGCGGATCGGTAAACCATGGAGAAAAGCCATTCATAAATCCACCATCCTTAGCGCGAGAACTAGCCACAGCTATCAAAAACCATGGAACAAAGCCCGAAATAGAAATATATCACTCAGGCGTAATAAATGAAGCCATCACCCACATGAACCAAGGTTACATCGAAAAACCAATGCTATTTTCATTTGCCATGGGCATCCATGGTGGAGTCACGCCAACTTGTAAAAATTTGATACACCTAGTCGAATCTTTACCTCCAAATAGCCATTGGTCGGCCCTAGGCATTGGCAAAGCACAACTTCCCATCAATACCACACCATCCTTTTAGGTGGCCATGTACGCACCGGTCTTGAAGACAACATATATTATCGACGCGGCCAACTAGCCACTAGCAGCGCACAACTAGTAGAAAGAATTACCAAATTGTCATTTGAGCTTGGGCGAGAAATAGCATCGCCAACCGACACCCGCAAAATTTTAGGCATAAAAAATCCTAACCAACTAACGGAAGCAGCAACATGAACACGCCCTCAATACGACCAAGAAGATTGCGCACCAACTCAGGTATTCGCCAACTCGTTCGCGAAACCAGCTTTCATCCGAAGGAACTAGTTCAGCCAATCTTCATAGAAGAAGATATCGAGTCCCCCTTGGAAATAAGCTCCCTCCCCGGCCTGTATCGTCTACCAGAAAGCAGATTGACCAAAGAAATATTAGAACTAAAGTCATTAGGCATACAGTGCGTAATGCCCTTTGGTATTTCGCACCATAAGGACGACACTGGCTCAGACACTTGGCAGCCAAACGGATTACTATCCAGAATAATAAAAAGGATTAAAAAGTCTGCTCCCGAGATGATCGTAATCCCCGATATATGTTTTTGCGAGTATACAACCCATGGCCATTGCGGCATCGTAAGAAACGACAAGGTTGACAACGACGCCACGCTTTCCAACCTGGCTCGACAAGCAGTCGCAGCTGCCCAAGCTGGGGCGGACATGCTAGCACCATCTTCAAGCATGGATGGGCAAGTAAAAGTCATACGAGATGCACTAGATGCCCATGGTTTTACACATGTTGCCATTATGGCTCATGCAGCAAAATTCTCTTCTTCCTATTATGGTCCATTCCGATCCGCAGTAGACTGTAACATTAGAGATGACCGAAAAGCTTATCAGCTCGATATGGCCAATCAACGCGCGGCCCTACGCGATGCCTTGTTGGACGAAAAAGAAGGCGCTGATATACTTATCGTAAAGCCCGGCCTGCCTTTTTTGGATATATTGGCTCAGCTACACATGCATACCAACTTACCATTGGCGGCCTATCAAGTGGGTGGGGAATACGCAGCCATCAAGTATGCCGCACTAGCGGGAGCTTTGGATGAGGAGTCTGCGATCAGAGAATCTATATTTGCGTTCAAACGAGCAGGAGCGGATATTATTATTACTTACTATGCCAAAAAAATAGCGGAGGTTATGCAAAAAAACCCATACTATGGACATTGACAAAAAACAATGGTAAATATACAAAAAACCTAATTTAAAGTTAGTCATGATAGCCCAAGGCTATATCTCACGAAACAAGAGTACCAACCGAGAAGACTACCAGCGGACCAAGTGCTTGGGCGCGGTCATGCCTAAAGAGTATTCTCTAGGCACTACGATTCCGGCGCATCGACACGAACGAGGCCAGCTCGTATATGCTTGCTCGGGGCTTATGGAACTGCGTACAGACTCAGAGCTTTGGATTATTCCCCCAATGCGTGGTGTATGGCTACCTCCTGATACAGGGCACTCCATGCACGCCCGCACCCCTGTCTCTCTACGCACACTATACTTGGACGTAAGTTATAAAGGACATACATTTCCCCATTCACCTTTAGGTATTATCATCAGCCCACTCTTGAGAGAGCTATTGATACGCGCCTCAACATTCCCTATTGAATATGAAGATGACAGCTATGAAAGCCGTGTGATACGACTAATCGTTGACGAAATAAAATGGACAAGAGACACCTCTTTGCGCATTTCCATTGCAGCCGACAGAAGAATACAAAAAATATGTAACAGATTAATTGAAAACCCTTCGGACAACCGCCAACTGGAAGACTGGGGGCGTGAAGTCGGCGCAACCAAGCGTACATTGACTCGGCTATTTACTAATGAATTTGGAACGACATTCATATATTGGCGCCAGCAATTGAGAATCATGAATGCCCTGCCACGCCTGTTGCAGGGTGAATCCGTGACGGATGTCTCTCAATCCTTGGGATATACTACACCCAGCGCTTTCACGGTCATGTTCAAACGTATCACGGGACGAACTCCCAGACAATATATCAAAGAAGCCAAGGCCAATTGAAAATGTCTTTCCCCAAGGAATACATGTCATTCTGACATACACTCCAAAAATCGAACTTCCATAGAATGCAGATAACACCCCTTGATGGAAGTTAAATTATGACCAAATCCCTTAATAAAGTTTTGTCGAGCCAGTACACATCCTACTACCCTATCGTTTTATTATCGACCTTCCTCCAAGGTTCATCCTTTGTCACTGCAAAAATTTCCTTACTTGACATGCCACCACTCTGGGTTGCAGCACTGAGGTTTTTGGTTGCGGCATTATCTTTGCTTCCTGTTGCCATAGCACATCATTTTCAATCCAATGCATCCTTACGCAGCCTCCCTTGGGGAAGGCTTTGTATATTAGGTTTATTACAAACCACAGGCGTCATGGCCTTCCTCAACATTGGATTGCTTTATACCACCTCGTCCACCGCTGCAATCTTGATGGCAAGCAATCCTTTACTCGTAGCCGCCTTGGCGGGTGTGGTATTGAGGGAGCAGGTATCTCGTAGAGGCATTGGCGGTATCTTGTTGGCATTTGTCGGCGTCGTTACTTGTATTGGAGGTGGCCAACTGGGGCACAACGGTATCGGCATTGGAGAAATATATGTCATGCTAGCCTCGACCTGCTGGGCCCTGTCCACGCTTTTCAATAAGAAATCGGCACTCAGTATATCTCCATGGATCATCACTTTCTGGCAAATGTTGATCGGATCAGTCTTACTATGTGCAATAGCCTTTATGGAAGGAACGCCTCTGTCATTACCCAGCACACCATACCATTGGCTGGCTTTTTTATGGTTAGCCATTCCTGCTTCGACCGGCGCCATGGGCACATGGTTTGCGGCACTAAAAATAGGCGGGGCTATCCATACCAGCGGTTTTCTTTTTTTATGCCCTTTATTTGCAGCTCTGATTTCTTTTTTCATCACTGGCAACGTCATACAAGCACATGAACTATTAGGAGGAGGCTTGATAGGAACAGGAATTTATTTAATCTCCAAGCCTGAACAATCAGCAAAAAGGAAAACACATTAAAGTTTTCTAAAAACATCATGTAAATATGACAGTATGAAAAGTTAACTACGCGTAACTTAAGCAATGGCCAGCATGAATTGTAAACATCCTCTTAATCACTCGCGACACACTCTGCTGTAGAAAGAAATAGCTGTAGGACACACTGGCCATCCTGGCATGGTCATCTCCTTATCAGGACCGGATCAGGGCTCCGATTCGGCATTGTCCGCCTTGCGGTAGCGCCCTACGTAATCGAAAAGCTTTTCACGAATCTGCCAGTAGCGCCCCGTCTTGCGGCCGATGACGAAGTCCGGTGCACGCAGCCGATCCCGGCCGGCGATGACCTCATCGGGATTTTCGGGACGCCAGGACTGCCCCGGCGCACGCAGGTGCTGGCGCAGGAACACCGCGGCAAACGCGCCGCGCTGGCCCGGGGTTTCCAGCGCGAACCACTCGTCGAGCGTCGCGCCATCCTCGTCGTGATAGGTCACCTTGAGTCGCGGCAGGTCGCGGCCGTTGACGGTGGCGGCGAGCTGCATGCCGCTGACCCTCAGCACCTTGGCGTCCTTGAGACGCAGAGCATCCTTCAACTTGTCGTCGGGGTCGACCAGCCGTTCGCCGCAACCATGGCAGGTCCGCGCCGCAATGTCGTTCTCCGCGCCGCACTGCTCGCAGGTCTTGAAGCGAAAGCGGAACGAGCACTGTTCCATCGCCGGCGTTGACGTTTTCGACGCGGTGCCCTTCGCACGGGGTCGGGCGCGGCTATTTATCGCGCCCGACCCCGCGCGAAGGGCGAAATGAATAGCCCGGCCGTCATTTCCGCTCTCCTGCTCGACCAGTCCCTGACAGCGTCGACCGTAGTGCTCGATGACCCACTCACCGTCACGCTTACCCCAGAACAGATTGGCGTGGCCGCAGGCGGGACACTCCACCTGCACCGGCTCGCTGTCTGACGCCGGCTTGGGCGTGCCCACTTCCGGCGCATACAGGTCCCAGGGATTGCCGGCGTAATCGAGAACCAGGCAATCCTGCTTGCCCGGCGCCAGACGCAGGCCGCGGCCGACGATCTGCTGATAAAGCCCTACCGACTCGGTGGGCCGCAGGATGGCGATCAGATCGACATGCGGGGCGTCGAAGCCGGTGGTGAGTACCGACACATTGACCAGATACTTGAGTCGCTGCGCCTTGAACGTCGCGATCAAGCGCTCACGCTCGGCGGATTTCGTCGCCCCGGTAATCAGCGCCGCCTCGCCCGCGGGCAGATAACCCATGATCTCCTCGGCATGGGCCACGGTGGCGGCGAAGATCATCACCCCACGGCGCTCGGCGGCCCGCTCGATGATCTCGCCAATGATCATCGGCGTGGCGCGGTGACTGCGCACCACACGATTGAGCTCCTCCTCGGCGAACAGCCCGCGCGTAGAGGGTGCAAGCCGCGAGAAATCGTAGCGTTCGACGGCCGCGTCCACACGCACCGGTGGCGCCAGATAGCCCTGCTTGACCATCAGCCGCAGCGGCTGTTCGAACACGCAGTCCTGGAAGAAGCTGTCAGTCTCGCCACGCACCATGCCGTGATAATGGCGATGGTAGATAAATCCTTGCCCGAGCCGGAACGGCGTGGCGGTCAGCCCCAGCACCTTGAGGCGCGGATTGGCCCTGCGCAAATGGACGATCACTTGGCGATAGCTGGAATCGTCGTCCAGCGAGACACGGTGGCATTCGTCGATCACCAGCAGCGTGAACGGCCCTCCGTCGCTCCGGGTCCGTTCGAACGCCGCGAGATTGCGCACCACCGACTGCACCGAGCCGAACACCACCTGACGCTCCGTCTCCTTGCGCCCGAGTCCGGCACTGAAGATATCCGCCTCGAGGCCGTAGGCCTGGTACTTGGCGTGGTTCTGCTCGACCAGCTCACGCACGTGGGCGAGCACCAGCACCCGGCCACGGGCGAGGCGCGCCAGTTCGGCGATGACCAGCGACTTGCCGCTGCCGGTGGGCAATACCACCACCGCCGGATCGTCGGAGCCGCGAAAATGCTCGACGACGCGGGACACGGCTTGCTGCTGATAGGGACGTAGCGCGGGAGGCGTAGCGGACATGAAAGAGGCTATCGACATGAAAGGGTCATTCTACGCGCTCCGGCGCCGCGACCCAAGACACGGCGACGATGCGGGCCAGCTTCCAAGTCTTCGTAACGCAACGCCTTCAGCCCAGCGCCGAGGAAGTATCTCGCGTTGGCTTATTCCCCCTTTGTCCTGGCGGTTCGCGCCCGTAACCACTTGGCGCTTTCATCGACCACCAACAGCGTGGCGGCGATGCCCAGCAGAACGGCCCAGGTCTGCGGAGATACCGGCGCGATGCCGAGCACGTCGCTGAGCCCGGGTATGTACATCGCGGCGATATGGAGGCCATGGGCGGCGAGAATCGAAATCAGCAACAGCGGGTTGCTGCGCAGCGGTATCGCAAACAGCGAGCGACTCTCGGAGCGACAGCTCAGCAGATGGACATTCTCGAACAGCACCATCAGCAGCAATGTGATATTGCGGGCCTGGTCCTCGCCCATGCCCATCACCGAATACAGATAGAAATACACCCCGAACGCCACCAGACCGATATAGAGTCCCGACACCAGCACGTTCTCGACCATGCGCCGGTTGAAGATCGGCTCGTCGGGCGAGCGCGGCGGCCGTTTCAACACGCCCGGCTCGGTCTTTTCGAAGCCCAGGGCGACGTCCTGGATGCCATTGGTGACCATGTTCAGCCACAACAGCTGCACCGCGGTCAGCGGAATCGGCATACCGAACCCCAGCGCCAGCAGGAACAACAACACCTCGGCGGCACCGGTCGCCAGCAGCAGCCACACCACCTTGCGCACATTGTCGTAGGCGGTACGCCCCCACTCGATGCCGGGCACGATCGAGGCGAAGTTGTCGTCGGTCAGAATCAGATCGCCGCTGCTGCGTGCCACGTCCGTGCCGCTGGCGCCCATGGCGATGCCGATATTGGCCCGGTCCAGCGCCGGGGCGTCGTTGACCCCGTCGCCGGTCACCGCAACGAAATGTCCGGCGCGCTGCAGCGATTCGACGATCTCGGTCTTCTGCAACGGCTCGACCCGGGCAAAGACCCGCGCCCGGCCGATGCATTCGTCGGCCTTGTCGCCCGCCTCGGACAGCGCCTTGCCGGTGATCACCTGATCGCGATCCTCCGCCAGCTTGAGACCATGACCGATGGCAAACGCCGTATCCGGATGGTCACCGGTGACCATGCGCACGACGACGCCGGCCCCGTAGCACCGCTCGATGGATTCGGGCACCTCGTCGCGCACCGGGTCGATCATCGCCGCCAGGCCCAGGAATTCCAGATCATGCAAGTCGCTTTCCTCGGTCCCGTCCACCCGGCCGCCGGCGACCGCCAGCATGCGAAAGCCTTCGTCGGCCCATGCCTTCTGCTGCGCCTCGATGGCTCGCCGCGTGTCGTCATCCAGATTACACATGTCCATGATCGCTTCGGGCGCGCCCTTGGCATGCCCCACCAACCGATCCTGCGAGGTATTGAACACGGCGCTGAAAAACTTGGACGACTGAAAGGGAATGCGTTCCTGCTCGGGATAGTCCTTGCCCAGCGCCTGACGGTCGATCCCCAGCTTCTCGGCGAGCACCAGAAAGGCGAGATCGGTACTGTCGCCTTCGGTACTTTCGATCTCGCCGTTATCGATCTCCAGCGCCCCCTCGCTGGCCAGGGCCCCGGCCATGGCCAGCGTACACAAGCGCTCCTGGGTGTCGTCATCCGGCGTCTCGCCATCGACCGTCACCTCGCCTTCAAGTGCGCGTGCCTCACCGCCGATCTCGGCATGCTGCTGCGGGTCCAGCCATATCCGCTGTACGGCCAGCTTGTTGGCCGTCAGCGTCCCCGTCTTGTCGCTGGCGATCAGCGTGCAGGAGCCCAGCCCTTCGACGGCGGCCAGGCGGCGCACGATCACGTTGCGCTTGGCCATCCGCGAGGAGGCCACCGACAGCGCCACGGTAATGGCCACCGGCAGCCCGGCGGGAATCGCCGATACCGACAACGCCACGGATAGCGTGAAGATGTCGATGAGCGCCATGCCGCGGACGAACTGGATCGCCGCGACCCCGGCCACCACGACCAATGTGAACACCGCGATCCAGCGGGTCAGGCGCTTGAGCTTTTGCACCAGCGGCGGCGTACCGCTCTCGCCCTCTGCCAGTTCCTCGGCGATCTGACCGATCTCGGTGTCCCTGCCGGTGCGGATGACCACACCCACGGCGCGTCCGCCCATCACGGCGCTTCCCGAATGCAGCAGAGTCTGGCGCTGCGCCAACGGGGTCTCTTCGTCGAGCTGCGCCTCGGCGTCCTTGTCGACCGGATTGGATTCGCCGGTGAGCATGGATTCATCAGCCTGCAGGCTGGAGCTTTCGACCAGACGCAGATCCGCCGGTACCTGACTGCCGGATTCGAGCAGCACGATATCGCCCGGCACCAGCGCCGAGGCCTCGATCTCGCTCTGCCTGCCGTCACGCAGCACCTTGGGACACATGCGCACTACCGACTGCAGCGCCTCGGCGCTGGACTCCGCCTGGCGTTCCTGGAAGCAGCCGACCACGGCATTGATGAGCAGGACGGCGGCGATGAACCCGGCATTGGCGACGCTACCGGCAACCAGGGACACGCCGGCGGCGATCAGCAGGATGTAGATCAGCGGATCGGTGAACTGGCGCAGGAAGATGCGCACCAGACCGGCACGTTTGTCCTCGGGCAGTTCGTTGGGACCGTAGCGCTCGAGGCGTCGCTTCGCCTCCTCGCCGCTCAGGCCGTTATCGGTATCGCCCTCGAAATGATCGACCACCGTCTGCGCCGACTCGGCGTGAAACGCCATATCGGTTTGCCCGTCTCGTCCCTGATCCGCCACGCGCACCTCCCGTCACACCCTGCAATATCGGAGCTTCATCCAAGCTCCCATTATGCCCCAGCATAGCAAGGCTGCGCGCCCCTTCACGGATACGCAAAAAACCCGCAGTTAAATTGAACTGCGGGTTTCGTGACATGACGCGTGACCGGACGGATCAGCCCACCCACACTCTCGCATTGCGGAAGATGCGCATCCAGGCACCGTCACGGGTCCACCCCTGAGGACGCCAGGAGTTGTTGATGGCACGGGTCACGCGCTCGGGATGCGGCATCATGATGGTGACGCGCCCGTCTGGCGTGGTCAGCCCGGTAATGCCCGCCGGCGAACCGTTGGGATTGGCCGGATAGCGGCTGGTCGCCTGCCCATAATTGTCCACGTAGCGCAGGGCGATCTGCCCGTTGCCTTGCATGGCGCGCAGATGGGCGCTGTCACGGAATTCGGCACGCCCTTCACCATGCGCCACGGCGATTGGCAACCGCGAGCCCTCCATACCGGCCAGAAACAGCGATGGGCTCTTTTCCACCTCGACCATGCTGACCCGCGCTTCAAACTGCTCGGATTCGTTGCGTACGAATCGCGGCCAGTTCTCGGCGCCGGGAATCAGCTCCTTGAGCTGGGAGAACATCTGGCAGCCGTTGCACACGCCCAGCGCGAAACTGTCGTCTCGGGCGAAGAATGCCGCGAACTGCTCGCGGGCACGGACGTTGAACAGCACCGACTTGGCCCAGCCGCCACCGGCACCCAGCACGTCGCCATAGGAGAAACCGCCGCACCCCACGACGCCCTTGAAGGCGTCGAGGCTCACCCGACCCTCGAGAATGTCGCTCATATGCACGTCGATGGCCGCGAAACCGGCACGGTCAAACCCGGCCGCCATCTCGACATGGCCGTTGACGCCCTGCTCGCGCAGGATCGCCACACGCGGGCGCGTGCCGACATTGATGAAGGGCGCGGCGATATCCTCGTCGACATCGAAACTCGGCGTCGCCGACAGGCCCGGGTCGCGCAGGTCGAGCAGTGCATCGAACTCGGACTTGGCGCAGTCGGGATTATCGCGCAGCGCCTGCAGGCGGTAACTGGTCTCGGCCCAGGTACGCTGGGTGATCGCGCGGGTGGTTTCGAGCAGCGGCTCCTCGAACAGCGTGACACGCACCTGGTCATCGTAGCGCGGACGGGCGACGACGCCGCAGGAGTCGAGGCCGGCGGCGGCGAACTGCGCCAGCACGAATTCGGTATCGCGACGATTGACCTGAATCACCGCGCCGAGCTCCTCGGCAAATAGCGCATTGAAGGATTCATAGGCATCGTCGACCAGCCAGTCGAGCTTGATCTCAAGCCCGCCACGTCCGGCGAAAGCCATCTCCAGCAGCGTGACCAGCAGGCCGCCATCGCTGCGGTCATGATAGGCCAGTAGCTTATCGTCGGCATTGAGCCCCTGAATGACGGCGAAAAACGCCTTGAGATCCTCGGCGTCGTCGAGGTCGGGACACGCATTGCCCACCTGGCCGTAGACCTGGGCCAGCGCCGAACCGCCCAAGCGGTTCTGGCCGCGGCCCAGATCGATGAGGATCAGATCGCTTTCGTCCTGATCGAGGCGCAGCTGCGGTGTCAGCGTCTTGAGTGCGTCGGTCACCGGGGCGAAGCCGGTGGCGATCAACGACAGCGGTGCGGTGACGCTTTTATCCTCGCTGCCCTTGTCATCCGTCTCCTGCCAGGCGGTGCGCATCGACATCGAGTCCTTGCCCACCGGAATGGCGATGCCCAGCGCGGGGCACAATTCCATACCCACCGCATGCACGGCGTCATACAGCGCCTGGTTCTCGCCGCTGTGATTGGCTGCACTCATCCAGTTGGCGGAGAGCTTGATGTCGGAGAGCTTCCCGATGGGTGCCGCGGCCAGGTTGGTGATCGCCTCGGCGACCGCCAGCCGCGCGCTGGCCGCCGGGTCGATCAGCGCCACCGGCGGACGCTCGCCCATCGCCATCGCCTCGCCGGCGTGGGTATCAAAACTCGCCGTGGTCACCGCGCAATCGGCCACCGGCACCTGCCAGGGGCCGACCATTTGATCGCGGGCCACCAGTCCGGTGATCGAGCGGTCGCCGATGGTGATCAAAAAACTCTTGGAGGCCACCGCTGGTAGACGCAGGACTCGATCGAGCGCCTCGCGCAGGTCGAGATTGTCCAGCCCGATGCCCGGCATCTCGCGGCTTTCGCGGTTGAATTCGCGGCTCATCTTCGGTGGCTTGCCGAACAGCACGCTCATCGGCAGATCGATCGGCTGGCTGTCGAAGTGACCGTCATGCACGTTGAGATGATGCGCCTCGGTCGCTGCGCCCACCACCGCATAGGGACAGCGCTCACGCGTGCACAACGCATCGAAGGTGTCGAGGTCTTCGGCGGCTACCGCCAGTACGTAGCGCTCCTGCGCCTCGTTGCACCAGATTTCCAGCGGGCTCATGCCCGGCTCGGCATTGGGTACCGCGCGCAACTCGAAACGTCCGCCGCGATTGCCGTCCTTGACCAGTTCCGGCAAGGCATTGGACAGCCCGCCGGCGCCCACGTCGTGAATGAAACGAATCGGGTTGGCTTCCCCCAGCGCCCAGCAGCGGTCGATGACTTCCTGGGCACGGCGTTCCATCTCGGCATTGCCGCGCTGCACCGAAGCGAAATCGAGATCTTCGCTCGAGGCACCCGACGCCATCGAGGAGGCCGCACCGCCGCCGAGCCCGATCAGCATCGAAGGCCCGCCCATCACGATCAGCTTGCCGCCCACCGGAATCTCGCCCTTGGCCACGTGGCCTTCGCGGATGTTGCCGTAACCGCCGGCGAGCATGATCGGCTTGTGGTAGCCGCGGCGCTCTATGCCGCCGGCGCCGACCGCGTCCTGCTCGTAGGTACGAAAGTAACCGGTAAGGTTGGGGCGCCCGAACTCGTTGTTGAAGCTCGCCCCGCCGACCGGCGCCTCGAGCATGATCTCCAATGCGCTCTGGATGCGCTCGGGCTTGCCGTAGTCGAAGGCCTCCCAGGGCTGAACGAACTCGGGGATGCGCAGGTTGGATACCGTGAAACCGGTGAGGCTGGCCTTGGGCTTGCCGCCGACACCGGTGGCGCCCTCGTCGCGAATCTCGCCGCCCGCCCCGGTAGCAGCGCCCGGGTGCGGCGCGATGGCGGTAGGATGGTTGTGCGTCTCCACCTTCATGAGAATATGGATCGGCTCGTGGCTCGCCACGTAGCGGGCACCATGTTCATCCCGGGTCCCCGCCGCATTGGGCGTACCGGCCGTCTGCGCGGCATCGGGCGCCTTAAACAACAGCGGCTCGGGGTAGAAGCGCGCCGCCGCGGTACCGCGGATCACTGCGGCGTTATCACTGTAGGCAGAGAGGATATCGTCGGGCGCGCACTCGTAAGTGTGCTTGATCATCTTGAACAGCGAGCGCTGCTGCGCCTCGCCGTCGATGATCCAGTCGGCATTGAAGATCTTGTGCCGACAATGCTCGGAGTTGGCCTGCGCGAACATCATCAGCTCGACATCGCTGGGATTGCGCCCCAGCCCCTGAAAGGCTTCGAGCAGATAGTCGATCTCGTCGTCGGCCAAGGCCAAGCCGAGCTCGCCATTGGCGGCTTCCAGCGCCGCGCGCCCGCCCTCGAGAATATCCACCTGCCCCAGCGGTGCAGGCTCGTGATGGGCGAAAAGCTTGACGGCATCGCTGGGGTCGGCCAGCACCGATTCGGTCATGCGGTCGTGCAGGGCCGCTACGATAGCGGCGAAAGCCTCTTCGCTGAGCGTACCGTTTAACGACACCCGGTAGGCCACGCCGCGCTCGAGACGCCGAATCTGCTCGAGCCCGCAGTTGCGGGCGATATCGGTGGCCTTGGACGACCAGGGCGACAACGTGCCCAGGCGCGGTACCACCAGGAACAGGTAACCGTCGGTCGGCGGTGCAGCGTCACGCGAATGACCATAGTCCAGCAGGTTTTCGAGAACCCTGCGGGCGCTGGCATCCAGTTCGCCGTCGTGATCGACGAAATGCACGTAATCGGCATGCAGCGCCTCGACCTCGGGCACGGCCGCACGCAGGACGGCCAATAACTTGGCATGACGGAAAGCGGAAAGGGCGGGCGCTCCTCGCAGTTCGAGCATGTCGAAAGAAGCCTCTAGGACAACATGGAAAGGGTGCCGTGAGCGGCGAGTAATGCCCGCCATGATACTGGAAAGCGGATGAAAGCGCGAAACCCGGCAAGCCGGATCGGGGCGTGCGTGGAATTGCCACAGATGACAGTCTGGTTCGCTACCGTTAAGGTTGTCTACCGTCTCCCTACCGACCCGACTGCATGCGAGCTGCCTTTAGATATTACCTACGCCGCGTCGTTACGGCTCTGCTGGCGCTCCTGTCGCTGCTATTTCCGGCCCAGCCCTTGTTCTATGTCGACGATGGGCTGAGAGCGATACGTAAACACGATTTCATTCAGGTGTTTACCCGCAACACGCCGACCACTTACTACGAAGGCCGCCACGGTCCCACCGGGTTCGAATACGAGCTGGTGCGCCGCTTTGCCGAGCACCTGGGAGTGAGCCTGGCGATCGACAACGAAGGCAACATCCAGAGCGTGCTGGAGGCCGTTCGCAGCGGTCGCGCCGACCTGGCGGCGGCGGCGCTGCCGCTGGACCCGACCCTGCCCGGCATTCGCTACAGCCGGCCCATCCTGGCATTGCAGCCGCTGGTGGTCTATCGCCGCGGCCTGCCACCGCCGCAGTCGGCGGAGGATCTGCTTAACCTGGATATCGGCGTGATCCATGGCTCGGGCGCCAGCTTGGTGCTGCGTGAAGCGCAAGCCCAGTGGCCCGACCTGAGCTGGCGCGAGACCGCCGATCTGGAAGTCGCCGATCTGCTGCACATGGTCGAGGACGGCGAACTCGACGCGGCAGTGATCTACGCCCACCAGTTCAAGCTCAACCGGCTGTTCTTCCCCGGCGTGGAAAATGCCTTCGTGCTCGGCGAGCCGTTGAGCCTCGCCTGGGCCTTTCCCGAAGGCGCGGGACTGGAATTGCTGGAGGAAGCCAACCGCTTTCTCGACAGCCTGCAGGCAGATGGCACCCTGATGCGGTTGGTGAACAGGTATTTTGGTCACGACGATTATCTGGAGTATGTCGGCGCCCGACTGTTCATCCGCCATGTCCAAGGCCGCTTGCCGGAGTATACGGCGCTGTTTCGCGAAGCGGCGCGCAATACGGGCTTCGACTGGAAGCTGCTCGCCGCCCTGGGCTATCAGGAGTCGCACTGGAAACCCGAGGCCACATCACCCACCGGGGTGCGCGGGCTGATGATGTTGACATTGCCCACCGCCGAGCAGGTGGGCGTAGATAACCGGCTCGATCCCGAACAGAGCATCGAAGGCGGCGCGCGCTATCTGCGCAGTGTCAAGGATCGCCTACAGCAGGAGATACCCGAGCCCGACCGCACCTGGATGGCATTGGCAGCCTACAACGTGGGCCTGGGGCATCTCTACGATGCGCAGAAGATCGCCGAGATGCGCGGCGGCGACCCGTATGCCTGGAGCGATGTTCGCGAGGCGCTACCGCTGCTGCAGAAGCGCGAATGGTACTCCAAGGTCCGTCACGGCTATGCGCGCGGTGGCGAGCCGGTCATCTATGTGCGCAATATCCGCCGCTACTATGAGATTCTCAACTACGTCGACCGCAGCCAGCAGCAGTTCCATCAGTTGGGAGAACGCAGAGAAAAGGACCCCGAAACGCTTTTCGATACAATTTCCCCGGTATTATAGGTAACGTCTGAAACATAACTTAACAAAGGCGCGATGCTCTGATGACGTTGCCCCGCACTGTCGTTCTGCTGGCCCTGCCCGCCGTATTGCTCGGCGCCCTGTCGACCGATACACCCGGTCAGGGCTGGCTGCTCGCCCTGCTGTGCGGGTTACTGGTGGCCGGACAACTGGCCTGGCAGCAGCGCTGGCTCAGAACTAGCCGGTGGCTTCTGCTGGGGCTGATACTTCTCATGGTCCCCCTGTCGCTGAGCTACCTGCTGACGAGAAGCTGGCTGCCTCAGCCCGGCTGGAACCAGTTTATCGAACTATTGCCCGGCCCCTGGAGTTTCTATCAGCTACGCCCACCGGCACTGGTACTGACACTGCTTTACGGACTGGCCATCAATACTCTCATCCAACAACGGCTAGGCTTGGGTATTCCTATCCTGCTGGCCACGCAGGGCCTGGCTCTGGGAGCGCTGTTCTATGAAAGTTTTATGCATTCTCTGGATGAGAGCGCCTTCGACACGCATGCCTACGCCGCCTCGCCCGGCATCCTGCTGGCCCTGGCCCTGTTATGGGGCGCTCACTGCGTCGAACTACTGCCGTTGCTGCGGCGTTGCTGGCGGCGCATTCGCCTGCCGTTGAGCTTCAGTATCGCTATTGCCCTGCTGGGCATCACTAGCTGGATGCAACAAAAGCATCTCGAGGATATTCACGTCTCGCGCAACATCGCCGACACCGGCAATCAGCTCGGCCAGCTGCTGAGCCTCGAGGTACAGACCCATCTCGAGGCCATGCGTCGTTTCTCGAGCTTCTGGGGCATGCTCGGCCATATCCCCAGCGTCGCGCAATGGGAGCAGCAGACGAGCCGCTACTCTCAGGACTTCGGCTATTTTCGCGCCATCGCCTTCATCGACCGCGACAGCTGGGTCCTGCGTCTCTATCCCTACCAGAACAACGACAACGTGCTCGGCGTGCGCCTTTTTGACGCGCAGCCGGCAACTCACGCGGCCCTGGAGCGCCCGCTGATTTGGGGCGTCGAGGGGCAAACCGGCGTCATCGACCTGCTGCAGGGCGGCAGGGGCATGATCAGCTACCTGCCGGTGCGCGACCCCGTCGACGGCACTCTGTTCGGCGCCATCGCCATGGTGGTTAGCCTGCAGACGCTGCTCGAAACGATCCTGGAACGGGTCGACACGCGCAACCTGGCCATCAGCCTGACCGCAAACCAGCAGCAATACGTTCGGCTTGGACCGACCCGGCAGTTGGCCGACTGGCAGCACGACGTCGACATCGATTTCGGGGGCCACACGCTGCAATTGAGCATTCGCCCCAGCTTGCCGTTTCTGCTCGCCTTGCGCCCGCGCCTGCCGGAAATCACCCTCACCTGCAGTCTGGTTTTCGCCTATCTGGTGTATCTAGTGCTGTACATCTATCGCCGGTTGAAAACCCAGCAGGGCGCCCTATTCCGCGCTAACACCTCGCTGCGCGAGGAAGTGATCGAACGTTCGCGTCTGCAGCAGGAGATCGCCTGGCTGGCGCACCACGACGAGCTGACCGGACTGCCCAATCGCCGCCGGCTGATGGAGTGGGCCGCCGCGGAGCAGACACGCCTGCCGCTTACGGTGATGATCTGCGACATCGATCACTTCAAGGCGGTCAATGACAGCCTGGGCCATCTGGAGGGGGATCGCTATTTACAGCGTCTGGCGCAAGCCGGACGTATTCCGGTAGATGCCGCAGGCGGGCTATTGGCGCGCTATGGCGGCGAGGAGTTCGTGGCCTGCATTCCCGAGTGTGATGCCGAGCAGGCCCTGGCGCTGGCCGAGCAGTTGCGCCACGCCACATACGATACCGGACTCAAGCAGCCCAACGGCATTTCGCCGGTGACGCTCAGCGTGGGGATCGCCACCGCGGCAGGCCCGCCAATGGAACTGGAAGCGCTCATTCAGGCCGCCGACGAAGCGCTCTACCGGGCCAAAGCCAACGGACGCAATCGTGTCGAGCGTGCCGTCTCACTGTAAGCAAGCGCCCCCCATCGGCACCTCAGCGATCTCCGGCCCGACAGGCAGCGAAAAACTCACGCAGCAGCGCCGCAGCGCGGCTGGCCAGGATACCGCCCTCGACGGCGACCGTATGATTGAACCAGGGTTGTGCGATCAGGTTAGCCTTCGACTCGACCATGCCGGTCTTGGGCTCGGCTGCCGCATAGACGACACGCGCGATGCGCGCATGAATAATGGCGCCGACACACATGATGCAGGGCTCGAGCGTCACGAATAGCGTACAGCCGTCCAGACGGTAGTTCCTGCGCCGGATGCCGGCATCGCGCAACGCCTGAATCTCGGCATGGGCGCTGGGATCATGGCGCGAAACCGGCGCGTTGAAACCACTGCCGACGATTTCGCCGGCGACGTCTACCACCACCGCCCCGACCGGCACTTCTCCCGCCTGGAACGCCAGGCGCGCCTGATCCAGGGCACGATGCATGTAATAGGTGTCGCTGCGCAAAATATCACTCTCCGGTATGCTTACGGTCTTGCCCTATGCACCGCGCCATGCGGCACCAAACTCAACGCTGATTGTGAAGGACACGGTTTATGACACAAGCACTCGATGATCTGGTGGCCCTGCTGGGCCTGGAAATGCTCGAGGAAAACCTGTTTCGCGGCAGCAGCCAGGATCTCGGCTTTCCTCAACTGTTCGGTGGCCAGGCGCTGGGGCAGGCGTTGTCGGCCGCCAGCCAGACCGTCGACACCGAGCGCAAGGCACACTCGATGCATGGCTATTTCCTGCGCCCCGGCGACGCCAAGCGTCCCGTGGTCTACCAGGTCGATCGCGTGCGCGATGGCGGCAGCTTCACCACGCGTCGCGTCACCGCTATCCAGGGCGGCAAGCCGATTTTTTTCTGTAGCGCCTCCTTCCACGGCGAGGAGGAAGGCTTCCAACACCAGACCAACGCGCCCCAGGTACCGTCCCCCGAGTCGCTGATGGACCAGAGAGTCACCGCCTCGAGCATTGGCGACGTCACCGGGCATCCCATCGAGATGCTGCCGGTGAAGGGCTCCATCCACAGCGAGGGCATCACGCCGCCCACCAAGCAACTGTGGTTCCGCCTGGCCGGCGACCTGCCCGACGATAGCGCCCTGCACCGTTACCTGCTCGCTTACAGCTCCGACTTCAATCTGCTGGGGACCGCCCTGCAGCCGCATGACACCGACTTCAGCGATCCGCGCCTGCAGGCGGCCAGCCTCGACCACTCGCTGTGGTTTCATCGCGACGTCCAGGTCAACGACTGGCTACTCTACGATATGGACAGCCCCTGGGCCGGCGGCGCGCGTGGCTTCGCCCGCGGCAATATCTTCAACCGCGACGGCGAGCTGGTAGCGTCCGTCGCCCAGGAAGGGCTGATCCGCAAGCGCTGATCGCCCAGATAGTCCCTCATTGCGTGCAGGTCGGGGGCGCGTCGTTGTCCAGCAAGCGACACATGACCGTCACCGCCTCGCCCCGGTAGCCCAGGCTTTCCCGATCCTCCCAGCCGAGACGCCGATAAAGTGTCCGCTGATCGGGCGTGTACAGATAAAGGCGTCCGATACCTGCCGCGCGGGCTTGCTGCTCCACCCGCCGGACCAGCGCGGAGGCGACACCCTGCCCGCGCCATGCGGGCAGCACATACACCGAGGCCAGCCATGGCGTCAGCTCGCGGCGCACTCACCGCGGACTTCCTCGATGCGCTCCTGAAGGGACATCTCGGGACCCAGATGCCCCCACTGCGCATTCTGCCACGCGGCAACGCTAACGACGTGAGACGAAGCGGTAGACAGCTGCACGATTCGCACATCATCGGCCATACGGAACTTCTCCGGTGAGAGACGCGGTCAGGTCTCATCTGGAAATCGGCGGGACAGTGTTTTTCAGTCACCCGTAGCGACTATGCATCACCGTAGCGTAAGCCGCGAAGCCATGAAGGCGACTTGGAACCCAGGAGGTTACTGGACGGCAAAGCGCGCCAGTTGCATTTCCTGCAATCGACTCAGAGCACGGCGAAACGAGAAGATCAGATAGCCCTGCGTGTACAGTTCGGGCAGAGGAACATCGGCTTCCAGATACAGCGGTATGCCGCGGTCGTAACATTCATCCACCAGAGCGATGAAGCGGCGTACCCCATCGTCCTTTCTGGACAGCTCGGGAAGCTGACGATCTCCGGCATCGACTCGCGCCACCCCATCCTCGGTGCCCCGCGCGATGACGCCCTCTCGCGGCTGACCGCCCAGTCGCGGCACCTCGCCCAACAGAATATGCGTGTATCGGTCACACAGCGCCATGAAGTCGAGCGCCGCCAGCGGCGACTCGCACAGGTCGGCATAGCGACACCAGAGGACATGTTCACTTCGCTGCACCACCGGAATCGACCGGTGCCCGACGACGATGGGCTCGGCACTCAGCGGTTGGCCGGCCCCGAGCCGATCGAACACCGCGGCCAACGCACTTGTCTGGCCCGGCTTACGCAGCCAATAGCGCTGGTGCTTCTCGCCGGGATGCAGGCGGTGATCCTGCCCCCCGTCGAGAGGGACCACTCGCATGTGACGCTCGATCGCGGCGATGGCGGGAGTGAAACGCTCACGGTTATATCCCTCGGCATAGAGCTGTTGCGGTGCCTGATTGGAGGTCGTCACCAGCACCACGCCCTGTTCGAACATCGCGCGCAGCAGACGGCCGAGAATCATCGCATCAGCGATATCGTTGACGAACAGCTCATCGAGGCACAGCACTCGAATTTCGGCGCTCAGCTCCCCGGCGAGCTGCATCAGCGGATCTTCCACGCCCGCCAGCTGGAACTGGCGTCGATGCACCCAATGCATGAAGTGATGAAAATGCTGACGCCGAGCGGGCACGGCAAGCCGCTGATGGAAGGCGTTCATCAACCAGGTCTTGCCACGGCCGACCGGCCCCCAGAGATACACGCCCGCAATCGGATCGCCCTGCCCCGCGTGGTCACTGCGGCGATGAAGTGCTTGAAAGCACTCATCCAGCAGCGTGGCTGCATGCTGCTGGGCACTGTCGGGCACAAAGCCTTGGTCGAGGATCGCCTGTTGATAGGCCGCCAGGGGAGAGGCATCCGTTGTCATGTTGCCTCCCCCCTGTCGAGAATTCCCATACCGACCTCCTGAGTAGACGGCTGCCTGGGTCTGATCCGGGCGGCTGCGGCGCGGGTCGCACTATCGACAGGCAGACCACACACCACTGCGTCTGCGATTGACACTGCCCGCCGCAGGGCACCGCCGGGAAGATCCCTTCAGACCACCTGCACCTCGGGCCAGTCGCGCCCGGCCATGGACTGCACTCGCTCGCGCAGCGCCCTGCCCGGTTCATCGTTGGTCAGCAGAATGTCGAACATTTTCAGATCGGCGAAGAAGGCCGGACGCACACTGTCCAGTTTGCTTTCGTCCACCACCAGAATGCGCTGCTCGGCGCTCTCTATGGCCGCCTGCTTCGGCGTAACCTCGTGAAAGTGGAAACAGCTCACGCCTTTTTCCACATGCACGCCGGCCGCGGAAAAGAAGGCCTTGTTGATGCCCAGGCGCCGGATCGCCGTGGCCATCTCCTGGCCACCGAACGATTGCGAGGCCGGATAGTAGAGCCCACCAAGCAGGATCATCCTGACGTTGGAAAGCTGCCGCTGGTTGAAGGCATTGACGATATTGAGCGCATAGGTCACCACCGTCAGGCTGATGTCACGGCTCAGCGTGGTCGCCAGTGCCGTCAGCGTCGTGCCGCAATCGATGAAGATCGTGTCGCCGTCCTCGATGAGTGCCGCGGCGGCCTTGCACAAGCGCTGCTTGGCCGGCGCATAACGGCCTTTCTGGGCATCGAGGTTGTAGACCGACACGAACTGAGGGTCGTCGCCCATCACCAGGCGTCCGCCGAGCGAGACGATAGTGCCCTTGCTGGCAGCGATATCGCGGCGAATGGTCATCTCCGAGACGCCACACATCCTGGCGGCCTCGGAGAGCTGGATCATCCCGCCCCCTTTCAGCACTTCACACAGATGCTCAAGCCGAGCGGCACTGCGGCCATTCATCCTCTTCTCCTGGCGAATTGTCTTGCGGGTCAGGACGTTGCTGTCATTCGACCAACGTTACCCCAACTCCCGCCCTGAGCGCCAATGGCATAAACAAACGCTCGTCAAAGAACAGCAGTGACTTTTATCACAAAAAGATGTTAAAAAAATAACATCACTGAAATATGGCATGGTTACTTCTTAAGCGGCCCACAACGATAATCTACGAGCGCGGGCCTTATGATATCTCGTTTCGCCCACCCGCACGCCAACTGCACAGGAACGCCACGGTATGACGTCACTACAACAAACCGCCCGTCAGGCATTGACCCTGATGGATCTCACCTCGCTCAATGACGATGACGACGCCTCGCGTATCGCCGAGCTCTGCCGTCGCGCCAAGACGCCCGCGGGCACGCCCGCCGCCGTATGTATCTATCCGCGCTTCATTGCCGACGCCCACCGCGAGCTCGAGGCTCTCGGCCTGTCCGGACAGGTGCGTATCGCCACGGTAACCAACTTTCCCGACGGCAGCGATGACGTGGCACGCGCCGTGCGCGAGACGCATGCGGCGATCGCCGCCGGGGCCGATGAGGTCGACGTGGTATTCCCCTACCGGGCGCTGCAGGCGGGTAACGAAGACGTGGGACACGAACTGATCGCCGCCTGTCGCAAGGCCTGCGGTCAACGTACGCTGAAGGTGATTCTCGAGAGCGGTGAGCTCAAGACACCGGAACTCATCCGCCACGCGTCGCAGGTCGCTCTCGATGCGGGCGCCGACTTTCTCAAGACCTCCACCGGCAAGGTTGCCGTCAACGCCACACTGGAGGCCGCCGAGATCATGCTCACCGCCATCCGCGACAGCGGCCGCGACGTGGGCTTCAAGGCCGCCGGCGGTATCCGCACCACCGCGGAGGCCCAGGCCTATCTCGACCTGGCGACACAATTGATGGGCGAGGATTGGCTGACGCCGGCCCACTTCCGCTTTGGCGCTTCGGGGCTGCTGAAAGACCTGCTCGTCACGCTCGGCGTTGATGCAGCCGGTGCGCCGGCGACTTCCGGAGGCTACTGAGCATGCTGGCCCAGGAGATCATTCGCCTGAAGCGCGACGGCCAGACGCTGCCCTCTGCGGCGATCCGCACCTTCATGCAGGGTATCGTCTCGGGCGACATCGGCGATGCACAGATCGGCGCCTTCGCCATGGCCGTCTACCTGCAGGACATGAATCTCGAGGAGCGCATCGCACTGACCACGGCGATTCGCGACTCCGGTCACGTCATGCGCTGGGAGGATGCCGGCCTCGAAGGCCCGGTGGCCGACAAGCACTCCACCGGTGGCGTGGGCGACCTGGTATCGCTGGTGCTCGGCCCGTGGGTCGCCGCCTGCGGCGCTCACGTGCCGATGGTCTCGGGACGCGGCCTGGGCCACACCGGTGGTACGCTGGACAAGCTCGAGGCGATTCCCGGCTATGACGTCACGCCTGACGACGCCACCTTCCGGCGACTGGTGCGCGAGGTCGGCGTGGCGATCATCGGCCAGACGGCGAGTCTCGCCCCCGCCGACAAGCGCCTCTATGCGGTGCGCGACGTCACCGCCACCGTCGAGTCGCTCCCCCTGATCGTCGCCTCGATCCTCGGCAAGAAGCTCGCCTGCGGACTAGAGGCACTGGTCATGGACGTCAAGGTCGGCAGCGGCGCCTTCATGCCCACGCTGGAAGCCTCCCGCGAGCTCGCCGAGGCGATCGTGACCATTGCCAGCGGTGCCGGCACGCGCACCAGCGCGCTGCTCACCGACATGAACCAACCGCTGGCGAGAAGCGCCGGCAACGCGCTGGAGATCCAGCAGGCCCTGACGCTGCTCACCGGTAACGACCGTACCAGCCGCCTCTACCAGGTCACCCAGGCGCTCGCCGTGGAAATGCTGCTGCAGTCGGGCCTGGCCACGACGTCGGAGGCGGCGGCCACACGCCTCGCCCGGGCCTTGGACAGTGGCGATGCCGCGGAGCGTTTCGCGCGCATGGTGGCCGGGCTCGGCGGGCCCGCCGACCTGCTCGAGCACCCCGAATCGCACCTACCTGCCGCTGAAACGGTGGTGGCCGTGCCTGCGCCGCATGCAGGGACTGTTGCCGCCATCGAGACTCGCGAGCTGGGCATGGCGGTGGTCGCGCTGGGCGGTGGGCGGCGCAACGCCGGCGACGCCATCGACCACAGCGTGGGCCTCAGCGAGATCGCCGAACTCGGTCAGCACGTCGAAGCCGGCGAGCCGCTGGCGTTGATCCACGCCCGCACCGCGCGTGATGCCGAGCAGGCCCGTCAACGGATCCGCCAGGCCTTCCAGCTTGGAGACGCCATCGCCCCGCCCACGCTGATTCACGCCGTCATTCACGAGGAGACACGCTCATGACTCGCGCCATCGTTCTGGTTCTCGATTCCTTCGGCATCGGTGGCGCTCCGGATGCCGCCGCGTTCGGCGATGCCGGCGCCGACACCCTCGGGCATATTGCCGAGCAGCGCGCCGCAAGAGGCCAGCCCCTGGCGCTGCCCAACCTGGCACGCCTAGGCCTACTGCACGCCCACCAGCTGAGTGGCGGAGACTGGGCCGCGGGCATGACGCCACCCGAGGAAGTCGTCGGCGCCTACGCCGCCGCCGGAGAGATCTCCTCGGGCAAGGACACGCCGTCCGGCCACTGGGAAATCGCCGGCGTGCCGGTGCTCTTCGACTGGGGCTACTTCGACGACAAGACGGACAGCTTCCCGCCCGAGCTGCTCGAGGAACTGGTGAAGCGCGCCGGACTGCCCGGCGTGCTGGGCAACTGTCACGCCTCGGGCACGGCGATCATCGAGTCGCTGGGCGAGGCGCATCTCGCCAGCGGCAAGCCGATCGTCTACACCTCCGCCGACTCGGTGTTCCAGATCGCCTGCCACGAGACCCACTTCGGCCTCGATCGGCTCTACCGACTGTGCGAGATCGCCCGCGAACTATTGATGCCCTACAACATCGGCCGAGTCATCGCGCGCCCTTTCACCGGTGAGAGCCGCCGGGAGTTCCTGCGTACCGGCAACCGCCGCGACTACGCCGTCGAACCGCCGTCGCCCACGCTGTTGCAGAAGCTGTGCGACGAGCGCGGCGGCCAAGTGGTGGCGATCGGCAAGATCGGCGACATCTACGCCCACTGCGGCATCAGCCGCCAGGTCAAGGTCAGCGGCTTCGAGGCGCTGTTCGACGCCACGCTGGCCGAGATCGAGCGCCCCGACGACGGCGACACGCTGATTATGACCAACTTCGTCGATTTCGATACGCTCTTTGGTCATCGCCGCGACCCTCTCGGCTACGCCGCCGCCCTGGAGGCTTTCGATCGCCGCCTGCCCGAACTGCTCGAGCGGCTGCGCCCCGACGACCTGCTGCTGCTGACCGCCGATCACGGCTGCGACCCGACCTGGCAGGGCAGCGACCACACCCGCGAGCAAGTCCCGGTGCTGGCGCTGGGCAACGGCGTCTGCGCCGGCTCGCTGGGTCGGCTCGAGACCTTCGCCGATATCGGCCAGTCGCTGGCCGGCTACTTCGGTGTCAGCGACATGGCCTACGGCCGCTCCTTTCTTGCCAGCCGCTAATGTCCAAGTCCAAGACCACAACAACAGGAGTCATCCATGGCTACCGCCCATATAGAAGCCCGGCCCGGCGATTTTGCCGACACCGTACTCATGCCCGGCGACCCGCTGCGGGCACAGTTCATCGCCGAGACCTTTCTCGACGAGGTCACGACGGTCAACCGCGTACGCAACATGCTGGGGTTCACCGGCTACTATCAAGGCCGGCGCATCTCGGTGATGGGCCACGGCATGGGCATTCCCTCGGTGTCGATCTACGCTAAGGAGCTGATCACCGATTATGACGTGAAGACCCTAATCCGCGTCGGCTCCTGCGGTGCAGTGTGCGACGACGTGCGGATCCACGATATCGTCGTCGGGATCGGTGCCTGTACCGACTCCAAGGTCAACCGCACGCGTTTTCTGGACCACGACTTCGCCGCCATCGCCGATTTCGAGTTGACGCGCCATGTTGTCGACGCCTCCGCGGCACGCGGGGTATCGGTCAAGGTCGGCAACCTGTTCTCGGCAGATCTGTTCTACTCGCCGCAGACGGCACTGCTCGAACTGATGAAGCGCTACGGCATCGTCGGCGTCGAGATGGAAGCCGCCGGGCTCTACGGCGTGGCCGCCGAATACGGTGCCCGGGCACTGACCGTGTGCACGGTATCCGACCATATTCTGCGCGGCGAGGCGCTGAGCGCCGAGAAGCGCCAGACCAGCTTCCACGACATGATGGCCATCACGCTCGACGCCGTGCTGCGCGATGACCAGCAGGAGCCAACGTCATGAGAGCAGCACCGCTATCCGATACGCTGCGCCAGGCACTGATCGAGGTGCGCGACAACGCCTACGTGCCTTATTCGGACCATCCGGTCGGCGCGCTGTTGATCAGCGAAAGTGGTACGCACTATTGGGGCTGCAACGTGGAAAGCGCCAACTACAAAGGCCTGTGCGCCGAAGCCAGCGCCATCGCCGCGCTGGTCTCCGCCGGCGAGCGCGAGATCCACACGCTCTATGTGATCGGCCCCGGCGAGGCGTTGTGCTCGCCCTGTGGCGACTGTCGCCAGCGCATCCGCGAATTCGCCACGCCGTACACCGAGATCATGGTGCTCGACGGGCAGGGAAACATGCTCAAGCACTACACCATGGATGCCCTGTTGCCCGACTCCTTCGGCCCCGAGAACCTCGGCAAGCCGTCGTCGATGCAACGAAAGTGACGCTCGAGCAAGTGACGCTCGAGCGCAAGGAAGGATTCAGGGAAGACAAGCAAGACAGCCGACCCGCCTTCGGGCGGGTCGGCCGGCGGGACCAGTATCAGGCCGTGTCCTTCAGAGACGCCATGTCGATGACGAAACGATAGCGCACGTCACCCTTCTGCATCCGCTCCCAGGCAGTGTTGATGTCCTGAATGTCGATCATCTCGACATCACAGCTAATGCCGCGCTCGGCGCAGAAATCCAGCACCTCCTGGGTCTCGGGGATGCCGCCGATCAGCGAGCCGGCCAGTACGCGGCGCCGGAAGATCAGGTTGACCCCCTCGACGGCGGGCTCGAGCGGTTGCAACTGGCCAACCAGAATATGCGTACCGTCGTACTTCAGCGCCGCCAGGTAGGGGTTGATGTCATGCGGCACCGGCACGGTATCGAGCATGAAGTCGAAGGTTTCGGCGATGGCCGCCATCTGCTCGTCGTCGGTGGAGACCACCACGTGATCGGCACCGTTGCTCTTGGCTTCCTCGACCTTGCTCTCCGAGCGGGTGAACAGCGTCACCTCGGCGCCCAAGGCTTTGGCCAGCTTGACGCCCATGTGGCCAAGCCCGCCCATGCCGATCACCCCGACCTTGTCGCCCGGCTTGACGCCATAGTGCTTGAGCGGTGAATAAGTGGTGATGCCGGCGCACAGCAGCGGCGCGGCCGATTTGAGATCGATGCCCTCGGGCATGCGCAGCACGAAGCGCTCGCTGACCGTCACCTTGTCGGAATAGCCGCCCTGGGTGAGGCTGCCGTCGTGACGGTCCGGGCTGCCATAGGTCATGACGAACCCTTCGGCGCAGTACTGCTCGAGGCCGTCGTTGCAGGCCTGGCAGTGGCGGCAGGAATCGACCATGCAACCCACGCCGACCAGATCGCCCTCCTTGAAGTTGCTGACCTCGCTGCCCACGCGGGTCACTCGCCCGACGATCTCGTGACCCGGCACTACCGGGTAGGAGGCCATCCCCCAGTCGTCACGGGCGAAGTGCAGATCGCTGTGGCAGACCCCGCAGTAGAGGATATCAATGGCGACGTCGTCGGGGCGCGGCTCACGGCGATCGAAGGCGTACGGCGTCAACGGGGATTCAGCGGAATGCGCGGCGTAACCCTTGGCCTGCGACATGAAAGACTCCTTTTTCAGCAGACAGGATCGACCGCTGAGCACGGCCGATGGCAAATGAGCGAACGCCTCCAGTGTGGCCACTGCCCGCCGAACAAGCCATGCTTGATCCTGCTTGATACATGCCCGATACTTTTTAATTACAGTCGATCAAGCATACTTAAGGCTTCTTGCATGCCTAATGTTATGATGACCCAACCGCCACCGAACGCGAGGAGAGCATGTCCCCCGCCGCCCATCCCGCCACGCTGCTGCACGAGGCCGCCCCGGCCGCCGACCTCGGCCGCCGCATGGCCGCACTGATCGCCCCGCTGGTCGACGGCGAAGGGTTCATGACGACACGTATGCCCGGCGTGGAGCTTTTCACCAGTTGCCACGGCCAGTCACGCACACCGCTGATCTACGATCCTTGCCTGATCGTCGTCGCCCAGGGCGGCAAGGTAGGCTATCTCGAGGACCGGGTAATTCATTACGGTGCCGGCAACTACCTGATTCAAGCCCTGCCGCTGCCTTTCGAGTGCGAGACCCTGGCCAGCCCCGAACAGCCGTTGCTGGGGGTCATGGTACGTCTCGACCGGGTGATGCTCGGCGAGCTGGCCCGCTCGCTGCCCGCCACGCATGGCGAAGGCGAAAGCCCCTCGCCGATGGCCGCGGTGCCGATGAACGCCTCGATGGGCGACAACGTGCTGCGCCTGCTGGAATGCCTGCACGACCCGCTGCTCGCCGATACGCTGGGCGGCGGACGCATCCGCGAAGTGATCTTCGGGGCACTGCGCGGCCCCCAGGGCGACTCTTTGCGGCGGCTGATCCGCGAATCCGGCAAGTACGCCCAGATCGCCGATGCGCTGGCCTTTCTCCACCAGCATTACACCCAGCCGTTGACGGTCGATGCACTGGCCCGGCAAGTCAACATGAGCGCCTCGCACTTCCATCATCATTTCAAGCACACCACGCGGCTGGCGCCGATGCAGTACTTAAAGCGCCTGCGGCTGCTCAAGGCGCGCGTGCTGCTCGGGCAGCACCACTACAGCGTGGCGCGCGCCGCCAATACGGTGGGTTATCAGAGCGCCTCGCAATTCAGCCGCGACTACAAACGCTACTTCGGCGTGCCGCCGGTCAGCGAGCGCCACCGCCCGACAGCCGGTTGAGCGTCAGACCAGTGCCCATACCCCCTGCAGAAAGTAGAAGCTGCCGATCACGGTGACGATCCAGCGCGTCCAGTAGCGGAAATTGGCATCGGTCAGCCGGCGCAGGACGGCGTTGCCGGCACGTGTGCCGAGAATCGCGAACGGCACCGCCAATGCCACCACGCCCCATTGCCCCTCGCTCAGGGCGAGCGCCGAGCCGGCGTAGAAGAGGATCTTGATGGCGTGCGAGATGACCTGCACCGCCGCCTTGGTGGCCACGATCTGGCGCCGGTCCATGGCGGTGCGGATGAAGAACAGATCGATGGTCGGCCCCGAGACGCCCGCGGCGATGGTCAGCCCGCCGGCGACGATGCCGCAGCAGAAGGCGTGACTCGGCCGCGCCGCATCGAAATGGAACCAGGCCTTGGGAATCCACACCAGGATCGGCATCACACCGATCAATAGCGAGACGATCGCCGTATTGGGATGATAGCCGGCCAATGCCAAGGCGATCGCCGACAGCGCTCCGCCCGAGGCGATGATCGCAACGATGCGCACGTCGATGTAGTGGCGTGAGAACCACGCCCGCGAGGCGTTCGCGCACAACTGGATGACCCCGTGGACGACGATCGCCACGCTCGCCGGCAGCGCCAGCAGCAAAAACCACAGCAGGATCAGCCCGCCCGCCATGCCGAACACCCCCGACAGGGCCGATGTCATGAAAACGATAACGAAAAAGGCAATGGCAGAGGGGATCGACACGGGGCTGGCTTCCGGCAAAAACCGGCATTTTATCACTTATGGCGTATATGCCGTGACGCGTTCGCGAAGCGATCTCATCTCACCCTACAGGCGACGTTATCCGGAGCGGCTATCGGGCCGACACCCTGCTATCAGCGTAGTGAACGGCATCCACAAGAGAGCGTTGCCAAGGGCGAATAGACAGAGAAGCTTTGGCAATCCGCGCATGGCTTCTATCCTTAAGCGGATATCCCCGGCAGCGTAACAAGGAAGCCTCTTCCGCTCATGGCGAGCCGAAGCGATGGCGATGGAGCCGGGAACGATAGCAACAAGGAGAGTGACATGGCAGTGCGCTTCAAGAAGCTCGAAGACCAAACCCTCGTGATCACCGGCGCGACCACAGGCATCGGACTCACCACGGCGCGCATGGCGGCCCAGAGCGGTGCGCGATTGGTACTGGCGGCGCGCGACGAGAACTCGCTGCGCCAGCTCGTCGACGAGATCCACCAGACCGGTGGCGAGGCGGTCTATGTGGTCGCGGATGTCGGCAAGCAGCTTCAGGTGAGCGACATCGCCAGCACCGCGATCGAATACTTCGGCGGTTTCGATACCTGGATCAACAATGCTGGGGTCTCCATCTTCGGCCCCATGCTCGACGTGGCCCCCGAGGATCATCAGCGGCTGTTCGAAACCAACTTCTGGGGCGTCGTGTACGGCTCATTGGAAGCCGCGCGCTACTTCAGCGAGCAGCATGGCGAGCATGGCGGAGTCATCATCAATCTCGGATCGGTTGCCTCGGACCGTGCCATTCCCATGCAAGGCATGTACTCCGCCTCGAAACATGCCGTCAAGGGATTCACCGATGCGCTGCGCATGGAACTCGAGGACATGGGTGCACCGGTCGCGGTTTCGCTTATCAAGCCGGGCAGCATCGCCACGCCTTTCGCGGAGCACGCCAAGAACATCATGACGGAGGAGCCCACCCTGCCGCCGCCGCTTTACGACCCCAGCATAGTCGCTCGCAGCATTCTGCATTGTGCCGAGTCACCCAAGCGCGACGTTTATGTCGGTGGCGGCGGCAAGCTGATCACCCTGCTGGGGAATTGTGCCCCGCGCCTGGCGGACAAGCTCATGGAGTCCCAGATGATCGGCCAACAGAAGCTCGACCGGCCCGAGCATCGCTATCGCTTTTCCCTGCACGAGCCGGCAACCGACATGCGCGAACGTGCGGAGTATCCCAACCGTGTTCACACGTCGAGTCCGTACACCAGCGCAGCGCTGCATCCGGCACTGAAAACGGCCCTGTTTGCCGGCGCGGCACTCGGCATCGTCGCCCTCGTCCGGCGCAGTTCGCACGATTGACTGGCCGCACATCCGCCGGGCTCATGCAGGCCCGGCGTTACTTCAGCGCCCGGTATTGATCCCGTAAAAGATTAAACCCCTTGCCCTTTAGAGAACTCCAAGGCCTTTTCAATGTTTCTTCTCGCCTGCCGATACCGATAAAGAGGTATGAGGTTTTCATACCTCTAACAGGGAGATATTCATGGACTCAAGTGTTAACAGCGCAGTCAGCGCAGTGCTCGCCATGCAGCAGGTACAGGCCGCCACGGACACCCAAGCGAAGTTGATGAAGACATCGATGGATACCCAGGCGGATCATATATCGCAGTTGATGGCGTCGGCGGCGCCAACGGCACCGCTCGCCACCGAGGGGTCAGTCGGCACGCGTCTCAATACCTTCGCCTGAATCGTTCGCTAGGCTCTCGCCAACCCAAGCCGGCCATGTGCCGGCTTCTTGACATCTGCCGACACGCTTTGCGCCGCAAGCCCCCCCGCGCTCCAGACTGCCGTCATGACGTATCGCCCCCGCCCATGTCACCGAAATCGCATCATGAACGAGCCTTATTGCGTCGCCGCCGGATAGGGCTCAGCGAGCCTCGGTTCCGGCAACCGAAGCCAGTCGATCAACTCCCCGATCAAACCCGCGTGCTACCACGCCTCGTTCCCCAGAGCACTATGTTAAGCGGAACTCCCAACCAGCCCCGAGAGCCCCCGCACTACAGAAGCGTGAATCCAGGCCCAAACATGGCGACAATAGAATATTGGAATAAGCAAACTGGACAGTCGCGTCTCAGATACTCCCCTCAATGACTATGAAGTCTTAAGGCTTCGGGCCACTTGCCAGTCGGCCCTCCCCTGTTCAGTCGTCATAGGAAGCAGGCGACGAGGGCGGGAAACCGCCACGAGCGACCCCATGTGAGAGCCGGATATGGTCGTCCAACAGCGCTCGCGCGGCAGCTATGTCACGGCTCAGCGCCAGCTCGACCAGCTCGCCGTGCTGATGGTCAAGCACCTTGCGCACCGCCGGGTTGGGCGGCGCCAGGCGACGGTAGCGGTCGAACTGGTCGTGCAGTTGCTCGATGAAACGCAGCAGCCAGTGCGAGCCGCACGAGGCGAGTAACGCGCGGTGAAAGCGCAGGTGCGCCTGCTCCCACTCCTCCACCCGCTCGGGGTGTTCGTCGGCGCGGCGCAGTCGATGGTGCGCCGCCAGCAGCTGCGATTCCCACTCCGGATCGCCTTCCTGAAAGGCTTGGGTCAGCGCCATGCATTCGAGCTGGGTGCGCAGCCCGGCGATATCGTCGAGCTCCTCCAGACGCATCGGCGGCACTCGGAACCCACGCTGATTGACCTGCTCGAGCAGGCCGTAGGCCGCCAGCCGGTTGAGCGCCTCGCGCAATGGGCTGAGCCCGACCCGGTAGTGAGCCTTCAGAGCGCTGATGGCGAGCTTTTCGCCGGCCGCGAAGCGTCCGCGGATCAAGTCCTGCTTGAGCGTCTCGAATATCCGGCTGGAGGCCATGGCGCTATTGGCGGATGGCGATGCGGTCATGGCGTGGTTCCCGATGCAGTGTGCAAGGCGCTCCCGTGAGCGTTCTTCAGAAGTTTTTCCCGCGGCGACGTTGCTACGTCACGGGAATCCCATGTTGACGTTAGACAAGTCGCGCGCCATAGTCATTCCAAGAAAATCGATTTTTTCTTTCAAAACGATTTATAACACAACAATCGATTGGAGACGGCATGTTGACGCCCTTTGCCCCGGCCACCCCTTTTGCCTCCCAGCGCAGCCCCACCTACGCCCGCCACGGCATGGTTGCCGCTTCCCAGCCCCAGGCCAGCCAGATCGGTCGCGACATCCTCGCCCAGGGTGGCAATGCGGTGGATGCCGCGATCGCCACCGCCGCGGCACTCACCGTGGTCGAACCGACCGGCTGCGGGATCGGCGGCGACGCCTTCGCGCTGGTGTGGATCGCGGATGAACATACCGGTAGCGGGGAGCTTCATGGCCTCAATGCCAGCGGTACCGCCCCCGCTGCGCTGACCCCACAGGCGGTTGGCGACGCCGGTCATGACGACATGCCGCTATATGGCTGGACACCGGTTACCGTACCCGGTATCCCCGCGGCCTGGGCCGAGCTGTCGCAGCGCTTCGGCAAGCTCGACTTCCAGACGCTGCTGGCCCCGGCGATCCGCCTGGCCCGCGAAGGCTTTCCGGTCTCGCCGGTGATCGCCAGCCTGTGGCAGCGCGCCGAGGCGACCTTTCGCGAACACCTCGGCGATGCCGCCACCGCCGGCTGGTTCGAAACTTTCACGCCGACCGGGCGCGCCCCGCGCGCCGGCGAATGGCATCGCTGCGAGGACCAGGCACAGACCCTGGAAGCGATCGCCGCAAGCCGTAGCGAGAGCTTCTACCGTGGCGAGCTGGCCGAGCGCATCGACGCCTTCTCGCGCAAGACCGGGGGTTACCTGCGCGCCGCCGACCTCGCCGGCTACCAGCCGGAGTGGGTCGCGCCGATCGCTGCCGACTACCGCGGCTACAAAGTCTGGGAAATTCCACCCAACGGCCAGGGGCTGGTCGCGCTGATGGCGCTGCGCATCCTCGAAGGCTTCGAGATCGACAACCGCGACAACCCCGAGGTGCTGCATCGTCAACTGGAGGCGATGAAGCTGGCGTTCATCGACGGTCAGACCCACATCACCCAGCCCGAGCACATGATCCACAGCGTCGAGGCGCTGCTCGGTGACGCCTACACTCGCGAACGTCGCGCGCTGATCGGCGAATCCGCGCTCGAGCCGGTGCCGGGCACCCCGCGGGCCGGCGGTACCGTCTACCTGGCGACCGCCGATGGCGACGGCAACATGGTGTCGTTCATCCAGAGCAACTATCACGGTTTCGGCTCCGGCGTGGTGGTTCCCGGCACCGGCATCGCGATGCAGAACCGTGGTCACGGTTTCAGTCTCGACCCGAGTCACGACAATGTGCTCGCGCCGGGCAAGAAGACCTTCCACACCATCATCCCCGGCTTTCTGAGCCGCGACGATGGCACCCCGCTCGGGCCGTTCGGTGTGATGGGCGGCTTCATGCAACCCCAAGGCCACGTCCAGGTGGTGATGAACCTGGTCGACTTCGGCCTCAACCCTCAGGCTGCGCTCGACGCACCGCGCTGGCAGTGGATGGGCGGCAAGCGCATCGGCATCGAGCACGGCTACCCGGCGCCGTTGGTGCGGGCGATGGCCGAGCGCGGCCACGACATGCAGATCGATCACGATCCGCGCGGCTTCGGCCGCGGGCAGATGATCATCCGCGACCCCCAAACCGGCATCTACTGTGGCGGCACCGAGCCGCGCACCGACGCCAGCATCGCGGTGCTATGACCATGCTGCGTACCCAGACCCAGCTGTTTCTAGCCTTCCTGCGCATCGGCCTGCTCGGTTTCGGTGGCGGCCCGTCGATGATTCCGCTGGTCCATCAGGAGGTGGTCAAGCGTCATGCCTGGATGGACGACGAGGCGTTCGCCGACGTGCTGGCGATCGGCAATACCCTGCCCGGGCCGATCGCCACCAAGATGGCCGGCTATATCGGCTACCGCGTCGGCGGTATTCCTGGCGCGCTCAATGCGGTAATTGCGGTGATCGTGCCGGTAATCGTGGCGATGATCGCACTGCTCGGCCTGTACGCCCGTCACGGCGACCAGCGCTGGGTACAGGGCATGGGCCAAGGTGTGGTGCCGGTAGTGATGGTGATGATGGCCAAGCTGACCTGGGACTTCTTCGACAAGTCGCGGGCCAGCCTCGGTTGGCTGCTGACGCTGGCGATGGGCGCCGCCGCCGGTGGGCTGATCTACTGGCTCGATGTGCATCCGGGGCTGGTGATCGGGGCGATCCTGCTCGCTGCGCTGCTGCGCCCCGAACCGCGCCGCACGACCAGCGAAGCGAGCGAGGTGAGCAAATGATCTACTGGCAGCTGTTCCTGGCGTTCTTCATCCCCAATATCGTCGGCTACGGCGGCGGCCCGGCGATCATTCCGCTGATCGAGAACGAGGTGGTCGGTCGCTACGGCTGGATGGATTCGCAGGCCTTCGCCGAGACCCTGGCGCTGGGCAACGCCCTGCCCAGCCCGATCGCCACCAAGATGGCCGGCTATATTGGCTACGATGTCGCCGGTGTGCCGGGCTCGCTGATCGCCACCTTTGCCACCGTCGCACCGTCGCTGCTGCTGATGCTGATCGCGCTGGGCACGCTGTATCGCTATCGCGAGTCGATCAAGGTCAAGTCGATGAGCCAGTGGGTACGCCCGGTGGTGATGACGCTGATGGCCTACCTGACCTGGCGCTTTCTCGACGAAGGGCTGGAAACCGCCGGTGCCCTGCACACCGCGATCATCGGTGGCGTGGCCGGCGTTCTACTCCTGGCGACCCGGATCCATCCGGCGTTTGTGGTGTGTTTCGGACTCGGCTACGGCGCCCTGCTACTCGGCTAGCGAACGGCCGGAACCTGCCCGTTCGCGGTACAGCGGTGCGCCGTACGAACCGCGCAAGGCCCTCGCGGGCCAGCAACGACGCAATGAACCAATAAGATGACCTACAAGGACAAAACAGCCATGTCATTCTTTACTCCGCAATACCCAGGCAAGCCCCGTTCCATGCGGCTCAAGCTGGCCATCGGCGGCCTGGTGCTGGGCACCGCGCTCGGCGCCAGCGCCGCGACGCTGGCCCAATCCGAAGACTACCCCAGCAAGCCGGTGGAATTCATCGTGCCCTGGTCGCCGGGTGGCGGCAGCGACACCCTGATGCGCCTGATCTCCAACCATGCCGAGGAGTACCTGGGCCAGCCGATGCCGGTGATCAACATGCCCGGGGTCAGCGGCACCATCGGCCTCAAGGAGCTTTCCAAGCGCGAGCACGACGGCTACACGGTGGGCCAGGTCCATGAAGGCCTGCTGGTCGCTCACCACACCGGCCTCACTCCCCAGAACTGGGACGATTTCGAACCGGTGGCGGCGCTCACCCAATCGCCCCAGTACCTGACCGTCAACGCCGACAGCCCTTACACCACCTATGCGGAATTCGTCGACTATGCCAAGGCGCATCCCGGCGAGATCCGTTTCGGCGTCACCCTGGGCGGGGTTCCCCACATCCACGCCGCGATGATGGAGGAGGCCGAGGGGCTTGAGTTCCGCTACGTGGGGTTCGAAGGCACCGGATCGCGCATTCGCGCCCTGGTGGGTGGCCACATCGATGCCGCCATCGGCGATGTCTCCTCGAGCGGCGAGTTCGTCAAGAACGGCGACCTGCGATTCCTGGCCGTCGGCAGCGAAGAGCGCCAGTCGGAGACCCCCGACGTGCCAACCTTCTCTGAACTCGACCACCCCGAGCTCAAGCTCAATATCGTGCGGGGCATCGTGGCGCCCAAAGGCACCCCTGAAGCGCGTATCGCGACGCTTGCCGAGTCTCTCGAGGCCATGAGTCAGGATACGGATTTCGTCCAGGCGGTGCACAACGCCGGCGCCCAGGTGCATTTTGAAGGGCCCGAGGCATTCGCCGACTACCTCGAGACCACCGACGAGACCATCGAGCGGCTGTCTGGGAAGCTGGCCAAATGAGCTCACCGGTTCCCTCGCAGCAGACCCGGTCGTCGGACCGGGTCGCCGACACCGATACCCGCCGCGCCAACGCCCTCGCCCACCTGGTGCTGAACGGCGCGCTGGTTGTGCTGTTCGCCGCGCTGTTCGTGCGTGCCGGGGCGTTGCCCTCGTCGATGTGGGAACCGCTGGGTTCGGGCAGCTTTCCACGCCTGGTGCTGGCCGCTCTGATGGTGATCAACCTGGGCATCATGGTTCAGGAATGGCGACGCTATCGCGGCGCACCGGCCGCCGCGCCGGGGCTGGTCAAGCACTGGCTGTGGCGCCACCGGCTGGCGTTCGGCGTGCTCGCGCTGTTCGCCCTGTACATCGTCGGCGTGCCGGCGTTGGGCTTTCGCCTGGCCTCGCTGGCGTTCCTGATTCTGGTCCAGCTCGCGCTCGGCGTACGCCGCCCACGTAGCCTGGCGATCGCCGCGGTCATCGCCGTGACATTCTCGTTCGGCATCGACTGGCTGTTCCGGGACGTCTTCATCATCAGCCTTCCCCGCGGCCCGTTCAGCTGATTTCCGGCTGATCACACGGCTTCGCGACCGCCCTCGAGAGGAGAAGCAACATGACGGAAGCGCTGTTCGCCGGCATGGACCAGCTGTTCACGCTATCGACGATGATCACCATGCTGCTCGGTGTGGTCGCCGGCGTCATCGCCTCGGCGATCCCCGGCTTCACCATCACCATGGCCATCGTACTGACCCTGCCGCTGACCTTCACCATGGATCCGTTGCAGGGCGTGGCGACCATGCTCGCGGTCTACGTCGGCGGCTATTCGGGCGGGCTGATCAGCGCCGCCCTGCTGGGCATTCCCGGCACGCCGTCGTCGGTGGCCACCACCTTCGATGCCTTCCCGATGGCGCGCAGCGGCCAGCCCGGTCGTGCCCTGGCACTGGGCATCTGGGCATCGTTCTTTGGCGCCCTGGTCAGCGCGATCATCCTGATCATCGCCGCGCCGCCGCTGGCGATGATCGCCGTCAAGCTGGGTGCCTGGGAGTATTTCTCGCTGATCATCTTCGCCATGACGGTGGTCGCCAGCCTGGTCGGCAAGTCGATGCTCAAGGGATTGATGACCGGCCTGCTGGGACTGTTCATCGCTACCGTGGGCGCCGATCCGATGATGGGCGTGGCACGCTTCACCTTCGACGTCGATCTGCTCGCCAACGGCTTCCCGTTCCTGGTGGTACTGATCGGCATCTTCGCCGTCAGCCAGTTGCTCCAGGAAGTCGAGGACGCTGAACAGACCCAGCACGGCAAGCAGCTGATCACCGCCGACGTGGCCTTCAAGCCGCTCGACGCGCTGCGCGAAACACTGGCCCATCCGGTCAACCTGATCCGCTCGTCGCTGGTCGGAGTGTTCATCGGCGCGGTGCCCGGCGCCGGCGGCAGCATCGCCAACCTGCTGGCCTACGACCAGGCCAAGCGCGCCTCCAGAACCCCCGAGAAGTTCGGCACCGGCGCGCCCGAAGGGGTGATCGCCTCGGAGTCCGGCAACTCGGCGACCTCCGGCGGCGGGCTGATCCCGATGATCGCGCTGGGTATCCCGGGTAGCGCCGTCGATGCGGTGCTGATGGCGTCGCTGATGGTTCATGGCATCGGCATCGGCCCGCGACTGATCCTCGATCACGGCGATCTGGTCTACGGCATGTTCATGGCCATGCTGCTCGCCGCGTTCATGGTGCTGGTGGTGTGCCTGTTCAGCATGCGTTTCTTCCTGCGCGTCACCGACGTGCCGCGCTCGGTGATCGTGCCGGTGGTGCTGGTGTGCTGCGTGATCGGCGCGTTCGCCCTCAACAACCGCGTCACCGACATCTACCTGCTGCTCGGGGTGGGCATCTTCGGCTACATCCTCAGCAAGCTCGACTACCCGCTGGCGCCGCTGGTGCTGGGGGTGATCCTCGGGCCGATCGCCGAGACCAACCTGCGCCGCGCGCTGATGACCGACGAGAACTGGACATTGTTCTTCACCCGGCCGATCTCGCTGACGCTGCTGATCCTCGCCGTGGTGTCGGTGGCCTTCGCGATTCGCCACCGGCTGCGCCAGCGCCACGCCGCGAAACCCGCCTGACCCGGCCCCTGCGGGGGCCGCCTCGACAATAGCTTCGATGACAACAAGGAAATCGCTCATGTCGCCTTCACGCTTGCTGGACCTTCATCCGACAGTGACCGCATCGCTCAAGCTGGCCATCGCCGGCCCGCTCTTCGGCGCCGCATTGGCCGGCGCTTCCGTCGCACTCGCTGACGAACGGACCGCAGACGAGCGTCATGTGCGCATTGCCGTCGACGTGCCCTACCCGCCGTTCGAATACCGCAACGCCGACGGCGAACTGGCGGGCTTCGAGATCGACCTGGGCAACGAGCTCTGCCGGCGCGCCGAGCTGGACTGCGAATGGGTCGTGCAGGGTTGGGACGGCATCATTCCCGGGCTGCTGGCGCGCAAGTACGACGCTATCCTGTCGTCGATGCGCATCACCCCTGCCCGCGAGCAGCAGGTGCGCTTCACCGAGCCCTATGCCATGTCGCCCAAGGTGTGGGTGGCGCGCGCCGACCACAGTATCGACCTGGCCCAAGCAGCATCGTTGGAAGGGCTATCGGTCGGCGTTCAGCGTGGCACCACCCAGGACAATTATGTCACCGAACGCTATAGCGACATCTTGGACATCCGCCGTTACGGTACCGCCGCCGACGCGGTACTGGATCTAGAGTCGGGGCGTATCGACCTGGCCTTCATCAACTATCCGGTGGCACTGGACACCCTGGACATCGACGAAAGCGATGCCAGGTTCGTCCAGGTCGGACCGCGCATCAACAGTCCCGAATCGATCTTCGGGCGTGGCAACGCCATCGCCGTGCGCCCGCGCGACGAAGCGCTCGCCGAGTCGCTCAACCGAGCGCTGGATAGCGTCTATGCCGACGGCACCTTCGTCGAGCTGATGGAACAGTACTTCGACTACGACCTGCGCCCTGCCTCGCGGCTGTAATGCCCCGCATCAGCGGGACACGTCATGAGTCATGTTCAAGAGGCACCGGCTGTCATTACTGTCCCGTTGGGCAGCGTGTCGTCGCCTACTGTATTGGCTGACCTGCAGACGGGACTGGCAGCCCTTCGCGCAGCCCCTGCATGCCGAAAGAGGATGCCATGACAGGGGCTTGAGTACGGATTAGCGTGCGATGACTCGCGCATTCAACGGCTGCAATGGCCGATTGTTGGGATGGCCCACGGCCTCGGCCAAGCTATCCATCTGCGCCCTGGAGGCCTGCACGGGCTGCTTCATGACCAGCCACCGCACGCCTTCGGTACATGGCGGCGTGGTCAACGAGCCATTGGCGCGATAATAACCGCGGTCATCCGGCAGCAGCGCCGTAGCGTCTATCCCCTCGAGCAGGGACAGGGCCTCGCCCTGCTGTTGCGGCACTTGATCCCAGGCATCGGCCAGTGCCGCATGCTCCTGGCCGCGCTCGAACATGACGGCAATCACGGCGAGATTGCCGTCATCGTCGGCATGTACCAGATGCCCTTCCATCGGATAACGTCTGCCATTGACCGCATGCTCGCTAGGCGTATGGAAATGAGCCTGCTTCAGCGAATAACGACGCCCCTCGAGCGATATCGCATTGCCCTGCGGGTAGTCGATCTGCAGCGCATGGCCGTTATTCACAATTTTCCTACTCTTTGCCCCATAGTGCACATGCAGTGCGGGCAGATCGCCATCCAGCATCCCTTCGAGATTAATCGGCGACTGGTTACTGCCGGCCTCGCACGTTGCAAACGCCGGGTCCAGCGCCCCCCAATGCGAGGGCCCATGCTCGCCGGCGTAGGACCAGGAGGTGCTGCCTGCGCCAAATGCCGGCAGCGCACCACTCAGCCCTGCCACCAGCAGGGAACAACCAAGGAACTTCTTTGCCATGGAGAATCCATTCCAGTTACGTGGATTTGCGGTTCAATGCGCCTGACCTCCGTCAGGATCGCCGCTTCAACGATACCGGATAAGATAGCTCTGACAATCACTTAGGTAATAGTTTGCCTTCCACGCCCGCTGCCGAATGCGTCACGTGACGGCCCTTTCGCAGCCGGAACCGACACCTTCAAGCAGACCGGAGATCAGCCCCCGGGCACCGCCCCGAAGCGGCCGCTCTGATAATCCTGCATGGCCTGGCGGATCTCCTCACGCGTGTTCATCACGAAGGGGCCGTGCGACACCACCGGCTCCTCGAAAGGCTCGGCATGGCCGAACAGCAGCACCGTCTCGGCGCGCGCTACGATACGGACCTCGTCGCCGTCATCGTTCAGCTCGATGAGATGATGGGACTCCAGAAGCGTGTCATCGAGACTCGCCTCCCCGCGCACCATGTACAGGAACACGCTGCGACCGGCCGGGGCCGGCAGCGTGACCCGCCCCCCGCTATCCAGGGCGACAGTCAGCATCGTGACGCCGGTCAGTGAGGCGATGGGGCCGGCATGTCCATCGAATTCACCGGATACCAGATGGATCGTGGCCCGGCCGCCGTCCGCCGCAATCGCCGGGATCTGCTCAGCCTGCACGCCGACGTAGGCGGGGGGCGTCATCTTCAACCGTGCCGGCAGATTGACCCATAGCTGGAGAATCTCCAGCGGGCCGCCGCGCCGCTTGAACGACTCGGGCGAGAGCTCGGCGTGGACAAGTCCCGAACCGGCGGTCATCCACTGCACGCCGCCGGCGCCGATCACGCTCTCGTGCCCTCCGCTGTCCCGGTGCGCCAGCTCCCCCTCGAGAATGAAGGTGACCGTCTCGAAGCCTCGGTGAGGGTGCGGCCCGAAGGGCAGCCCTTGATTGCCGGGCGGGTAAACCTGCGGTCCGTGATGATTGAGGAACAGAAACGGATCGAGCAGCTCGATCGCAGGGCCCGGCAAGGGGCGGCGGGTGATCAGATCGCCGATGTCGTCGCGGTAGGCGGGGTGCTGGCGCAGAATGGAGCGGTAAGGCATGTGGGGTCTCCGGGGCAGAAGCGTGGATCGGGCTGGGGCGATACCGCTCAGCGTCCGTCGAGAAAGGCGTGGATGGCGGCGAAGTCGTCCCGCCCGTGCCCAGCCGCCTTGGCGCTGGCGTAAAGCTCCTTGGCCAGATTGGCGAGGTACAGCGGTTGATTCTGCTCGTAGGCGGTGAGTTCGAGCAGATGCAGATCCTTGTGCATCAATTCCAGGGGGAACTGCGCCTCGTAATCATTGCTGCGGATCAGTTCGGCCTTGCCGGCGAGAAATGGCGCAGCCACCGGCAGCTTGGACAGCGTATCCATCAGGAAGTCCCTGGAGAAGCCGAGCTTCTCGCCGAGTACCGCCGCCTCGGAGTAGGCCAGCATCGATTGTGCCAGCAGTGCATTGACCAGCATCTTGAAGGCGGTGCCCTGCCCGATCTTGCCGACATGCATCACCTTCTTGCCCATGCACTGCAAGAGCGGCTCGATGCGCTCGAAGTCGGCCGTCTCGCCCCCGACCAGAAACGACAGTTCGCCGGCCTCGGCGGGTGGCTTGCTGCCCGCCACCGCCGCATCGACAAAGCGCAGTCCATGCGCGTCGGCACGCTTGGCCATCGCCACGCTGAAGGAGGGATTGACCGTGGAACAGTCGACCCACAACGCCCCCTCACGCATTGACGCCACGAACCCCTCCTCGCCGAACGCCACCGTCTCGACCACCTCGGGCGAGGCCAGCATGGTGAATACGATCTCGGCGTCGCGCACCGCCTGCGCGGCGGAATCCGCCGCTGTCGCTCCCGCCTCGGCCAATGCCTGTCTCGGCTGCGGCGAACGATTGTAGACGGTCAGATTCACCTCGGGATGCTGCATCAGGTTGCGCGCCATCCGGCTGCCCATGATGCCAAGCCCGATAAAGGCCACGTTCATGTCTCTCTCCTTGTATGACTGCTGACAAAAAATCCACCCTCACAAGCTGACGACCGACCGCTTGGCCGCATCGAACGATTGCGACTAGGCTTCAGCCTTCTCTAATAAGATCGGGCGTGAACGTTCAAGATAGTCAAAACTCTTTTCGAGGATAACCTCCCTACCCAAGGAGTCGTTGCATGGAACTGCGCAATATCGAGGATAGCGTCGCCGTCATCACCGGTGCCTCAAGCGGAATCGGCCAGGCCACGGCCAGCGCCCTGGCCAAGGAGGGCGTGCGCGTCGTGCTGGTCGCGCGCAGCGAGGACAAGCTGCGCGATCTGGCCGAGGAGATTGGTGAACGTGCCACGGTCAAGGCGGCGGACGTGGCGGATGAAGATGCGGTCGCCAGGCTGTTTAGCGAGATCCAGTCCGAGTTCGGCGGTGTCGACCTGCTGTTCAACAATGCCGGGGTCGGCTACAACAACCTGTTCGAGGACAGCACCCGCGAGGAGTGGCGCGCGACCATCGATGCCAACCTCTACGGCGTGCTCAACTGCACGCATCAGGCCATCCCGCTGATGCGCGGACGCGAAGGGGCGATGATCTCGAGTGTCTCCAGCGTCGGCGGCCGCTACGGTATCGCCGGGTGGTCTGTGTATAACGCCACCAAGTTCGCGGTGGTGGGTTTTCACGACGCCCTGCGCAAGGAGCTCGGCGGAGAGGGTATCCGCGTCTCGCTGATCGAACCCGGCGCGGTCTACACCAACTGGGGCCACAACGTGCCGGCGGAGAAGATGCAGGAGCGCCGCGACAAGGTGGAAGCCCTGCAGGCCGAGGACATCGCCAACGCCCTGACCTACGCCTTCGCCCAGCCGGGCCACGTCAATCTGCAGGAAGTGCTGATCATGCCGACCCGTCAGGTTTCCCCCTGATCGAATCGGCACAAGGAGCCCAAGTCATGCGCTACAAGAAATTCGGCAATACCGGTCTGTTCGTCTCCGAGCTCTGCCTCGGCACCATGACGTTCGGCGGCGAGGGAGAAATGTGGAGCCAGATCGGCGATCTGCAACAGGCCGATGCCGACAAGCTGATCGGTCGCGCCTTCGAGGCCGGCATCAACTTCATCGATACCGCCGATGTCTATTCCCAGGGCCGCTCGGAGGTCATTACCGGACAGGCCCTGAAGAACCTGAACATCGCGCGCGAGGAAGTGGTCGTCGCCACCAAGGTTTTCGGCGAAACCGGCCCGGGGGTCAACGCGCGGGGACTCTCGCGCTTTCACATCATGGAGGGCGTCAAGGCCAGCCTGAAGCGCCTGCAGCTCGATCATATCGACCTCTATCAGGTCCACGGCTTCGACGCGGCGACACCGATCGAGGAGACCGTGCGGGCGCTCAGCACCCTCGTGGAACACGGCCATGTCCGCTATGTCGGCGTGTCGAACTGGGCGGCCTGGCAGATCATGAAGGCGCAGGGCATCGCCGAGCGTCACGGGCTGGCGCGTTTCGAATCGCTGCAGGCGTACTACACCCTTGCCGGACGCGACCTCGAACGCGAACTCATCCCCATGCTCGACAGCGAGAATCTCGGTCTGATGGTGTGGAGCCCGCTCGCCGGCGGATTGCTGAGCGGCAAGTATGATCGCGACACCCAGGCCGAAGCCGGCAGTCGGCGTACCACCTTCGATTTTCCGCCAGTGGACACCGAACGTGCCTACGACTGCATCGACGTGATGCGCCAAATCGCCACGGATCGCGGCGTCTCCGTCGCCCAGATTGCGCTGGCCTGGCTGCTGCACCAGAAAACCGTCACCAGCGTAATCGTCGGCGCCAAGCGCATCGAGCAGCTCGACGACAATATCGGCGCTACCGAGGTGACACTGAGCGAAGACGAACTCGCCGCTCTCGATAAGGTCAGCGCCCTGCCGTCCGAATACCCCGGCTGGATGCTTGAGCGCCAGGGTGAGTACCGTCGCCGGCAGCTGGCCGAGGCCCAGAAGCGCTAGCGCGGCAGCGCTTCGCTCATCGCAGGAGATGCGTACTGCAAAGGGCCGCCCGGCTATCTAGCCGGGCGGCCCTTTGACGTTGACGCTCCGAACGCGCAGATCAGAATTCCAGGCAGATCTTACCGAAGTGGCGTCCCGCTTCCTGATGACGGAAGGCATCGGCGATCTCGTCGAGTGCGAACGAGCGGTCGATCACCGGGCGCAGGCCACCGGCCTCGATGCCACGCACCATCTCCTGCTGATGGATACGGCTGCCCACGATCAACCCCTGCAGCCGGGCCTGCTTGGCCATCAGGGCCGCGGTGGGCACCTCACCGCCGCGCCCGGTGAGCACGCCGATCAGCGAGATGTGTCCGCCGATGCGCACCGCCTCGATGGACTGCGGCAGGGTCCCCGGGCCGCCGACCTCGATGACGTGATCCACGCCGCGCCCGTCGGTCAGCTCTTTGACCCGCTTGCCCCACTGCGGCTCGGCCTTGTAATTCAGCGTATGCTCGGCGCCGAGTTGCTTGAGGCGCTCGATCTTTTCGTCCGACGAAGACGTGGCGATGACCCGCGCGCCCATCATCTTGGCGAACTGCAACGCAAAGATCGACACGCCACCGGTACCCAACGCAAGCACCGTGTCGCCGGCTTTGAGCCCGCCATCGACCACCAGCGCACGCCAGGCGGTGAGTCCCGCCGTGGTCAGCGTGGCCGCCTCGGCATGGCTGTAGCCCTGGGGGGCGTGGGTGAACCAGTGGGCCGGACGCACCACCTGCTCGCGGGCATAACCGTCGACACCGTCGCCGGGCGTGGTAGTGAAGTCCCCGACCCGCGCGGGACCATCCAGCCAGTGCGGGAAGAAGGTGGAGACGACCGCATCGCCAACTCTGAACTCCTCGACGCCCTCGCCGACCGCCTCGACCACGCCGGCACCGTCGGACATCGGAATGCGCCCGTCCGCGGTAGGCATGCCTCCCGAGACTACACCGTAGTCGTGGTAGTTGAGCGAGCTGGCGTGAATGCGCACCCGCATCTCGCCCGGCCCCGGCTCTCCGGGGGCATCCTGTTCTCCGACCTCGAGATGATCCAGCCCACCGGGTTTGCGTAGTGTGACGACCTTCATAGCGCTCTCCTCATCTGATTGACATGCTGCCCATACTAGTCAATGTCGGCCTACGGCGAGAGCTTCAGTATCGTCGCTAGCGTCTTTCCCGCTCAGCGGCCTTTAAACTGGCCAGTAGGCACCGCAGAGGAGAGATGAATGAAGATGACAATTTACCACGCCATGCTAGCCATTCTGCCTTTGGCCAGCCTGACGGCTTGTGGGCAACCGGACATCGCCAACAGTCACGCCACCACCACCACCGCGAACGACAAAACGACCTTCGCGCCAGCGGACTATCCGATCGAGCTGCATTACGACGACGCATTGCAACAGGTAAACGATCCGAGTTCGGGCTATTTCGACAACGGTCACTGGCAGGTCGACGACGATGCCCCCGGCGATCGACTCATTACCCTCTCCCTGCCCGATTCCGACGAGATTACCGGCGGCCTCTGGCGTTTGGGGGCGAGCCGCAATTCTGCAGCCGTGAATCACTGCCTGACGCCACCCGACAATGCTCAGACCATGTCCAGCGACACTACGATTGGGGGACAACCTTTCCATGGTTTCATACTGGGAGACGCAGGCATGAACCACTTTCAGCATGTCGAGGGTTACCGCGCCATTGTCGACGGCACTTGTTACGCCATCGATCTGATCGTGCAAGGCACTCACGGCGACGTCTACGATCCCCCTCGCCAGGCCCCCTTCTCTCAGGACGACGCGATGCGCATGTTAAGAGCCATTAACGACGGTATATCATTCTCCACCGGTTGACTGCGCGCTGTTTGATGTAGGGTAAATGAGCAAGCTGCTTACCGGAATCGAGGCGCACGCCCGCGAGCTGCTCGAGCGTCACCGCGACCAGCTGGATACGCTGGCCTCCACGCTGGAGCAACGCGAGACGCTGGAAGCCGAGGACATCGAACGCATTCTGGCCTCACCGGAGATGACCGGGCGGTGATGCCTAATACCAGTCCCGAACAGGATAAAGAAAACGTCCTGGCCTGCCCTAATCATCCTCTTCGTCGTCGCGTTCGCGCTCGCGGCGCTCGGCTTCCTCCTCCAGGGCATCGTCGATGACCGCCATCAGATTGTCGACGTCGACGTGGGTCGTATCGTGCTCGAAGCGCCCGGTGAGCTGGCTGTCCGGATGCAGCTCGCCGGCTTCATAGAGCGCCCAGATTTCCTTGCCGTAATCGGTGCTCAACAGCTCCGGGGCAAAGCGTCCGAAATAGGCTCGCATGTTGTCGACGTCACGCTCCAGCATCCTCTCGGCGCTGTTGTTACCCGCCGCATCCACCGCCTGCGGCAGGTCGATGATCACCGGGCCCTGGCGATCGAGCAGCACGTTGAATTCGGAAAGATCGCCATGCACCAGCCCGACGGAGAGCATGCGTACCACATCGGCAATGACCTGGGCGTAATACTCGCGGGCCTGTTGCTCGCTCAGCACCACGTCATCCAGCCGCGGGGCGGCGAATCCATCGGCGTCGGCGATCATCTCCATCAACAGCACACCATCGACGAAACCGTACGGCTTGGGCACGCGTACACCGGCTGCCGCCAGCCGATACAGGGCATCGACTTCGGCGTTCAGCCAGGCATTTTCCTGCTCCTTCTGCCCATAGCGGGTCTTCTTCGCCATCGCCCGGGCCCGGCGGGTGTTGCGCACCTTGCGGCCTTCCTGATACTCCACCGCCTGCTTGAAACTGCGCTGCTTGGCCTCCTTGAAGACCTTGGCGCAACGCAACTCCTCGCCGCAACGCACCACGAACACCTGGGCTTCCTTGCCGCTCATCAATTGGCTGACGACTTCATCGATCAGGCCATCGTCGACCAACGGTTGTAATCTCTTGGGGATTTTCATAACACCTTTAATAGGTCCTTCTGCTCGTCGCTCACCGGCTTTCGGATATATTCTGACATATTACGTCGCAAGCGTAGCTAACGCCCGACACGGCGTGCCCGAAACGAGCGCCCCTTCAGCTTGCCCGCACTGAGCTTCGCGAGTGCGACCTTGGCCACGTCGCGTCTGACGGCGACGTAAGCGCTGCGCTCAAGCACCTTGATCTTGCCCACTTGATCGCCGCTGATACCCTCCTCGCCGGTCAGAGCGCCCAGGATATCGCCGGGACGTACCTTCTGCTTCTTGCCCCCGTCGAGCTGCAGCGTGGCCATGCGTGGCGCAAACGGCGCACGTTCGAGCACGCTGCGCGGCGGCAGCGGCTCGGGATCAAGCGATTGCTGCAGAAACTCGCTCAACCGCGCCAGACGATGCTCCTCCTTTGCAGTGAACAAGGTGCAGGCCATGCCGCTACCGCCGGCACGCCCGGTGCGCCCGATACGGTGTACATGCACCTCGAGATCGCGGGCGATCTGATAATTGAAGACTGCATCCAGCGCATCGATATCCAGCCCGCGCGCCGCGACATCGGTGGCCACCAGGATGGAGGCACTCTTGTTGGCGAACATGACCAGCGTCCGGTCGCGGTCGCGCTGCTCAAGATCGCCATTCAGGGCCAGGGCGTTGAAACCGGAATCGCCCAAGGCTTCGGCGACTTCCTGCGTCTCGCGCTTGGTGTTGCAGAACACCACACTGGACTCGGGACGGTACTTGAGCAGCAGCAGGTGCAGTGCCTCGAACCGCTCCGCCTCGCTGGCGACCCGATAGAAGTGCTGACGAATGCTGGTGTCATCATGGGTCGAAGCGACTTCCACCGAGGCCGGATCGATCATCATCCGCTCGGCGATGGGGCGGATGCCCTCGGCGTAAGTGGCGCTGAACAGCAGCGTCTGCCGCGCCTTCGGGGCGGCACCGACGATGGCCTCCAGCGCGGCCTGAAAGCCCATGTCGAGCATGCGATCGGCCTCGTCCAGCACCAGCGTGTTGAGCGCGGCCAACGACAGCGTGCCCTTGCGTACATGCTCCTCGATTCGGCCCGGCGTGCCCACGACAATATGCGCACCATGCTCCAGCGAGCCCAACTGCGGACCGAAGGGCGTGCCACCGCACAAGGTCAGCACCTTGACGTTGGGCAGCGTGCGCGCCAGGCGTCGCAGTTCCCCGGCGACCTGATCGGCCAGCTCGCGGGTCGGGCATAGCACCAGCGACTGTACGCAAAAGCGCGCCACCTCGAGTCTTGACAGCAGACCGAGGCCGAAGGCCGCCGTTTTCCCCGAGCCGGTCTGGCCCTGCGCGATGACATCCTGCCCCGCCAGGATCAGCGGCAGGCTCTGGGCCTGAATCGGCGTCATGGCCTGATACCCCAGCGAGTCCAGGTTAGTCAGCAGCTCGGGCGCCAGCGGCAGGGAGGCAAAAGCGGCATCGGGGATAGGGTCAGACACGGCGGCGGTCCTGTAGGAGATGTTGGGACAGAGTAAGCGAACGGATTGCGATACAGGCTGAGCGAAGCGCCTGGGGGCAAGGCCTTGAGGCCCGGAAAAGAGAGAGGGATAGAATAACAGAGACGGCCCGCAGATGCCTGCCTCAGTCATCAATGCCCCAAAACCGGGCCCGCAAGCCCCCCCTGACGGATCAATCCCCACCGATCGGGCCAATATCGCTATCCCCTCTTTCGCTTGTTGAGTAAAATCCGGGCGTCGATGACAACGTAACAGGACAATGACATGGGTAGGGCCTTCCAGAACCGCAAGGAATCCATGGCCAAGACGGCCGCCGCCAAGACCAAGGTTTACAGCAAGTACGGTCGCGAGATTTACGTCTGCGCCAAGTCCGGCGGCGTCGATCCCAACGGCAACTTGGCGCTGCGTGGATTGATCGATCGCGCCAAGAAGGATCAGGTGCCCTCGCACGTAATCGACAAGGCCATCGACAAGGCCAAGGGCGGGGGTGGCGAAGATTATTCCGTGGCCCGCTATGAGGGCTTCGGGCCCGGCAACTGCATGGTGATTGTCGAGTGTCTCACCGATAACCCCAACCGCACCTTCGGCGACGTGCGCGCCTGTTTCACCAAGACCAAGAGCAAGATCGGCACCCAGGGCAGCGTGAGCCATATGTTCGACCACTGCGCCATCCTCGCCTTCAACGGCAGCGACGAGGAAGCCGTGCTCGAGGCGCTGATGGAGGCCGACGTCGATGTCACCGACCTTGAGAACGAGGAAGGCCGCATCACCGTATTCGCGCCCCATACCGAGTATGCCAAGGCCAAGCAGGCGCTAACCGATGCCTTTGGCGAGCTCGACTTCGAGGTGGATGAGATCCAGTTTCTACCGCAGACCGCCACCCCGATCGCAGGCGACGATGTGGCCCTGTTCGAGAAGTTCCTCGATATGCTCAACGACCTGGACGACGTGCAGAACGTCTATCACAACGCCGAAGTGGAAGAGCCGGCATAAGGCCTTCCTGTCCCGCTCCAGCTCTGGCATCAAGACATCCGCCGGCATTTCAGGCGCCGGCGAGATGTTTTGATGCCACCTCTCTCGGCACGCCTTAACCCAAGGCCGCTTTTGGCAATAATACCCTCGAGACGCTAGCCGACCTCCTACAGTAAGCTAGAGCCTGTCTGAACAGTGCCTGTGCATGCCCATACGGCATTAAAAATTGATGCTCGTTTACACTCTGCAAGTTCTTACGCGAGCCCGGTCCATTCTTTCGTCAATTTCTGCCTTGTCTGGCCACTGCTCGCTGACTTTTCAGACATAACCCAAGTCTTCATTTTATGTGGCGGAGCACAAATATGTTTCTTGTCTGCGGCGAGGCGTTGTTCGATTTCTTTGCGGAGTCCACGGCGGCCGACAGTGATGCGTCATCGCTGAGTTTCGAGGCCGTGGCCGGCGGGTCGCCGTTCAACGTGGCGATCGGGCTCAGACGGCTGGGACGTGATTCCGCATTGTTTACCGGGATATCCCACGATTTTCTCGGCCAGCGCCTGGTACGCGTCCTGGCTCGAGAAGCGGTGAACGGCGACTATCTCGTGCATCTTGACGCCCCCACTACGCTGGCGATGGTGGCACTCGATGCCGACGGCTCGCCGCAATATGCCTTCTATAACGATCGCGGGGCCGATCGCGGCCTGACGCCGGATGCCCTGCCTCATCTCGACGATGATGTGCGCGGCATTCACGTCGGCTCCTACTCGTTGGTGGTATCGCCCACCGCCGAAACGCTCCAGGCCCTGGTCGAGCGGGAAAGCCAGCATCGGCTGATCTCGCTCGACCCCAATATACGCTTGCAGATCGAACCGGATATCGCCCGCTGGCGTGAACGAATCGAGGCAATGGCGCGTATGGCGCACATCATAAAGGTCAGCGAAGAGGACCTCGAGACACTGTACGGCGGGCACGATGCCCAGACCATCGCCGCAGGATGGCTCTCCGAGCGCTGTGCACTGGTCATCATGACCCGCGGCGCCAAGGGCGTGAAAGCGTTTTCAGCCACTCATGGACATTCGACCCTGGACGCCTGCCCGGTCGAGATGATCGATGCTGTGGGGGCCGGTGACACCTTCCAGGCCGCCATGCTGTGCTGGCTCGACGAGCATGATCTGGCCTCGCCCGCCGGCGTGGCGGCGTTGAGCGCACCGCAGATCGAGGCGATGCTGAGCTTTGCCAGTGCCGCCGCCGCATTGACTTGCTCCCGGCGCGGGCCGGACCTGCCTCGGCGCGAGGAGCTAGCAGCCATCTGAAGCGTGAATTTAAAAAACCAGCGCCCGGGTTGACGCCGCTCGTCGGCGTCAGCTCGGCACGCACGCCCATCGGGCCAGGGCCTGCCACATCCCGAACGCTCTGGCGCCAGCAAAGATTAATCCTGCACTACAAGTATTGTCTGGCATTCATATCTCCCCCCGCTTGGCTAACCGGCAGCGTGCTGACTAATCTGAAAGATACAGGCCGGTTTGAGCCGTCGTACAGCGGTGGTGCCGGAATAGCGCTTTATCAAACAGGAGATTGAATCCATGCCCGCCAAATCCCAAGCCCAGCAGATGGCCGCCGGGGCCGCACTCTCGGCCAAGCGCGGCGAGAAAAAGGTCAGCGAGTTGGAAGGCGCCTCGAAATCGATGTACGAATCCATGAGCGAAGAAGAGCTGGAAAAGATGGCATCGGCTAAACAGAAGGGCAAGCCCGAGCACAACTCGAAATCCTGACGTCCTGGCACGCGAGCTTGTCGCGTTTAGCCAGGTCATCAACGTAGGGAAATCAAGCGCCGCCGGTACTTGCCGTGGCGCTGGGAATTGTTTGTGGACAAGTCATGTGTCCAGGCGTGGGGGCGGTATTTGTCGGCAGGAGTTTTTCATTAAAGGAAGCGGTGGGCTATTGTAGAAGGCAGCAGCTATTTTCTCACCAGCAAGAGATACATACATGGAAGTCAACGAGCATACCAGGAGCAATTCCGAGAACGCCTTGTCCAGACGCCAGCAGTTTACGCTGTTTGCGAGAAATTTTTTCAAGCATCCCAAAATGTTGGGCTCGATCATTCCGAGTTCCCCTGCGCTGGTCAAGCGTATGCTGAGCCACGTCGACTGGCAAAGAGCGCGCGTGCTGGTCGAGTACGGACCGGGGGTAGGCACCTTCACCAAGGAAATGCTACGCCAGATGCACCCCGACGCCACCTTGATCGTGCTCGAAACCAACGAAGACTTCGTCGAGTATGTCGGTCGCGCCTATCCTGACCCCCGGCTGCAGGTCGTCCACGGTTCGGCGGAAGACATTCAGGAAGTGCTGCGGCAAAGAGGTTTCGATGCGGTCGATTACGTGGTGGCCGGGATCCCGTTGAGCACCCTGCCCATCGCCGTCAAGGACAGCATTCTTCGCGCCACGCAGAAGGTGATTGCCCCGGATGGCGCCTTTCTGCTCTATCAGTTTTCGCCCAACATCCTGCCTCACCTGCAAAGAACCTTTTCCAAGGTGACCAAAAGCTTCGAGCCAATGAATTTCCTTCCCGCCCATTTCTACTACTGCGTGCCGTGATCTTCATCCCGGGCGGGAACCGAGAGGACTTGGCAGAATGGCTAACCAAAACGCCACCAGAGGGCTAGAATGACGGCCTATTTAACGAGGTGGCAGCAATGGTACTTATCGGGCGCTTCAATACGTTACGGGTGACCAAGCATACGGGGTTCGGGCTGTACCTCGACGGCGCAGATTATGGCGAGATCCTGCTACCCAAACGTTACATCCCCCGTGACCGACCCAGCGAGGTGGGCGACTGGCTGGAAGTCTTCGTCTACCTCGATAGCGATGACCGCGTCATTTCCACGACGCAGACACCCAAGGCCCAGGTAGGCCAATTCGCCAGTCTCAAGGTCGTGGCGCGCAACAATGTCGGCTTGTTTCTCGACTGGGGGCTGCCCAAGGATCTATTGCTGCCGCATTCGGAAGAGAAGCGTCCGTTGCAGGTCGGCGACGACTGCGTGGTCTATGTGTTCCTGGACAAGCGCACCCACCGGGTGACCGCTACCATGCGATTGAACAAGCATCTCAACACGACCCCGGCGCGCTATCACGTGGGCCAGCCCGTGGAGCTGTTGGTCACCGGCCCCAGCGACCTGGGTTTCAACGCCATCGTCGAACATCGGCACTGGGGCTTGATCCACAAGAACGAGGCCTTCAGGCCCCTGCGCAGCGGCATGCGTGTATCGGGCTTCATCCGACAGGTGCGCCCGGACGGCAAGATCGACCTCAGCCTGCAACCCCAGGGCGAACAGGCGACCAGTAACCTGAGCGAGCAGATTCTCGCCCAGTTGCGCGCGCATGACGGCGTCCTGTACATCAGCGACAAGAGTACTCCTCAGCAGATCACCAAGGCGTTCGGCGTCAGCAAGGCGACCTTCAAGAAAACGCTTGGCGGGTTATACAAGCAGGGAACGATCATGATCCATGCCGACCGCATAGAGCTGTCGCGCTAGCCAGCGGCGTCGCATCAAGCCTAACGGCCCTGCCTTTCGTCGCGGATATTCGGCCCTATGCCTTGCGATCATGCGCCGACACCGCCCCGTGCTTTATAATACTTTTTGCTTACCACACACTTCGTTTGGATGTGACCGTCAATGTCCCAGTCAACGCAACGCCCTCTCTACATCGTGCATTCGGGCCCCACCCTGCTCGAAACCCCGCTGCTCAACAAGGACAGCGCCTTTACCCTCGAAGAGCGTGTCGCCTTCAATCTCGTCGGCTTGCTGCCGCAGACCGTCGAAACCATCGAGGAGCAGACCGAGCGCGCCTATCAGCAGTACACGCTGCAAACCAGCGATCTTGATCGTCACATCTACCTGCGTTCGATTCAGGACAGCAACGAGACGCTGTTCTTCCGTTTGCTGGAGAGCCATCTCGAGGAAATGCTGCCGATCATCTATACCCCGACGGTGGGCGAAGCCTGTCAGTCGTTCTCGCAGATCTATCGCTCGCATCGCGGCCTGTTCATCTCCTATGCCGACCGCGAGCATCTCGACGACATTCTCCACAGCGCCACCAAGGACAACGTCAAGGTCATCGTGGTCACCGACAGCGAGCGCATTCTCGGCCTCGGCGACCAGGGCATCGGCGGCATGGGCATCCCCATCGGCAAGCTCTCGCTCTATACCGCCTGTGGCGGTATCAGCCCGGCCTATACCCTGCCCATCGTGCTCGACGTGGGCACCAACAACCCCGACCTGCTCGCCGATCCGATGTACATGGGCTGGCGTCACGAGCGTATCAGCGGCGACGAGTACTATGAGTTCGTCGACCAGTGCCTGCAGGCGATGAAGCGGCGCTGGCCCAACGTGCTGCTGCAGTTCGAAGACTTCGCCCAGGGCAACGCCATGCCGCTGCTCGACCGCTACCGCGACCAGCTGTGCTGCTTCAACGACGATATCCAGGGCACTGCCTCGGTCGCGCTCGGCACGCTGCTCGCTGCCTGCAAGGCCAAGAACGAGAAGCTCTCCGAGCAGCGCGTGACCTTCGTCGGCGCCGGGTCGGCCGGCTGCGGCATCGCCGAACAGATCGTCGCGGCGATGACGTCAGAGGGCCTGAACGAAGATCAGGCGCGGGCACGCGTATTCATGGTCGACCGCTACGGACTGCTCACCGACGACATGAGCAACCTGCTGAACTTCCAGCGCAAGCTGGCCCAGAAGCGTGCCGATCTCGACGATTGGGACAACAACAGCGGCGATCTGGCCCTGCTCGACGTGGTACGCAACGCCAAGCCGACGATCATGATCGGCGTTTCCGGTCAGCGCGGCCTGTTCACCGAAGAGGTGATCAAGACCATGCACGAGCACTGCCCGGCGCCGCTGGTCATGCCGCTTTCCAACCCCACCTCGCGGGTCGAGGCGACACCGCAGGAGATTCTCACCTGGACCCACGGCGATGCGCTGGTCGCCACCGGCAGCCCGTTCCAGCCGGTCGTGCTCGGCGAGAGGAAAATCCCCATCGCCCAGTGCAACAACTCCTACATCTTTCCCGGCGTCGGCCTCGGCGCGATCGCGGTCAAGGCCACGCGTATCACCGACGGCATGCTGATGGACGCCGCCCGTGCGCTGGCCGACTGTTCGCCACTCGCCCTTGAAGGCCACGGCGCCGTGCTGCCGCCGCTCAGCGACATCCAGCACGTCAGTAAGCTGATCGCCTTTGCCGTCGCCAAGCGCGCCCAGGAAGATGGCGTAGCGCTCAAGACCAGCGATGACGAGATCCATGCAGCGATCGAGCGGAACTTCTGGCTGCCGCGCTATCGCAGCTATCGCCGCGCCTCCTACTAAGCCGGCCGACCCAAGCTTTGTCTAAAAAACCGACGAGCGATGCTCAGGTAAGGCAAAAATCAGCGAAAGGACGGACTGGGCTCGCACGCGAGTTTACAAGGCGTAAATGAGTACCTTTGAGTCGATTTTTAACGCCACATGAGTGAATGCAGATATTTTTCAGACAGAGCGTAAGCCTTCCGGATCTTCCGGAAGGCACCTTCCTTCACGTTTGCCAAGAGTCCACCAGGACACCGCCATGCCGATTCTCCACAGTATCGTTCACCGACTCGACAAGACTTCCGACGATCAGCCCGCCACGCTGCAGTATGCCGAAGCGGCCATGACGGCGTCGCCGGCCCTGGACGATCTACTGGCGAGTCTCAACACCAGCTATCACGCCAAGACCAAGGCCTGGGGCTATTTTTCAAGCGACGCCGGACACGCCACGTTCGCCGCCGAGCTTGCCGCGTATCTGGCCGGGACAACGGATTTCGTCGCCTTCACCCGCCAGGCGGCGGAAGGTCTCAAGGCACTCATCGACGCCAACCTCTCCGTCGGCGGGCATCTGCTGTTCGTCCACACCCGCCAAGGCGACACCGAATATCTGAACCTGGCGCTACTGCACCACCGCGACGGCTTCGGCATCGACGCCTCGCTCAACGTCGCTCCTGCGCAGCAGCTCAACCTGAACCAGCTGACCCTGGCCGCGCGAGTCGACCTGACCCAGATGCAGGCCGGCAGTTCCCGACAGTACGTGTCTTACAATAAGGATCGCGGCGGCAAGAAACTCGCCGAAGGCTTTCGCGAATGGCTGGGATGCGAGGAAGGCGTGGATTCAAGCAGCGAAACGCGCACCCTGCTCAAGGCTTTCAGCGACTACGTGGAAAGCGAGGACCTGCCCGAAGAGCAGAGCCGCGAGAAGACCGATGCCCTGATCGACTACGCCAACACCCAGGCGCGCAGCGGCGAGTCCATCACTCTGGACGAACTCTCGGGGCTGGTCGACGAGCAGCAGCCCAAGGCGTTCTACGACTATATCCGCAACAAGGACTATGGCCTGTCGCCGGAGATTCCGCCGGACAAGCGCACGCTGCAGCAATTCAAGCGTTTTACCGGCCGCGCCAGCGGCGTCTCGATCAGCTTCGACTCGCACCTGCTGGGTAACAGTATCGAATACGACGCCGAACACGACCGGCTGATCATCAAGAAGGTGCCGGGACAGTTGAAGGAGCAGATCAAGGGGCGGCGGGAGTAATCATGCGGTCCGCGGCGTACCGCCTGAGTGCGTCATTCTTTCAGGAAGGCGGCATTGATTCGCCGAAACCACTCATCGAGTTCATCGCGCGAGGCGCGTCGACGCGCTTCCGAACCGCCATAGCCGACTTCCACCTCGCCATCGGCGACGCGCTGCATCACCGAGTCGGCAAAGTCGTCGACCGGCGCGCCCTCGGCATGAATGCCTACACCGCCCAGATCGGTATTGACCGCCGGTGGAGCAATCTCGATCACCTCGATGGACGTATTGGCCAGTTCGCCACGCAACGACAGCGAGAAGGAGTGCATGGCGGCCTTGGTGGCGGAATAGACCGGCGCAAACAGCCCCGGCACGAACGCTAGCCCTGAGGAGACGTTGATGATCGCTGCACGCGGCTGCCGGCGTAAGTGCTCGAGTACCAGCGAGCAGAGGTGCACCGGTGCTTCGAAGTTGACCGTGATCTCCTGCTGACGCTCGGGCCAGGGCGCATCATCGGACGAGAAGCGCTCGCGCCGCTGCAGCCCCGCATTGTTGACGAGAACGTTGAGCGTTGGAAACTCCCGCGTCGCCCATGCGATCAGCGCCTCACGCCCGGCCTGACTGGCCACGTCAGCGACGCGAATGTGCAGCTCGGGATGCTGCGTCTGCGCCTCGCGCAGTTTGTCCTCGCGACGCCCACAGATGATCACCTCGCTGCCCGCGGCGAGAAAGCGCTGGGCGATGGCCAGCCCGATGCCGCTGCCGCCGCCGGTGACCAATACGGTATTGCCTGAAAGATTCATCGCTTCACCCGATAGTCGGAATAGTCGAAATAGCGGATGAGAACAGCGCAGTGCACTCACCCATATGCGTTAAAACGTCAGTTCGAAGTTGTCTTGCCGCTCGTGGCTTTTCAGCCAGAGCTCAGTGCACTCCCCAATAGCGCGGCTTGGCAATGCCCGCCAGCTCGCGATTGGGAATGACCAGCTGTGGCTGACCGGCGGCGTAGGGCGCAATGTCGTAGACGTTGTATTTGACCACCCATGCCTGCTTGAGCGGCGCCACATTACGGGTCTCGCTCAACGGCCAATTCTCGGCGAATTCAGCGTCCGCTCCGGTTTCCTGCAGCCAGCGCTCGTGGGCACGCACCAATGCCTGCCGGAACGCCGCCTCCCGCCCGGCAATAAGCATATCCTCGAGACCCACCACGCGCCCCAGGCGCTCGTCGATGACCATGAACTCGGTCAGTGGCATGCCATGCGCGCCGCCGGTATAGACATAACTGTTCAGTTCGATAACCAGCAGATCGTCATGCTGGGCGTAGACCTTGGCATCGAGATTCGCTTGATAGGCGGGCAGCTCGGATATGGCCTCGCGGGTGGACTTGGCCTGCGCAAAGAAGGCCTGCGCATAGTGTTCCCAGGTATCGCTCGGGTAGGGACGTTCGCCATCGGTGATGCCCGAGGCCATGCTCAGAAGTTCCGTCCTCAGCCGCTCGGACAATCCTGGCGAGTCGGGAAAGCGCAACGCATTGACCCGCACCTCGGCGCAGCTCGCCTGCGGACAATCGTGCTCCACATGATGCGCCTCGAGTGGCCGGTAGGCGATGCCCTCCGGCTCGGGCTCCGTTATCTGCGACTGGCACCCCGCGAGTGCCGCCAGCCCCGCCGATGCGAGTAAATATCGAAACGACACCGCGTTCCTCCCCTGTAGCGCTAAACCGCTGTCTGCTGATCGATGCGTGACTGGTGGGCTGCCTGCCGTCCCTCCTTGCCGCTGCGTCAGGATAGCCTCGGACACCTCGCCTGTCGCCTGCACTGTTCCGCGTGCAGAAAACCTGTATGCTGGCCTTGCAACATCTTCAAAATACGGAGCAACAGACACGATCGATCATTGATTCCAAGCCAGCACGGGAGATTCTCATGAAGGTCTATAAGCCTGAATGGCGGTGCACGTTTAACGTAAACGATAGTGCGGAAGAATCGGCCAGCTGGAAGCAGCGTATCGCTTGGCAACTGCGGGAATTCGCAGACAAGCTGGACGGCAGCGGAAGAACGGTAAAGATCGATTGCAACGTGACCCCGGCAGTGAGCCGCGAGGATCTGGATATCTGCCTCGGCAAGGGCTTCGAAGTGACCCAGAGCCTGCTCACCCAACTCGCTCATCAAGCCGCCTGCGAAGACGTCATGCGCGATGCCAAGGCGGAGCTTTTCGAGGAAGAGCGATAGGCGTGAGTGTCTGACGTACCTGTATAGCTGTCTCGACACCCCATCCAGCCAAGGGCTTGATGGGGTGTTGTTCGTTCAGACACGGCGATGCCGTCTCGGACATCGCCTGCCTGATCTTTTGCCTCTCAATCGCTGTAGATACCCGGTGCGCCGGATTGATGAAATTCCCAGCATTGGTGGATGTCCTCGGCCAGGGTACGTCCCTGCGATAAGGGTGGCAGATCGTCGAGGGCGAAGAAATCGGCGGCATCGGTCTCGTTGTTGGCGACGAATTCGCCGCCTTGGTGATCGCACAGGTAGAACAGCTTGTAGATGTGATCCGGCGATACCGGTGTATAGGGATGCAGGCTGCGATCCTTGAGCATCGCCAGGCGCGGATTGCCGGCGCGATGACCCGATTCCTCGATGATCTCGCGCAGCACGCAGCTCGACGGCCCCTCGTTGACATCCGCCCAGCCGCCCGGCAATGCCCAGCGGCCATCCTTGATCTCGCGAACCAGCAATACCCGGTCGCGCTCGAACACCGCGCCGCGCACATCCACCTTGGGCGTGGCATAGCCGGCATCGGGAATGATGAAATTCTCGACGCGCTCGATCGGCACCTCGCCCAGCACCGCAAACATCTGGTTGGTCAGTGCCTCGAGCTGTCGGTAGCGTTCGAGCTCGTACTTGTTATCGGTGTAGGTCTGTCCCGTCTGGGCAATCGAGCGAAGTTGTTTGGCGAAGGTAACCCAATCGTGTGGCATAGATTTCATCCTGTCTGATAAATGCGCCGTACGTCGGCTGCAGATCGATCCTCTTAGCCGTATCCTGACACTATTGACTCGAATACAGGACACAGGCGATGACCGAACGTACGATCGATTGCTGGCTCACCGACATGGATGGCGTACTGATCCGCGAAGACCGGGCCCTGCCCGGCGCGGCCGAGCTGATCGGGCAGTGGCGCACGACGGGCACGCCCTTTCTCGTGCTCACCAACAATTCCATTTATACGCCACGCGATCTGAGTGCGCGCCTGGCGCGCGTCGGCCTCGACGTTCCCGAAGACCGCCTATGGACTTCCGCCCTGGCCACCGCCGCCTTCCTGCACGATCAAGCCCCCGGCGGTTCGGCGTTCGTGATCGGCGAGGCCGGGCTGACCACGGCGATTCACGGAGCCGGCTTCGTGATGACCGATGTCGCCCCCGATTTCGTGGTGCTCGGCGAGACCCGCACCTACTCCTTCGAAGCGATCACCCGGGCGATCCGGCTGATCAACGACGGCGCGCGCTTCATCGCCACCAACCCCGACGTCACCGGCCCCAGCCCCGAAGGGCCGCTACCCGCCACCGGCTCGGTGGCCGCGCTGATCACCGCCGCGACCAAGCGCGAACCCTATTATATTGGCAAACCCAACCCGATGATGTTCCGCTCGGCGATGAACAAACTGGGCACGCATTCGGAGCGCACCGGCATGATTGGCGATCGCATGGATACCGACGTGATCGCCGGCATCGAGGCCGGTTTACATACGGTACTCGTGCTGAGCGGCATCTCCACGCGCGAAGACGTCGAGCGCTACCCGTTCCGTCCGCGGGAGATTCTCGATTCGGTGACGGATCTGCTGGCCTAGATCAAAAAGACGCCACGACCTTCAGACGAGATAACGACGAAACCGGCCGATCGTTTGCGACCAGGCGATGCGCCCCAGGCCCTGACACCATTTGGCACACTTGGATCTCCTGCGCGCTGCACCGGCTGGCACCCTTTCAGTCACCGGCACGCGACGGCGATGTTTCTGCGGTCGCCGTGTCGATGCGCTCGCCCTCGCTACGGCCGATGATCGCCGTGCCGACCAGATCGCCGGTGACGTTGAGCGCCGTACAGCCCATGCCGACCAGCGCGTCGATGGCGGTAAGCAGCGCCACCGCCTCGATCGGCAACCCCACCTGGGAAAATACCGTGGCGATCATCACGATCCCCGCGCCGGGCACTCCGGCGGTGCCCACCGAGATCAACGTGCCCACCGCCACGATCTGCAGCATGCTCGTCCAGTCCAGGGGAGCGCCTACCACGTTGGCGGCGAACACCGCCGAGATGGCGATGCGAATCGCCGCACCATCCATGTTGAGGGTCGCGCCCAGCGGCAGGCTGAAGCCGTATAGGTTACGCGGCAATCCCAGGCGTTGCGCGGCATCGAGCGTCAGTGGCAGCGTGCCCGAGCTGCTCTGAGTGGCGAAGGCGGTCGCCATGGGTGTGCGCGCCTCGCGGAAGAAGGCCAGCAGCGGCACGCCGAAAAGCCGCATCAGGCCGATATACACCAGCAGATGGACCCCCAGGGCCACGTACAGCACCACGACCATGTCGCCGAGCGCCAGCAAGGTGTCGACGCCCTGACTCGCCACAGTACCGGTGACGATGGCGAACACCCCGATCGGCACGTAATGCAGGATGCCGCCCATCACCTTGAGGGTCACCGCGTTGAGCGCCTCGAACACGCCATAGAGCCGCTCGCCCAATTCGCCCTGCGACTCGGATCGGCGCAGCCGCGCCAGAGCCAGGCCGAAGACCAGCGCGGTGAAGAGGATACCCAGTAGATCCTGCCCAGCGAAAGCGGCGACGATGTTGTCCGGCACGATGCCGAGCATCACCTGCAGAATACCGGGGTTGTCGGGTACCGACATCGAGGCTGCGCTACCCAGCGTCATGCCCTCCCCCGGCGAGAACAGCGTGGCAACCAGCAGCCCCACGCCGATGGCCAGCGCCGACGTCGCCAGATAATAAAGAAACACCTTGCGTCCGAGCCGCCCCAGGCTACCGGCCTTCCCCTGGTTGACGCCCACGATCAGGGTGAACAGCACGATAGGCAGGATGATGAACTTCAACAGTCGCATCAGCAGATCGCCGAGCGGTGACAGCACTTCGGCGACACTCGGCCCGCCGATCAGACCGACCACCACGCCGAGCACCAGAGCGATGGTTACCCGCATGATCAGTGAGCTGTCGCGGTAGCCCCGCCACAGGGGCGTTACAAACGATGTCATATATCAGGCCTCCGCCAGGCAAAGACACCACTGACCAATGATCGCCGGCCAATCGTGTGGTCGTCCGAGGCTGTCGCCCCGAGTTCTCATCAGAGCAATATAGTTCGTTAACTATTAGATTTACAAAGATTTTGCACCTTTTCGTCAGCCGCAAAGGAGCATGCCGCAGACGAGAGGTCAGGCAAAACCGCGTTGGCGCGCAGCACCGTTGATTTCGATGACGGTGGCGATTTCCGACACCTTGTCGATGTTGGCGACAGCGTTGACGGCAATGGCTAGATCAGTATTGCGGTATTTGACAAGGGGTTGCATATCAATAAAAATGCGAATCAGTATCATTTATGTTGACTATGGTGCCCCATGAACGCAGAGCGCTCCCAGCTGTACTACACCTGTGTCTTTCTGCATGTCTCCTTCCAGACCATCCAGGCCTCGGTAGCGGCCTCGTCACGGGAAGACGACACGCCATGCTGGCTGGATGCGCAGATGCTTCAGATGCTCTCCCGTGAACTGAGGCGCTGCCGCCAAGAGGCCGCCCCCTTCACGGAGGTCAGCCAGGCGCTGGATGCCGCCATCTATCACTGCGGCCTGTTGATGGCGCAATGCCCCGCCTCGGTCAATCGCCGGCTCTGCCAGCATCATCTCGAGGCGATCATGTCGCCGCTCAAGCTCGCCACGGCCCGGTTGTCCGGCGAAGCCAACCGGGCCACGACCCACCAGCCCTCCTCTGCCGGTCAGAAGCTGCGTAGCTGGTTGGGTTTGTAACTCTCCCCGTCAGGAGTGATAAAAAACCTGCCTCACATGGCCAAGCTTTCGCTGAGGGTCTCACGCGCAGTCCTTTTCTCAAAGCTGAGCCTCGATCGCCAGCTTGTCGATAATCGACCATACCTGCTCGATCTTTCCGTTCTTGAATGTATAGAAGACATTTTCGGTGAAGCGCACTTTCCGACCGTTTACCGGTAGGCCGAGAAAGTGTCCTTTTGGCGTGCAGTGAAAGCTCAACCGGCTCGCGACGCCCTGCGCATCGGCAATCAGCAGTTGGATCTCGAAATACAGATCCGGTATGGCGTCTACGTCCTGCTCCAGCATCTCGCGATAACCCGACAGGCCGATTCGCCGGCCATTGTGATGCACGTCGTCATCGACGAACGCGCCTAGATTCGACCAGTCGCGTTCGTTGAGACAGGCGATGTAGTCCCGGTAGATAGCGGAAAGCGTTTCTTCAGCCATGCCGATGCCCCTTTTTGTATAAGCGCAGATTTCACATTCCACGTTATGGCACACTTCTCCGCCAGCCAATCTGTCACGACAAGGAGCCCTGCTGCCTCCCCATGATTGTCATTAACCGCGACACCCTCAGCATCCGGCCAGCGAGCCGCCTTAGGCCTCATGAGGATGGCGCACCAGCCAACCGGCCATTTCGCCACGCATGAGCGATACCCGACTTTTCCGCTCGCTGCGCATCTACAATTATCGGGTGTGGGCCGCCGGCGCGCTGGTCTCCAACGTCGGCACCTGGATGCAGAGCGTCGCCCAGGACTGGCTGGTGTTGACCATTCTCACCGACCACAATGCCACGGGGTGGGGGTGGGCGAGACCGAGAACGTCGTTTCTGATGCCTCACGTACCCTCTTCAGCACCGCTGCATACCGGTCAGCTCGGAACCCTGGTCGCGAATCAGATCGATGAAACGCCGTAGCCGGGGCGGGACAAAGCGGCTATAGGGGTAGACCAGATAGACCGGCAGCGGCGCCGCCTGCCACAAAGGCACCAGCTGTACCAGGCGCCCGGCGGCAAGATCTTCCTCTACCCGCCAGGCGGAGACGATCGCCACGCCGAAGCCGGAGATCACCAACCGGCGCAACGCCGTCAGGTTATCGGTCGACACCCGCGGAGTGATCGAGAAACGTCGCGAGCGGCCGCCCTCGACGTGGGTCAGCTCGACGCTATCGTGATAGAAGGTGCGCAGCGCCAGCCAAGGCAGTCGAGAGATCGCTTCCACGCTGTCGGTATCGACCTCTTCGATCACCGCCGGCGCCGCGACCAGAATGCGAGGCACCTCGGCCACCGGCACTGCGATCACCGCCGGATCGTCGACGTGACCGACGCGAATGGCACAATCGATTCCTTCGGCGATGAAATCCGGATAGCGATCATGCAGAAGCCAGTCGACGTTCACGCCCGGGTAGTCGTCGAGGTAGCGCTCGAGCAGGCCCAGCAACTGCTCCTGACCGAAGGCGTGCGGTACCAGCACGCGTAAAGTGCCACGGGGCGTCTCGGCAAGCCCGTGCAGCTCATGGTTCATCGATGTCCAGCGCTCGCAGACATGTTGCGCATGCTGAAAGCAGCGCTCGCCATCCTCGGTGAGCTTGAGGTGATGCGTGGAACGCTGAACCAGCCGCAAGCCAAGCAGCGACTCAAGCGACTTGAGCCGGCGGCTGACCGTCGGCTGGCTGACGCCCAGCCGCATCGCCGCGGCCGAGAGGCTGCCTGTCTCGACGATGCGAATGAAGGTCTGCAGCAGTTCGAGACGATCGGCATTGATTGCACGTGGCACCTCCAAGCTTTATACGCTCCATGCATGACCGTTGTGCATATGACGCTACTACACAGTGCTGACATACGCCATCAGAATGCCCGAAACCCCAACTCGAGATCGATCATGACGACACCTTCTCCCGGCGAAGCATCGACACTGTCGCCTCGCCTGATACTCCTGCTCGCTACCGGCACCGGTCTTACGGTCGCCTCGCTCTACTATGCCCAGCCACTGCTCGGTGTGCTGGCCGCCGACATGCAGATCCCTGCGCATACGACGGGTCTGATTCCGACACTGACGCAGCTCGGCTACGCGCTGGGCATTCTGCTGCTGATCCCGCTCGGTGATCGCATCGATCGCCGGCGGCTGATCCTCGCCAAGGTCGCGGCGCTGGTGCTCTCTCTGCTGGCGATGGCGATGGCGTCGTCGCTCGCCATGCTGCTGATCGCGAGCTTCGCGGTCGGTATCACCGCAAGCGCCGCGCAGGACATCGTGCCCGCCGCCACCCTGCTTGCCGACGACCGCGAGCGCGGCAAAGTCGTGGGATCGGTCATGTCGGGATTGTTGCTCGGCATCCTGCTCTCGCTGGTGGTCAGCGGCCTGGTGGCCCAGGCATTCGGCTGGCGCGCGATCTTCCTGCTGGCCGCGCTGCTCGTGGCGCTGCTCGGCGCGGCGCTATGGCGTGGTCTGCCCCACTTCTCGCCGACCACCGAGCTGCGCTACGGACAGCTGCTGGCCACGCTATATCACCTGTGGCGGACTCACGCCGAGCTGCGGCGTGCGGCCATCGCCCAGGGGTTTCTGAGCATCGCCTTCAGTGCTTTCTGGGCCACGCTCTCGATCCACCTACTCGACGCCTTCGGCCTGGGTAGCGCCATCGCCGGTGCCTTCGGTCTCGCCGGCGCCGGTGGCGTGCTGGCCGCGCCCTTCGCCGGCAGGCTGGCCGATCGCATCGGCCCGCATCAGGTCGCCCGCATCGGTGCCGCGATCACCACGCTCTCCTTTCTGGTCATGGCGGCCGCCGACTGGCTACCCCTCGCTGGCGCCTTGGCGGTGCTGGCGATCGGTGCGCTGGCATTCAACTTCGGCCTGCAGTCGGCGCTGGTCGCGCACCAGTCGCTGATCTTTGGCCTCGATCCCGAAGCTCGCGGGAGGATCAACGCCGTCATGTTCACCGTGGTGTTCGCCGGCATGGCGCTGGGCTCGGCGCTCGGTGGCGCCATCCTGGGTCAATGGGGCTGGCTCGGCGTGGTCGCGCTCGCAACCGGCGTTTCCTTCATTGCCCTGCTGATTCGGCTCTTCGGCGGACGCCGAGCGAGCGTCCCGCAGGGCATCTGAACCGGGGCCGCGAGGCGGTCTTCCGACAATACCAGGCCGGCGCCGAATCTCGGCACCGGCTTGATAATCGTCATTTCAGCAATGGCTCAGGCATCAACCGCTTTCGAGCGTTCCGTCCGCCTGCACCTGCGGCGAAAGCCCCATCTTTTCCAGCGTCAGCGTTTCGTCGGCGCGGCCCCAGCCACCGTCGGCGACTTCCTCCACCAGCACCATGGTGTAGGGGCGTACCTCCTCGCCGAAATACTCGACGAACATGTCGGTAGTGCGATGGATGATCTCTTCCTTGCGGGCGTGGTCGAGAATGCCCTCGGGAAACTTGTAGTTGGCAAATGGCATGTTGCTCTCCTCGAAAGTCGGTTTCAGGCCATGCCGCCGTTGACGCGCAGGATCTGACCATTGACCCAGCCGCCCTGCGGGCTGGCCAGAAACGCCACGACATCGGCGATCTCCTTGGGTTGTCCCAGGCGCTCGAACGGCGCCAGGTTGGCGATCGACTGGACCTGCTCCTCGCTCTTGCCCTCGAAGAACAGCTCGGTCGCCACCGGCCCCGGTGCTACGCCATTGACTGCGATATTGCGACCGCGCAGCTCGTTGGCCAGCACCTTCACCAGCCCTTCGACGCCGGCCTTGCTGGCGATATAAGCGCCGTACCCCGGGAATGATTTCCCCAACACCGAGGAAGAGAGCGCAATGATGCGGCCGCCCTCGCCCAGGGTCTCGGCGGCTTTCGCCATCACCAGCCAACTGCCGCGCAGGTTGACCGAAAGCGTCTTGTCGAGAAGTCCGACGTTGTCGGTAGTGATCCTTGCCATCTGCAGGATGCCGGCATTGTTGACCACTACGTCGAGTCGCCCGTACGTCTTCAGTGTCCGCGCGAACAAGCGATTCACCGCATCCACGCCGGCAATGTCAGCCTGAACCGCCAGCGCCCGGCCGCCCTGGGCCTCGATATCGGCCACGGTCTGTTCGGCAAGTGACGTATTACCCGCGTAGTTGACCACCACGGCGAAGCCTTCGGCGGCGAGTTTGAGCGCGATCTCGCGGCCGATACCGCGAGAGGCGCCGGTTACCAAAGCGACCTTCTGTGTAGCGTCAGTCATGAGTCGATTTCTCCATGGGAAGGAGGTCGTTAGCGAGAACGGAACAACAGATACCAAAGTACGTGATGGCAGTATTGGCATTCCTTCAAGGTGGATAAATCCGCTAATCTGCCAACACTATTCAGTAGAGATAAACAATTCGTATGGACCGATTCGATGCGATGACGCTCTTCGCGCGTATTGTCGAGCGCGGCAGCTTCACCAAGGCGGCCAATGCGCTGGACATTCCGCGCGCGACCGCCACGCTGGCGATTCAGCACTTGGAGGGCCGGCTCGGCGTACGTCTGCTGGAGCGCACCACGCGCCAGGTCCGCCCGACGTCGGAAGGCCAGGCGTACTACGAGCGTTGCGTGCAGCTGTTGGCGGAACTGGAGGACGCCGAAGCGATTCTGCAGCCGGTGGCGAGCAATCCGTCCGGCGTGTTGCGTGTGGAGCTGCAAGGCACCCACGCCAGTCAGATCGTGCTGCCGCGCATCGACGAGTTCCACGCTCGCTATCCTCGCCTCGAACTGATCGTCACCAGTGGCGACCGGCTCGTCGATCTGGTGGGCGAAGGGATCGACTGCGCGGTCCGCGGCGGCATCCCCGGCGACTCCTCTCTGGTCACCCGGAAACTGGCCGAGCTCCCCCAGGTCATCTGCGCCAGCCCCGCCTACCTGGGCAGGATGGGCATGCCGGAAACGCCGGAAGCGCTGCGCGACCATTACGCGGTCCGCTTCGTGTCGGGGAGCGGCGCGCCGGACGCCGAGCTGGAGCTGGTGATCGATGGGCAGACCCGCGCCTTCGCCGCCGGGGGCTGGATGACCGTCAACGACGCGGAGAACTATGTCGTCAGCGCGTTACGCGGCTGCGGGTTGATTCAGGTGCCCCGCTTCCATCTCGAGAAGGCGCTGGCCAGCGGCGATCTGGTGGAAGTGTTAGCGGAGTGGGAAAAGCCAACGCTGCCGATCCATCTGGTCTACCCGCACCGGCGTCAGCTATCGCCCAGGGTGCGGGTGTTCATCGATTGGCTGATCGCTCTCTACGCCGAACGTTTCGGCGCGTAGATCATATCAGCCCGGCCCGGCCCGGCCCGGCTCGTCCAGCCTCCAGGATCAATCGCGTCGGCGTAGATTCAAGGTCACCAGTGAAACGCCGACGATTACCACGGACGCGCCGACGATCTGGCTAAGGGTGATGGGCGTACCCAGCAACCCATAGCCCAGCCCCATCGTCACCACCGGCAATAGATGAGCGAGGTTGCGGTGCGGCTCGGGCCGACCAGCAGCAGCGCGCGGTTGTAGCAGAGCAGCGCGATAAACGATGGGCCGAGGCCCAGATACAGCATCGCCGCCAGCGCTTGTTCATCGAGATGCCACGCAGTATCCAGCAGCAGGTTTTCCATCACCGCGAACGGCGTGAGAAACGCCACCGCGATCCCCGTCATCGGGACCAGTGAAGCATAGAAAGGAATCCGGCCCAGCCATTGGCGCACGGCCAGCGTGTAGAGCACCCAGGAAGCTATAGCCCCGGCCACGAACGCATCGCCAACCTGGAGGCGCTGCAGGATGACCAACGGGTTGCCGTCCGCCACCACCCAGGCCGCTCCGAACGCGGACATCAGGATACCCGCCCACTTGATGCCCCCCAGGCGCTCGCGGAAGAACATTGCCATCACCAGCGCCGTCACCGCCGGAATCATGCTCTCCAGCACGGCCACATTGGTGGCCTCCGTCGTTTTCAAGGCGGAGTAGAGCGTGGCATTGAACAGCGCCATTCCCGTGATCGCCATCACCGTCAACGCCCTGGCCTGCTGTCGCAAGGCGTGACGTTGCCGCCACGCGGCATGACCGAAGCAGACGAGCGCCACGACAAAGACCACCAGCATTCGGCCCAGCGCCAGCGTCAGCGGCGGCAAGCTGGCGGTTGCCAGCTTGCCGACCAGCAGGTTGCCGGCAAACAGCAAGATCACCACACACAGGTAAACGACAGCACGAATGGGCACTCAGGACCTACCTCAACCAGGGAAACCAACAATGACACAACTCAACGATACGTAGCCTATTGTACTTTTTCACGCGCAAAGCGCTTCACGCGTACGTCCACGCTGACCGTCAACGACTCCAGCGCCGCCGCCCGCGTCCGGCCCTCATGACTGGCACGGTAGAGATGCGGTGTCATTGCCAGCAGGTCGGCGATCCGTTCCGCGCCGGTGAGTTCTAGTGAATAGCTGACCGTCTCGGTGGCAAGCGGCGTAAAGCCTTCCGGTATTTGAGCGTCGTCTGCGCGCTCCGGCTTCAGGGTCGGGTAGATGATCTCACGCAGTTCGCGTAGATGATCCGGCCCGGTATCGACCTGTATCAACAAGCCTCCCGGCTTCAGCGCCCGGCGAAACTCGCGGTACACCGGGAAGCCGAACAGGCACAGTACCCGATCCAGCGTGTCCGACTGCACCGGAAGGTTGGCGTTGCTGCCCACCACCCAACTGGCCCGTTTGTCCTGCCGCGCGGCGGCGAGCACCGCCCACTTGGAGATGTCCAGCCCCAGCAGTTCCAATGGCCTCTCACCGGCAGCGCCTGCCAGCTCGCGCAGGTAGTAACCTTCGCCGCAGCCGGCATCCAGGCAACTGGCCGTGGCATCGGTCGTGAGTTGTTCCAGCACCGCCCGGCTGAGCGCTTCGGCGATCGGCCGATAGTGCCCGGCATTGAGGAAGCGTTGACGCGCCGCCACCATCGCCTTGCTGTCGCCCGGGTCGCGCGAGCGCTTGTTCTGTACCGGCAACAAGTGGGTGTATCCCTGCCGGGCGATATCGAAACTGTGGCCATTGGCACAGCGCCAAGTGGAACCGTCGCGATGCAACGCGTCGCCGTCCAGCGGGCAGGCCAGCGCCTGAAAGGGAGTGATGCTCATGATCGTGGCTTATCGCTCTGGTTGTTTCGAAAGTCGGCCCGCTCGTTTGTCCTTGTCTCATGATACCGGACACAATGAACCCGCCGATTGGCGGGTTCTTATTATCCAGCAACTTACGTTGAGACAGGAATTTTATTCCCTCTCGACTGCCGCAGGGACTTGCTGATCGCTCAGTCAGACGCGCCAAGCTTGTCCTGGGTTCTCAACTCGAAATCGCTGGCGTCATGGCGCTCGTGCAGCTGTTCCTCGGGGGCCCCGAAGCTGCGATTGACCATCCGCCCCCGCTTGACCGCCGGGCGAGCATCGATCTCCCGGGCCCAGCGCTGCACGTTCTCGTAGTCCTGTACCTGTAGAAACTCGGCCGCGTCGTAAAGCCGCCCCAACACCAGCTGACCGTACCAGGACCAGTTGGCGATATCGGCGATGGTGTAATCGTCACCGGCCAGGTAGCGATTATCCGCCAGGCGCCGGTCGAGCACGTCGAGCTGGCGCTTGACCTCCATGGTGTAACGGTCGATGGGGTACGCGAGTTTCTCTGGTGCATAGGCGTAGAAATGGCCGAAACCGCCCCCCAGGAACGGTGCACTGCCCATCTGCCAGAACAACCAGTTCATGGTTTCGGTACGCTTGGCGTGATCCTTGGGCAGGAACTCGCCGAACTTCTCGGCCAGATACAGCAGAATCGAGCCGGACTCGAATATCCGCACCGGCTCCGCGCCGCTGTAATCCATCAGCGCCGGGATCTTGGAATTGGGGTTGACCTCGACGAAGCCGCTGGAGAACTGGTCGCCCTCGCCGATGTTGATCAGCCAAGCGTCGTACTCGGCCCCTTCATGGCCCAGCGCCAGCAACTCCTCGAACATCACTCCGGCCTTTACCCCATTGGGCGTGGCCAGCGAATAGAGCTGAAACGGATGCTTGCCGACCGGCAGTTCCTTGTCGTGGGTCGGCCCGGCGATGGGCCGGTTGATGCTGGCGAAATGGCCACCGCTTTCTTTCTCCCAGGTCCAGACCTTCGGGGGAGTGTAATCGCTATCCTGGCTCATGAAACCTCCTGTGTAAGGGTCGATACTTGGCGGGCCGAGACGGTGATGTGTGCCTCCCCCGACAATACAGTGTCAGGGAAAGATAGCGGGTTAAATATTAATCTTCGAGCCCAGCGACCTCTCGACCTCTGCTACGGTTACCGGTATAGATCGAACTTATTCTCTGGTTGATGGTTGAGGAGGCCCCTCATGGCTAACGACTGGCATGCCGATCCGCTCGTATGGGGCGAAGGCCCACGTCTGTTCGAAGTGTTTCTGGAACCGACCTGCCCGTTTTCGGTGAAGACATTCAACAAGCTGGATGATTTCCTGACCCAGGCCGGGCCATCGAACGTACGGATGCAGATCTGGCTGAACTCCCAGCCCTGGCACCTATTCTCCCCCATCGTCACCCGTGCCATCGTCGCCGCCTCGACGCTGGACGGCGGCAAGGAGACAGCCAAGAAAGTCATGGCCGCCGTGGCCGCTCATCGCGAGGAGTTCGTTTTCGAGAATCACAGCATCGGGCCGAATCGCAACGCCACACCCAACGATATCCTGAAGTGCCTGGAAGACTACAGCGGCGTGGCGCTCACTTCCGCCTTCGAAATCCCCGACCTCGATAGCGCCGTGAAGCGCCACGCCAAATATGCTCGTCAGAACGGCATTCACACTACCCCCACCTTCATGGTCGATGGCCTGGTGGACCCCGGCATGGGCAGCGGGGATGAGGTAAGCGAATGGATGAAGCGCTTTCGGTGAGATAACTTACCCGAGCTTATAGGGCGCTCGACCATTTGATCATCGTGCCAGCCGATAGCCTATCTCGGCGGCACTTATGCTGCCGCTGCCACAAGTTGAACAGACCAGATCACCGTAGCTTAGTTGTGCGTCTCGAACTGAACGCGATAGCGCGAGGGAGAAAGGCCGACGATCTTGCGAAAGTGCTTGCGTAAATTCGTCGCCTCACCGAATCCGGTTTGTTGCGCAATCGCATCGATGGCCAGGTTGGTGTCTTCGGTAACTCTCGTGCCTTGGCTTGCATCGCAACGAATCATCGGGCTTGCTCTGGCCGCTTGCGAAAAGACCGTACAGATCGTCTACGAATTCAATCTTCGTCCTGCGGAAAAGCGGTATCAGCCATGGGTCGAGCGCATACATACGCAGTTGACGGCGGCTTATGAATTACTCGAAGCCGAGTTCACCAATAGAGTGGATTGGCGCTTCGGCACTCAGTTGTCACAGGCGGACATCACGACGGCCATCGCATGGCAATTCACGCAGAACATGATTCCCCAGTTCGTATCCGCTGACGAGCATCCGGCCCTAGTCACTCATTCGCAAAAGGCTGAGGCGTTGCCAGCGTTTCTCGCCATGCCGCCCAGTTGAAGACCCCCGTGGCCTGCGCCGCGTGATCGAACTTCAGGCCGCTACTGGCCGGCTGACATCCTAATGTCGCTGCGGAACGGATAGCGCGCTGTATCGGGCAGAATAATAAAGTCAGACACTTTTCCGCCTCGTTCGCACAGCCAGTACGCCGGCCCCGATGATCAGCCCCATGCCCGCCAGCGTGATCGGCTCCGGCCATTCTTGCAGCAACAGACCGCTCCACAAGGCGGCGAATGGCAGGTAACAGTAGTCGCAGGTGGCGATCAGCGTCGGTGGCCCCTGCTGGAACGCCAGCGCCGTCAGCAGACTGGCCGTGACGATCAGTAAGCCCAGTAGCGCCAGCATTGGCCAGAGCTCTTCGTCGACCGGCTGCCAGCCGCTCAGCACGAACGGCTGACTGGCACCGGTACTGGGATCAAGCAACATGACACTGGCCGCTCCCGACACCCCGACCAACACGAAGGCTAGATTGAGTCCCAAGGACATGACCAGCGCCGATTCCTGTCCGCAGCGGTAACGTGTCACCAGCGCTGCCAGGGCATAGCAGAGCGCACTGCCCAGCGGCAACAGGCTCCAGAAGGTCAACGGCCCTTCCGGACCGGGCCGCAGCATCAGCAGCACCCCGATAAAGCCGACGATCATCGCCACCAGGCCGCGGCCGCCGAAATGCTCGTCGGGCAGCCGGATCGCCATCAGTGCCAGCAACAGAGGAAAGGTATAAGCGATGGAGGCCACCACGGACAGGGGCATTCGCACGAGCGCGATATAGAAAAGCGCCCACATCGTCACCATCAGCAAGCTGCGCAATGCCACCCAACCGAAACGCTGCGGCCTCAGCGAACTTCTCCGCCAGCGCATCAGCCCGATCAACAGGGGCACTGCAAACAAGGCCCGCATGATGAAAAACTGCCAGAGCCCCAGCTCATCATGGATCAACTTGATCAGGGCATCATGAAAGGCAACCGCCAGCGAGGCGACGGTAATGGCGGCGACGGCACGGTACTCGGTCGCATGGGCCCAATGCAGAGGCATGTGATGAGTTCTCCCCGAATTCGGCATTCGAGGTAAAGTGTGCTCATGAGAATGGCCTGTCTCACCCGATCTTTTGTCCCTGTCACTTGACCGGAGATCAACCGACCATGAGCCGACTGCGCAAGGCGTTGCCGCCCCTTTCCAGCCTGCTGCCCTTCGAGGCGGCCGCCCGGCATCAGAGCTTTCTGCGTGCCGCGCAGGAGCTGAGTCTGACCCAGGCGGCCATCAGCCGCCGCATCCGGGCGCTCGAGGAAGCGCTTGGCGTGGTTCTGTTCGAACGGCGACATCGCCAAGTGATCCTGACCGAAGCAGGACGACAGCTCGCGGAGGCGGTCGGTCAGGGGCTGACCGATATTGCCGAGTGCGCCGAGCGCCTGCGCCATCGCACGCCGACACATGAAGTGGTGCTGTTTGCCGAACTGTATGTGGCGATGTACTGGCTAATGCCCCGGCTGGGCGATTTCCAGCGGCGCCATCCGGGCATCTACGTGCGCATCAGCGCGTCCAGCCTGCCGCTGGTGCAGACATTGGAACCCTTCGACCTGGCCATGCAGTGCACCGACCGCCCCAGCGGCCTGCTGGCTCCGCTGCTGTCAGTCCGTGACGAGGTCTTCCCCGTGTGCAGTGCCGCCCTGGCCGCGCCTCATGCCTGGTCGGTCGACACGCTGCTTTCCCATCCGCTGCTGCACTTCCGGCAAGCCGGTGGCGATGCCTGGATGAGCTGGCAGACCTGGTTCGAGCGGGCGGGCCATGCCTGCAAGCTTCCTGCCCCCACAAGCAATACGACTTACGACAGCTATCCGGTAATGCTGCAGGCCGCGATGAACGGCCAAGGCATCTGCCTGGGCTATGGCGGGATCGGGCAACTGATCCGCCGCGGTGAACTCGTGCGCCCGGTCGCCGAGAGCGTGACACTCCCCGAAGGCATGTCCGTCTATCGTGCCCGTCATGCCGCGGATCGCCCGGCCGTGGATACGGTACTGGAATGGCTGAAGGAGATTCTGACTACCCCGGAATGTCTGGAGCGGGAATGGTAGTAAATTCTGGCGGCGGATCAACGCGCCCGTCACATTTGGCAGTCAAGCCCTGGTTCCTCTCGTGACCCGCTACCTCCGTGAGTATCCGGAGGTGGAGGTTGATCTCACCTTATCGGATCGTCTGGTCGACCCTGTCGAGGAAGGTTATGAAGTCGTCATTCGCCTCGGGCCCATCCGCGACAGCACCACATTGGTGGCACGCCCACTCGCCCCCTATCGGCTCATCGCCTGTGCCTCGCCTGCCTATTTAGCGGAGCGAGGAGAGCCTGAGACACCTGCGGATCTCATCGATCATGAGTGCCTGGGGTTCGCGTATTGGTCCGGCACGTTGGGCAGACAGTGGCGCTTCAGTCGCGATAGTTGTACCTACGACGCTCCCGTCAACGGGCGTTTACATATCAACGACTGGAAGGGGCTGCTTCGCGCAGCGCTGGAGGGATACGGCATTACGCTGGGCTACGAAGCCGCATTGGCCGAGGAGTTGTCCGCCGGGCGCCTGGTGCATCTTCTACCCGACTACGACGGGCCATCCCGACCAATGCACCTGCTCTACGCCGCCGATCAGCGCATGACGCCCAAGCTGCGCCATTTCATAGACGACGTCGTGACGGCGTTTGCCTGAACGCTCAGTGGCCTGTCGGGCTTGTCCGATCGCCGCCCCCTCACACCCCGGCTGCTTCGCCACTTACCCAGCGGGCGAAGGCGGTGGCCTGGGGGTCCGTCTCCTGAACGGCATACACCACCAGGCGTAGATGACGGCCCTCGTCGACGATCAGGCTGGTATGGTCGAAGCCGACCGCACCCAGCCCGGCGATATCGAGCGCCCTGACACCCTGGCAGGGCGCGTGAACGTCGTGCTGGTGCCACCACTGTCTGAATTCCGGCGCGACTTTTTTGAGTTCCTCGACCAGGGAGCCGATCGTCGGGTCGTCTTCGGCACGGGCATAGTCGCGCCGGAAACTGGAGAGAATGCGCGGGGCCTGAACCGACCAATCGGCGATCACCCGGCGCAGCGCGGGTTCGGCGAACAGCATCCAAAGCAGGTTGCGATACGCCGTCGGTTGCGCCGCAAAATCGAATATACGGTCCGCCGCATCGTTCCAGGCCAGCACGTCCCAGCGCAGATTCAATACGTAACTGGGCCGCATCGACAGATCGTCCATCAGGCGCTTCACCAACGGCGGTACCTGGCACCAGGTCTTGCCCGGTTCGACGGGCGGGCGCTGGTGGGTCAGCAGGAACAGATGGCGCCGCTCCGCCGCATCCAGCTTCAACGCCTTGGCCAGGTTGTCCAGAAAGGTGGACGATACGCCAATCTCGCGCCCCTGCTCCAGCCAGGTGTACCAGGTCAAGCCGACCCCCGCGAGTGCCGCGACTTCCTCGCGTCGCAGCCCCGGTGTACGCCGGCGCGTGCCCATGGGGAGCCCTACCTCTTCCGGCGAGACTCGCTCACGCCGAGTGCGTAGAAATTCGCCAAGTTCGTGCCGTGTTCGTGCCAGCGTCCGCTCAAGGGCCATGCCGTTGCCTTTAGTAATAGTATAAACGGTTAAATTGTAACCCTTTAAGAGTAACAGCAGACTGCCCGTACTTTCCGTTCCACCGCGCCTTTTCTTCACATAAAAATGGAGACGTACGAATGGCACACGCATCACGCAGCACGACCTATCTCATCGCCACCGGCGCCTTCGCGCTGGGCATGGCGTCCTACGTGACCGCCGGTCTGATCCCGATGATCCAAGCCGAGTTTACGGTTTCCGTCTCCGTGGCCGCGCAACTCGTCACGGCATTCACCCTGGCCTATGGGCTAGGATCGCCCGTGTGTGTCGCCCTGCTACCCGCCCACTGTCAGCGTGGCGGTCTGTTCGCCATGCTGGGCCTGTTCGTGGTCGCCAACGCGGCCAGCGCCATGGCGACGGACATCGTGACCCTGATGGCCTTGCGCATTTTCGCCGGAATGGCGGCAGGCACCTATCTGGCGATAGGCATTGCGGCGGCCGTCGGCGTGTCGTCGGATGGGCAGCGCGGAAAGGCCATTTCGATCATCATGGGCGGCATGGCGAGTGGCACCGTCCTCGGCGTGCCGTTTAGCCTGCTGCTCGCGGAGCGTTGGGGGTGGCAAGCAGCCCTGTGGCTGATTGCGGCAATAGGGCTCATAGCGCTCGTCGGTCTGATGTACCGGCTCCCGCCGCTACCGGAAGCGTCCACAGTACCGGTGCGTAAAAAGCTGGCCATCCTGGCCGACCGTCACGTCATCGGCCTGCTTTCGATCTCGCTGCTGGCCGCCATTGCCAGCCTGGGCATGTACACCTTCATCGCCCCGCTAGTGGCGGCTCATGGCAACCAGCCGGTGACCGCATTCCTGTGGGTCTGGGGTGTCGGCGGCGTGCTCGGCAGCTTCCTGATCGGAACGCTGGTGGACCGTTTTCAGGGACACGCCTTGATCTTCGCCATCCTGCTAGCGCTAGGCGTTGCGTTAATTTCCCTGCCGTTTCTCATCGCTCTCGATGTCTGGTTCGCGCTTGCGCCCATTGCGCTCTGGGGCGCCGTGGGATGGGCGCTTCAGGTTCCACAGAACAACGAGTTGATGAAGGCTCGCCGCCAGCATGGCGACGGCAACCTGGCGGTGGCGCTGAACGAATCGGCCCTTTATCTGGGCAGTGCCGTGGGGGCCTCGATCGGCGGCCTGACCCTCGCCCTGCATGTGCCGGTCGATATGCTGTCGGTCGGCGCGGGGAGCATCGCCCTGCTGGGCATCGTGGTGCAAGTCGGGTATCTACGCACTTCGAAACGACGTGCCGTGCCAAACTGAGTGTGGGGACCGTCAAACGCGGGCGGATTCAGGGGCCAGGCATTCACTCCCTCAAGCTGCGCTCGAAGAAATTCACCAGGTGGGCGTGGTGTTCGTTTTCGGCCTCGCTGCGGGGGATGTGGTCCTCGCCCTCGTAGTAATGGACTTCGGGATCACGACCGTGGGCGCGCAGTCGCGCTTCGAGCCGGCGGGTCATCTCCACCGACCACATCCTGTCGGCCGTTCCATGACTGAGAAACAGCTGACCGGCATAGCGTTCGATCTCGATCGGCATGGTGGGCAGCAGCGCTTCGGACGAGCCGCGCCACGTCCAGGCGCGATGAGCACCGTCCCAGGCTTGCCAGCCGGGATCGCCCGCGTCGCGAAAGGTTCGTGCGTCGAAAGCGCCGCAGATCGCATCCGGCGGGCTGTGTGCCGCCACCGCATCGGGGACGCCATTTATTCCATCGCGGATCATCAACGACGTCAGCAGCAGCGCATGCTCTGCGCCGCGGGATACCCCATAGAGCCCAACCTTGCCGCCAACGAAGGAGAAAGCTCGCAAGGCATGGAGCGCCTCGACAGAGCGATCCAACGGTACATCGACGATGCTACCGGCGTTCCAGGCATTGCCGCCCTGGGAATAGCCGAACGGAAAGGCCAGGAAGCCATGCGCCGCCAGAATGACCGCATTGCGATGGCTCCAGCCCGACCATGCGCCTTCGGAGCCATGCAAAACCATAATGGCAGGAAAGGGGCCATCCCCGGCAGGGCCGTAGGTGGTTCCCCAACCGGGAATCAAGCGTCGAACGATACTCAAAGCCATAGGCTGCCTCGCCAAGTCGAAATTCAGGGAGTCATTGAATCGCGTTTCAAGGAACGGTGCCTGCCTTAGGCTTATTTAAATGGCGCAACCCGGTTTTACGCTCTGTCTGAAAAATGTCTGCGCTCACTCATGCAGCGTTAAAAATCAGCTCGGTCTTGCCTGAGCATCGCTCGCCGATTTTTCAGACAGAACTTAGTCAGCACCTTGGCGGTACAGCTCCATCCCGCCATGATGAAGCACCCCATCGATGAAATCCCCATCGGCGGTAAAGCCGGTATCGTCCCAATACTCGATATGGTTACCGGTGACTTCACAGCGCCCCTGATAAGCGCTCTCGCGATTGCCACGCGCTTCGTCGTAGCGACCATTCGGCAGTAGTTCATGGCGCACGCGGCCATCTGCCGTGACCCACATGCCGACATAGGGATGATCTACCATGGCACAGTCTCCTTCCCAGGCATCAATATGCGCTCGCCGTCGGCCGCACGATGATTTCACTAACGTCGACCTCGGCCGGCTGCGCAATGGCGAAGGCAATCGAGCGGGCGATGGCATCCGCGGGAATCGCCCCGGCACGGAAGGCCTGCATTGCCTCGCGAGCCGTGTCATCGGTAATGGAGTCTGCCAGTTCGGACTCGGTAACACCGGGGCTGACGACCGTGACACGAATGTCGCCACCGACCTCCTGCCGCAGGCCCTCGGAAATCGCCATGACCGCGTACTTGGTAGCGCAATAGACCGCTGCCGTTGGCGATACGCTGTGCCCACCGATCGACGACAGGTTAATGATCTGGCCCGAGCGCTGGCCCTGCATCACCGGCAGTGCTGCCGCAATGCCATGCAGGACGCCTCGCACGTTGACGTCGATCATGCGGTTCCATTCATCGAGCTTGAGCGCCTCGAGCTTGGAAAGCGGCATCACGCCGGCATTGTTGATGATGACGTCGATGCGGCCGTAGATTTCCTGAGCGGCGGTGACGAACGTACGCATGGACTCGATCGACGTGACATCCAGTTCCCGATAGCTGGCCGTGCCGCCCGCTTCGCGAATCTCGTTGGCCAGGCGCTCGAGCCGGTCGGTGCGCCGCGCGCCCAGCATCAACTTGGCTCCCAGGTGCCCCAGGTGCCGTGCGGTCGCCTCGCCGATGCCACTGCTGGCGCCGGTAATCAATACGCTCTTGCTGGAGAGATCCGACATGATTGCTTCCTCTTTCCTGGTGATGACCGGGCCATTGCCCGACCGTTGAGGAAGCAGTCTATTCATTCTCACATCAGGAATAATCGGCGCAATAATTCATTCTTCATGAAGTATTCGATGCATAATAAGCGCCTTTCAACCGACCAGAGTGCTGCTTCAGAAAGTCGATGAAGGCCCGCATGGCAGCCAGATGATGACGTTGGCGGGGATAGCAGAAATAGAAGCCTTCGAAGGGGGCGCACCATGGCTCGAGCAGGGTTATCAAGCGCCCTTCCCGGATCAGCGGCGCCGCCCAGTCTTCCACGGTAAAGGCGATACCGACCCCGTTGACGGCCGCGTCGAGCATGGCTCTCAGGTCGTTGACGATCAGTGACCCGTGCACCGCGACACGAAACCAGCCGCCTTCACGATAAAACTCCCACTGATAAGGATGCATCTGGCCCGGCCATCGCCAATTGATGCAGCGATGCCGATGCAGATCGGCGGGCGTTTGCGGCTGGCCATGGCGCCTTACGTATGCCGGCGAGGCCACTACGCAGTGGCGCAGCGCGGGACCCAGCGGGATCGCCACCATGTCCTGCTCGAGCAACTCGCCCAGACGAATGGCGCCATCGAAACTGGCTTCGACCATGTCCACCGGTTGATCGTCCAGGGTCAAATCGAGTTCGATATCGGGATAGGCTTCGGCGAATGCCGCCAGCAGCGGCTCTAGATAGAGCTGATACCCCACGCGGAAGGCATGAATCCGCAACCGACCGCGAGGCCGCTCGCCCAGTTCCACGGCATCGGTGACCGCGGCCTCGACCTCGCTCATCGCCGGGCCGAGCCGTTGCAGCAACCGCTCGCCGGCCTGAGTCAGCGCCACCCGGCGCGTCGTCCGGTTGAACAACCGCACCCCCAGGCGTGACTCGAGCCCCTTGATCGTCTGGCTCAGTGCCGAAGGGGATACCTGCAACGCCTCCGCCGCGCGCACGAAACTGCCCTGCTCGGCCACGGCGAGAAAGGCTTGGAGCTCTGCAAATTCACTCCCGCGCATCGTTACCTCGGCAGCTTCAATGATTGGGGATAACGAATCGCCAAACGCTGGAGTGACCCGACCATAGCACCCGGCGAGCGGGCAGCGCTGGAACGCGACATACTGGAGGCGTTACCCGTACTGCGCGCCCTCGGCCTGTTCGAGGTGCTGGCCGTGCGCGACCCGGCACTGCAGCAACTGATCGAGTCTCACTAGGCTCGGTAGCGGGCCGTCGGCACGAGGGGTACGACGGCCCTCGAGTCTCAGCCAAAGCGCATGAGCCATTCCGGCTCACCGGTATGCGTATCCTCGCTTTCAGCCAAGATGACGAATCCGTTCGCCTCGTAGAAACGCACGGCCCGGATGTTCTTGCGATAGACATGCACTTCAAGCATGGGCCTCAGCGACTTGGCATGATCCAGCAGCGCCCGGCCGATGCCCAAATTCTGGCTCATAGGCATCACGAACAGGGCGCCCAGCGTCGTCTCATGCAACGAGATGAATCCCTTTATATCTTCTTCCTGTTCGTAGACGTAGTTTTCGGCAGCCGGCAAATAGGCTTCCTGCATGGCTGACCGCTGGGAATGCCAGAACGACTCGGGCACGAAATCGTGAGCCTCACATGAGGCTTCCAGCCAGAGGGAGGCCATGGCCGGTACGTCACGAGACGTGCCGGGCCGAATCCTGCAGCGATGATCATTCATTTTTGCATTTTTCTAATGGGATGGGGTCCGCACGATCTTGGCGGGTCGGCGCAATGCGCGCAAGTGAGGGATCACAGTGCTAGCGTCCATCAAGGTACTGTCCTCGACCAGCACGCCGTCCGCGCCTGCGACCTTCGCCATCAGAGTGTTGATTCCGGCCTTGCCTGCCCGTCCCCTTTGCCCTCGAAGCACAACCCGATGGGAGCGACCCAGAGCCCCTCACTGGCCTGTGTAAAGCGCTACAAAGACGGGTATTGCGTTAACGTCACAAGCGTTCTATAAAAAGAACATTACTAACTTTTAATAGGACGACCCATGAGCCTACTTCCCACTCTGGCTCGCAATCTCGAACTCGCCCGTAGCCGGAGCGGGTTGACGCTTTCTGGCCTGGCGCAGCGCTCCGGCATTGCCAAGTCTACGTTATCAAGAATGGAAGCAGGTCAAGGAAACCCGACTATCGACACGTTGTGGGCACTTGCCAATGCCCTTGACGTTCCCTTCGGCTCGCTGCTCACGTCGACCGACGATACAGGCCCCTTTTTCGAGGATGCCTTGAAGGGCCAGGGTGCCAATGTTCGTTTTATCGAACGAAGTGGCACATCGCCCCTCATCGAAACCTACCTCCTCGAATTACCGCCCGGCCACCTCAAGACCTCATCGGCCCATGCCCAGGGGGTCAAAGAGAAGATTGTGGTGTTGCAGGGGGAAATGCTGGTCGGCGACGCGGCTCGCCCCAGGCAGGCCCGTGCAGGTGAATCGTACGATTACGCGGCCGATGTGGCACACGTCTATGGCGCCGCGGAGCACCTCACTCGAGCAATGGTATTCATCGAGTATCCTGAGCTGGACTGCAGCGGCCAGGACCAGGTCATCGATTGGCCTATGACGGAGCGGGCATGGGAGGGGGCACGCAGCCTGATTCAGCGACTCGCCATCGAGGCAACACAGGGCATCAGCGGTACGCTGCTGCGTTTTCGAAACGCCCCCGAAAGCGCCGCCCTTGTTCAGCAAACGCTGGCCAAACATTCCGGCCTAGCTGCCTCCAATTACCGCTGGCCACTTTTTCATTGCGGCGGACGGGACCATCTCGGGGCCTACTTGGCCTTTGTTCCCCTTCTTGCGACTTCTGCCTTTACGGCCGCCTCCCCCCAAGCCGAGGGGAATACGACACTGGCTCAGGCTCACGACCTGTCCCGGATGGCGGAGGCATTTTTATCTCCGATAGAAGAGAGACAGCGGCAGACAGTAGCCCGCCATGTCCAATCTCCCTCGCTGACCCTCTCCTGCCTGGCGGCAGAAGTTGCACTGCAACGAGGTGAGCTCAAGCTTCCTGACGACCTGTCATTGAAGGGCTCATTTGAAGACCGGCATGCTCTTTCTGAACATGCCCTGTCTGAAGATAAAAAAGCCCTTTCCAGCCGAATCGATGTCGACCATTACGCTGCATTCGAGCGGCTACATCCAGGCTATGCACGCCAGATCGTCGCCATGGCGGATGATATCAACCACTTCATTCCCCCCGAGCGGGCGTATGAAGCGATTGATATTGGCACAGGCCCCGGCTCGGCCCTGCGCATGTTGCGAGAACTCCTTCCCGAGCTTAACGTCACCGCTGTCGAGCCCGACGACCCGGCCTTTCATTACTTAAAGGCGAACTTTGCGCGCGACGAAAAGGTCAAGCTGCACCAGGCCGACTTCCTCGAGTTCGATATGCCGCCATCGTCTATCGAGCTGATGACGTCAGTCGGCGCTTCCCATCACTTCAATACCGCTTTCATGTTACAGAAGGCCATGTCGCTGCTGTCCCCCGGAGGCATACTCTGCATTGCCGACGAGTTCCTTCCTGAGTTTCATGATCAGAAATCGCGCCAGAGAGCTCTTGTACTGCATCACAGTGCCTACTTGCTTGCCAGCTTGGCATGGCTTGGGCAGAACGAGCCTTCCACCAGCGACGCCAAGGAATACGCTATCTACGACGACATCAAGCAGGCCTTATGCCTGGCGACGCTCGATGCCCACCACGACCATACCGCGAGAGCGGTCAATGCTTGCCGCAGCCTTTTTTCCCGGTTGCAGGAGTCCGCCCTGGATTCTCCGCCAAGCAGCCCTCTCGGTGCCTATCTGCGCGTCTTCCGGCTCGAGCTTCAAGCCATGGTGGCCGGCTTCGACTATGCAGTGGAGCGCAAGACCTACGCACGCCGCTTCAATGAGCTAGCCGTTCTTAGCGGTTTCGAGCTCATCAGGCACCGTCGGATATTCGCTACCGTCGGGGCCGAGGACTGGCAAGGAGGCACGCATGTCTTCACCTTTCGCAAGCCTGGCCACGACCTACAGGAGCAAGCCCCATGAGAGCATTTCTCCACGGTTTGGCTGACAGTGCTTCCATCGGCGCGGGCTATTTACCCATTGCCTTTTCTTTTGGCCTGACGGCTTTACAGGCGGGACTCAACCCGGCATCCACGCTACTCATCTCTGTCACGGTCTTTGCCGGTGCCAGCCAGTTCGTGCTGATCACGTTACTGACCTCCGGTGCAGGCCTGGTCGGTACGCTCGGTACGGTTTTGCTGATGAACGCCCGCCATCTCTTTTACGGGCCCGCGTTAATGCCGCGGCTGGCTTCGAAAGGCAGGCAACTCCCCTCACCACTGTTGGCTTTCGGGCTCACGGATGAGGTGTTTGCCGCCGCATCTAGCCGGCTCGAGCGGATCGCCCCCACCTCACGACACGCCTGGTATCTCGGTTTGCAAGCGGGGGCCTACCTGACTTGGGTATTGGGTACGTTGCTGGGTGTCACTCTGGGCAACCATATCGGCCCCCTGCCCGATGTCATCGAAGACATTCTAAGCTTTGTGCTGCCGGCGCTATTTTTCGCACTCCTGCTGGAGATCGGCGTGAAGGCTTGGGCAGGAACCATGTTGATCACCGCACTGGCGACGGCTCTGCTGATGGCGGTGCTACCCAGCCATCATGCGCTGGCGCTGGGGCTACTGACCGGTGCAGCGCTTTCAACCAAACGGAGGAGAACATGCTCTCAAGCCTCGACATGATCATTCTTCTCTGTGGGTTGGCGACCTTCCTGCTGCGTTGGGTAACGATATGGCAAAGCCGTCCCCAAAGGACGTTTGACATACCGCCAGCGTTACGACGAATGCTGGAAGCGATAGGACCTGCTGCCATCACTTCGCTACTCGTGGTCTCGCTGTTGCCTCTGCTGTCGGTGCCTAACGGCAGGCACTGGAGCATCCTTGCCGCCCTGGCCGCCATTTGGCTTTACAAACGTTGGCGGGGCGGTATCGCCGGCCCGACGCTCATGGGATCGCTCACATATGGGGCCTGCCAGTATCTTGCCACGCCATGAAGCGGCCCGAAGGCCTGGCTCCCGATGAGCTGACTGAACATGATGGTAACGTCAGCTATGCGGCGGTACGCGCTCAGGTTCATCGTCATGCTGACATTCAGTCATGGATCCAAGACAGTGACGCACCCTATTCCACATTCTGGAGCTAAGCTGAATTGACGTTTTATACACTCCTCTCGTTTCGTCCACCCTCTGGATAAGGATCTCCCCATGCCCGACCGCATTCTCGTATTCTATGGCTCCTATCGTTCAGACCGCGCCGGCATCCGTTTGGCCGAGTACGCCGTACGGACCTTGAAGGCGCGCGGTTGTGACGTGGAGTTGATCGACGCCCAACAGATCGACCTGCCGATGCTGGATCGCATGTACAAGGAGTATCCCCCGGGCGAAGCACCGCAGGCGATGGAAACACTGGCGGGCAAGATTCGCGAGGCGGATGGCTTCGTCTTCGTCACCGGCGAATACAACTGGGGCATGCAGCCCGGGCTCAAGAACCTCACCGACCACTTTCTCGAGGAGTGGTTCTGGCGCCCGGCGGGCATCGTCAGCTACTCGGCCGGGCGCCTGGGTGGTGCGCGCGCCGGCATGCTGTGGCACGGCACGCTGTCCGAGATGGGCATGGTGGTCATCTCCAGCTCGGTGACCGTCGGCCAGATCGCCAAGACGCTGGATGAGGACGGCCAGCCCACCGGCGATGCCGGCCAGTCGCTGGAAAAATCCTTCACGCGCTTCGCCGACGACCTGGCGTGGTGGATGGAAGCAGCGAGGGCCCAGAAAGAGCGCAAGGCACCGCCGTTTTGAAGCGCCTGGACGTGCTCGACAGCGAGCACGTCTCGCAATGAAGTGCGCCGCTACACTATTTCCGTGCGATAACTTAGCCTCCCGGCCATCACTCGGATGGTTTCTCCTCGGCGCTGTCCGCCGCTGGTTCCGAACGGGTATCCGGGCTATCGCCGAACGCGATATCGTGACGGCCGATGGCCACCACCTCTCTCGGCCACCATTCGGGATGATGGTTGCGGATGAAGGTGTGTAGCTTCTCCCGAACATTCATTTCCGCCGACCAGCCGGACATAGGGTTGCTCGTCATGAGATAAAAAGTGATCGTCTGGGCCATGCCGGTTTGCCCGGTCACGTAACACAACAGCTTGTGATGCTCGATGACGTCGTCTTCTGCCTGGGCAAATTCTATGAATTTTTCCCTGATACACTCGATGTCGGCGCTCAAATGAAGGGTCAGCTCCAGGCTTTTGTACTCCTTCGCAGTCTTGACCGACAGATTCTCGAAGGGCTTGGAGACGAAATAGGTGACCGGCACGATCAAGCGACGCTCATTCCACACGCGCAGGCGAATGAACGTATAGAAGATGCCCTCCACATAGCACCATTGCCCTTCGAACATCACCAGGTCACCGATACGCACGGGCTTGGCCAACGACAGCTGAAACGAGGAGAGGATATTGCCAAGCACCGTCTGGCCCGCAATACCCACCAGCACCGCCAGGACACTGGCCGACGCTAGAATGGATAGCCCCAGCGTCTCGAAGAGCTGGACCTGCCCCAGCACATAGATCGAAACAGCCGTCACCGTGATCAGAATGATGAGCCGACGCAACGCGTAGAGTGACGTCAGCAATCGACGCTCATCCTTGGGTTTGGTGTCATCGATTTCCCCCACCAGACGCCGCATCATTCTCAGCATGATGGTATCCACCAGGCGCAGCGCGATCGTGCCGACCCCCCACGCCAGAATGGCAATCAACAGCACGCGGAAGGAGGCGGTGGCCACGGCCGAGAAGGAGACCACATAGTCAAGCAGTACCTGGGTCACCAGCGACATGACAACGAGCGCCATGGGCCCCCTGATTTGTCCGACGAAAATACTGGGAGAGCCGGAAGGCAGCCATTGTGCTATCAACCCGCTCAGACCGTAGACCCCCCATCCCACCAGGCCAATGATCACCAGGAAGATCGGAATGGCGATCCACTCCCAGATATTGAGCATCCCGAACGATGACTTGAGACGCTCCGGAATGTACTCCTCGAGCAATGACGGGCCGTACTCCTCGTAAAGCAAGGGGATCGACGACACGCTATCCGGCATGATCAGCCAGACCGGCTCTTCGTCTTCCACGCGATAGCGGCCCAGGCGCACATCATAGGTTTCGCCATTGGCCTTAAGCGATGCCAGCTCGAGATTTCGCCGCGGTTCTCCTGTCAGGGGATGCTGACCCGACGGGTCCTCAATGGCGGCATCCTGGCGTCCGGAGAGGCTGGAAACATTGAGCCACTCGCCACGCTTGAGGACCGCAGCCAGTTGCCGGGCCAGTTGGGCCCCACGTTCTCGCTGCTCCTCAGGGGACAGATCGGAAAGATTGAGAATATGCGCCGCCGCCGCAAACTGTTTCTTTTCGGTAAGATCCATAAAACTCCGGATCGAGTCTCGGGGCGTCAGCCGCTTGACCTCCTCGGGCGTCTCGCCAAGCCCAGTGTTTAATGAATCGACAGAGAACCATTGCTTTTGCTCCTGTTCTGACTTTTGCTCTTGCCCGCTCCCGCCCCCCTGCATTTGCGCCATACATAGGCTGGAAAAGGTGAATGCCACTGCCAGCACTGCCGACAGGAGCCATGAGCCGTTGAGTTTCATACGCGCTTACCGATTGAGATGGGCCTAAGTCTAAGCTGACAGACTAGTTCAGATCTGACCGGATTGGCGTCCGGAATCAGGCATCCGGGTTAGTGACTGGTCACCATCCCCATACTGGCCTACCTATTCTGGAATCGTGGCCCGTGGCCCAAGACAACTTCGTGCTGTGCTTCGTCTTACGGTATCGACCAGCTCGCGCAGGCAGTAGCCCTCTCTGCAACCGGTAACGAGGCATTAAATCATCGGGCGCCCCATTGTCGAGAGGTTCAAAGCAACAACCGCCGAATATCGCTCAGCACCTGAGCTAGGAAGGCGGTGAAGCGTGCCGCGTCCGCGCCATTGACCACGCGGTGATCGTAGGACAGCGACAACGGCATCATCAGTCGTGGGACGAACCCGACACCGTCCCACACCGTTTTCATCTGCGCCTTGGAGACGCCAAGGATGGCCACTTCCGGAGTGTTGACGATGGGAGTGAAGGCGGTGCCACCGATGGAGCCCAGGCTAGAGATGGTGAAGCAACCACCGATCATCTCCTCGCGCTTGAGCGTCTTCGACTGCGCCTTGCCAGCCAGCTCGACGCTTTCCTTGGCCAGTTCGATCAGCGATTTCTGATCGGCGTTGCGGATCACCGGAACCATCAGGCCGTTCGGGGTATCCACGGCGATGCCGATGTGCACGTATTGCTTGTGCACCAGGGTTTCGCCGTCGCTCTTCAAGCTGACATTAAACTGCGGGAACTGTTGCAGAGCATAGGCACTGGCCTTGACCAGAAACGACAGCGGCGTGAGCTTGGCATTCTGCTCGGCGGCCTCGCTCTTCATCGACTTGCGAAAAGCCTCAAGCTCAGTGATGTCCGCTTCGTCGAATTGGGTGACGTGCGGCACGTTGAGCCAACTGCGATGCAGGTTGGCGGCGCCCGCTTTCATCAGGCGCCCCGTGGGGTTTTCTTCGATCTCGCCGAATTGGCTGAAATCGATATCCGGCACTGCCGGAATGCCCGCACTACCGCTGAGGGCGGCACTGCTACCGGCGCCGCAGGCCTGCTGCTTCAGGGCTTGTTTGACGTAGATCTGCACGTCTTCCTTCAGTACGCGGTCCTTGGGGCCAGTGGGCTTGACTCGGGCCAGGTTGATTCCTAGTTCACGCGCCAACATCCGCGTTGCCGGGCCGGCGTGCACCAACTCGTCGTCGCGCGGCTTCTGCGAGGCCATTTGTGCTTCAGGGCTGGGGGATGCCACGACATTGACTTCAGCGACCTGGTTGGCGCGATCAGGCTTGTGCGTCGACGCCTCGTTGCTTGGCGCCTCGCCCCGGCTCTGCGGCTTGGTCTCGCCGGACACCGAGGCGTCATCCAGCGAAGCGTCAGCCACCGAAGTGCCGGCCACCTCGATATAACCGATGAGATCGCCTTCGGAAACGCTATCGCCTTCCTTGACCATCAGCTCGACCAGCTTGCCCTTGTAGGGGCTGGGTATGTCCATGGAGGCTTTATCGGACTCCAGCGTGACCAAGGTGTCTTCCTCATTGAGTTCGTCGCCTTCGCTGACCGCAATCTCGATGATCGGTATGTTTTCGCTGCCGCCTAAATCCGGCACGATGATGGACTCATTATGCAAGGTTGCCTCCTTCGTATTCTGATGCGGTACGTTCACATCATCCGTTCGCACGCATTAGCTAACGAGAGGGCTCGGCGTGGCCGGGTCAATGCCGTAATGATCCATCGCTTGTGTCACCACATGGGTTTCGATCTCTCCCCGCTCGGCCAACGCCCACAACGCCATGACGGCCACGTGATAGCGATCCACTTCGAAGAAACGGCGCAATGCGGCCCGCGTATCGGAACGCCCGAATCCATCGGTCCCCAGTACATGAAAGTCGCTTGGGATCCACGCCCGGACTTGATCGGCATAAAGTTTGAGATAATCGGAAGCGGCAATGACCGGCCCTCGTCGATGAGCCAATTGCTGCGTTACCCAAGGCGTTTGAGGCTGGCCCCCTGGCGAGAGAAAGCGCTGACGATCATATTCCAAGCCATCGCGGCGTAGCTCATTGAAGCTCGTCACACTCCAGACATCGGCGTCTACGCCGTAATCATCGCGCAGCATGTCGGCCGCAGCTTCGACTTCGCGTAGAATCGCGCCGCTGCCCAACAGCTGGACGTGAGGTGTCTGAGGGTCCTGAGCGGCTTCATGTAGCAAGTACATGCCGCGTATGATGCCTTCCTCGCATCCTTCTGGCATGGCGGGATGGGGGTAGTTCTCATTCATGACGGTGAGGTAGAAGAAGCAATTCTTCTGGCGCTCATACATTTCTTTCAAGCCGTGCTGCACGATCACGGCAATTTCGTAGGCATAAGTGGGATCGTAGGTGCGGCAGTTGGGTATGGCCGAGGCAAATAGGTGGCTATGGCCATCCTGATGCTGTAATCCCTCACCATTGATGGTGGTGCGCCCCGCCGTACCACCGACCATAAAGCCGCGACATAGCATGTCGCCGGCGGCCCAGGCGAGATCCCCAACACGTTGAAACCCGAACATGGCATAGTAGACATAAAACGGAATCAGCATCGTCCCGTGATTGGCATGCGCCGTCGCAGCAGCCATCCATGACGACATAGCGCCGGACTCTGTAATCCCCTCCTCGAGTATTTGGCCCGACTGATCCTCGCGATAGAACATAATCTGTCCGGCATCGACGGGCTCATACTTCTGGCCTTCCGGTGCGTAGATGCCAAGCTGACGAAACATGCCTTCCATCCCAAAGGTACGCGCCTCGTCAGGAATGATCGGCACGACCTTGGGCCCCAGTGCTTTATGTTTCGTCAGGCCATTGAGCACACGGACGAACGCCATCGTGGTGGATACCTGACGCTCTCCCGTACCCTTGGTCTGGCTGGTAAAGAGTTTGTCGTCGAGAGCGGGAATCGTTAGCGCCTCGTAATGCGTCCGACGCGACGGCACGTAGCCGAACAATCGCTCGCGACACGCATGCAGATAGCGCATTTCCGATGTTTCCGCCTCAGGGCGATAATAAGGCATGACGCCGCCTTGAAGCTGTTCATCGGTGACCGGCACCTGGAAGCGATCACGTAACTGCTTGAGCCCCTCCGGCTTCATGGTCTTGATATTGTGTGCCTCCATATCCGCTTCGCCGTGTTCGCTGCCCATCCCATAGCCTTTCACGGTATGCGCGAGAATCACGGTGGGACGGCCATCATTCGTCTGCATGGCAGCGTGATACGCGGCATGGACCTTGACGGGGTCGTGTCCGCCTCGGAGCAGGTTCTGGATGTCCTCATCGGTCATCGACGCCACCAGTTCTGAGAGTGCCTCGTACTTACCGAAGAACTTTTCCCGCGTGTAGGCACCTCCTTGCGCTTTGAAGTTTTGATACTCGCCATCGACCGCCTCATCCATGCGGCGCTGAAGCAGGCCACTCCGGTCGGTTTCCAGCAAGCGGTCCCAACCGCTCCCCCATACGACCTTGATGACATTCCAACCCGCACCACGAAACGTGCTCTCCAGCTCGCTCATGACGCTGCCATTGCCACGCACGGGGCCGTCCAAGCGCTGCAGATTGCAGTTGATCACAAAGATAAGATTATCGAGCCGCTCTCGCGTCGCGACATTGAGTGCGCCTAGCGTTTCCGGCTCATCACATTCTCCATCGCCGAGAAACGCCCACACCTTGCGATCCTGGAGCGGCTGCTGCCCCCGGTTGTCCAGATACTTCATCAAGCGCGCTTGATAGATCGACTGAATCGGACCGAGTCCCATCGATACGGTTGAAAACTGCCAGTAATCCGGCATCAAATAAGGGTGCGGGTAAGAGGGCAGCCCCTGACCGCCTACTTCCTGACGGAAATGGTCCAATTGTTGCTCAGTCAATCGGCCCTCAAGAAAAGATCGTGAATAAATTCCCGGTGTGATATGGCCCTGAAAATAAATCAGATCACCGGCAAAGTTCTCTGAAGGGGCGCGAAAGAAGTGATTGAACCCCACTTCGTAAAGCGTGCAACTCGACATATAGCTGGCCAGATGACCGCCAAGACTTTTATCCTTGGCATTGGCACGTACGACCATTGCCACACTATTCCAGCGTACCGCCGAGCGTATTTTCCTTTCCAAAGATAGGTCGCCAGGGTAATCCGGCTCATCTTGTGGTGAGATGGTATTACGGTGCGAAGTTTTTAGTCCGCCTTCGACAAGCTCACCGCCGATCCCGGGATACTCAAGTAGTTTATGAATAATAAAATGCGCGCGTTCATCGCCCTCATAGCGAATCAGGGATGACAACGCATCCAACCATTCGCTCGTTTCGACGGGGTCCACATCGGTTATACTATTCATAACGTCACGCCTTTCTCATCGGAAAAGAGTTTGGTAACAAGGCATCAGGCCGGTCAAAAGAATGCTGAAGACCCTACGAGCGTACCCGCCTCTCTTCAATAGAAGAGAATTGGAAACACTTTCCCAGATGTGAGCTCATGAACCTTAACTACTTGAAAATTTTCATAGCAGTAGCCCAACAAGGCTCCATTCTGTCAGCATCGAAAGCGCTCAACATCCCTAAATCCACCGTTGCCAGACATCTTGAACAACTCGAAAAGCAACTCTCCCAGCAGCTCGTACTGAGAAATACTCGACACTTACGTCTGACAGCCGAGGGCCATTATCTTTACCAAAGAGCCAAGGATATTATTGGCAACTTGGAAGAGATCGAGCATGAGATGAAAGATAATGAAGGGAAATTAAGTGGCAGAATTACTGTATCAATACCCTCTGAATTTGGCGTGAGATGGCTCAATGAAAGCATTGCCAATTTTGTTGCTGAGAATACCGAAATCTCTATCGACTGTATCACTAGCATGGCACCGCTCGACCCAGTGAGACGCGATATTGACGTTTCGATTTGCTATCATCGCGGAAAACTGTCGGACAGCGGCATGGTCATCCGCTCACTGGTCAGTATGAGAAGCTCGATCGTCGTCGCGCCTTCCGTGATCAAGACTTATGGCCGGCCTACAACGGCCCAAGCCCTATCTCGGTTGCCTTGTATATCCACGCTGACGGCGCTAGAAGCTAACCCTTGGCATTTTCTCGACCAAGAAGGTCGACGCACATCGCTCGACGTCACGACGCGTTACCGAGTCGATAGCAGCATGATGCTCATTGCTGGCGCCCGCGCCGGAATCGGATTCGCCATCATTCCCTACGAATTCTGTAAGAACAGCATTGCGTCGGGCGAGCTCGTCGAACTGACACTCGACCTGACACCAGCCCCATTGGAGATTGTGGCGATTCATCCAGACCGACACAGCATCACCCATAGAACGCGGGCGTTCGTCGATGTAGTAGAAGCTCAGTTAAAAGCGCACACCTCGCCGCTTTATTAATTCGGCGGGCCCATAAGCGCCGCTTATTTTTCAGACTCTACCGGACAAAAGGACAGCACATAGCCCGCCGCCTGATTCCCATCCGGTGCAGACACTTGCTATTGAGGTTGGCCGGAGTCAACGCCTGGTGAGTCGTCACCAAGTAAAAACAAACGGCGGAACAATGCCCGACGTTCGTCTAAAAGCGCTGTTTAGATCAGCCGGTAGTGGGGCCACTTTGGTGAAGACGCCACGAGTCGACTAGACTCCAGCCGAATGCACATAGTATTAGCGTTGGGAGAAGACCTTATCGCCCAGGCGACGTGTCTTTGCTCGATCAGCACAAGGAGCTTGCCGTGACAGCCACTGCCGAACGAACCTACCGAAGCGGGCTGAATCCGCTTCATAGCGTACTGCTCGCCGGAACCTTTCCGCTCTTTCTCGGCGCCGCCCTGAGCGACTACGCCTACGCCTCGACCTACGAGATAGAGTGGAGCATTTTCGCTTCGTGGCTGGTTGCCGGCGGTCTCGTCTTTAACGGCCTCGCGCTGTTGTGCGCCCTGATCGTCCTCTTCCGCGCCGACGGTCGTCGCGGTCTTGCGCTCGTTTATGTCTTTGTACTGTTGGTCACTTGGATACTGGGCTTCGTCAATGCGCTGGTTCACGCCCGAGACGCCTGGGCCGTGATGCCCACGGGCTTTATCCTTTCGATCGTGATTACCGTGCTGGCCGGCGCGGCGGCCTGGATCGGTTTCTCCCGCCTCGGCGGCGGAGGTAAGTCATGAAGTTCTTCAGCATCCGTTTCGTCACTCCCCTCTCAATTCTCTTGATGGCCGGTGGCGCCAGCGCCGTAGAGATGGAACAGCAGTACGGGGCCGACCCGACCCTGCCAGAGCCGCAACGCGGACTATTGCCCGACATGACGGTCCCCGAGCTAGCGCCGTGGGGCGATCAGCAACCGACGGTGCCCGACGGCTACACGATCACGGCCATCGCCACCGACCTCAAGATACCGCGCCAGACGCTGGCGCTGCCCAACGGCGATATTCTGGTAGCCGAGGGTAGCGGCGGCAACGCCCCGCAATTGAAGCCGAAAGATTTCATCGCCGGTATCATCAAGTCGAAGGGGACCACCTCGGTCGAGAGCGGTGATCGACTGACGCTACTGCGCGATAGCGACGGTGACGGCACCTATGAGGAACAGACGGTCTTTGCCGAGAATCTCAACGCGCCTTATGGGCTCGCCCTGATCGACGACGATCTTTTCGTGGCCAACCAGGATGCGCTGGTGCGATTCGACTACGAGGAAGGCCAGACCCAGGCCAGCGGCCCGCCGGAAGTCGTGACGCCACTACCGTCAGCGATCAATCACCACTGGACCAAGGCGATGACCGCGAGCGCGGACGGGCGCTTTCTTTACGTCGGCATCGGCTCCAACAGCAACATCACCGAGCGCGGCATGGAAGCGGAAGTCGACCGGGCCGAAATCTGGCAGATCGCTGCCGAGAGCGGCGCGCACAAGACTTATGCGACCGGTCTGCGCAACCCCACGGCGCTGACCATTCAGCCGGAGACGGATCAGCTCTGGGCGGTGGTGAACGAGCGCGACGAGCTCGGACCGAACCTAGTGCCCGACTACCTCACGACCGTTCAGGAAGGCGGTTTCTACGGCTGGCCCTACAGCTACTGGGGGCAGCACGTCGATCCGCGTGTCCGGCCGCAGAAACCCGAAAAGGTGGAAGCGGCGATCATGCCCGATTACAGCCTCGGTTCACATAGGGCGCCGCTCGGCCTCGACTTCTCCATACCGGAAGTAGGCGATCAATTCGCGCAAGGCGTGTTCATCGGCGAGCACGGCAGTTGGAACCGCGCCGACCCCGTCGGCTATAAGGTGGTCTTTGTCCCCTTCGAGAACGGTCAGCCCGCCGGCGACCCCGTCGATTTCGTGACCGGGTTTCTCACCGGAGACGACAGTACGCGCGGCCGGCCGGTCGGCGTGACCGTCGCTCCGGACGGCGCCGTCATTATCGCCGACGACATGTCCAACGTCGTCTGGCGTGTGACGCGGGATGGCGCCAACTCGCCGCAGGACGAATCCGATACAGCTGAAGCCGAACCCACGACGCCCGAAGACGAACCCACGACGCCCGAAGATAAACCCACCCCATCCACCTGAACGCGTCATGAGTTCATGAGGGAGTAGTGCAATACCCCGATGGGTTTCACCCTCGGGGTATTTTTCAGTGGGGTTGCAGCCTCGGCGTTGTCGGCGTACCCGTATCAACGCCCCATCAATATCAAGCGCAGACGAGATAAGGAAGGGATGCCTATGGCCAACGAAGCGGAACCGACACGCAAGACGCTGTACGAGCAAGCCCAAAAGCAGGAAATCGCGGGACGTTCGTCGATGAGCAAGGCCGAACTGGCGGCGGCACTCGAGCGGCATTCATTCGAGGAGGCCGCCCCGGTGGTGGCGACACGCTACGAGACGTTTCGGCGCCTGGCCGAGGCGGTGGCGGCCGGGGAGTTCGTACTGCGCCCGCGCGCCTTGACCGGCTTCGAGCGTCGCCGACACGTGCGCCAGACGCTACGCGAGGACCACCAGACGCGCATCGCGGACGGCTCCGAAGAGGCCGACGACAAGTTCGACCAGCTCGCCGACTCGCTGTTTTCGTTCTTTCGCGGCACGGCGCTGCTGTTCTATCGCGACATGGCCGGCGACGATGCCTGGATGCCCACCGTACTCGCCCTCGGTGACGTCCATCCCGGCAATTTCGGCGTCATGCCCAACGCCGACAACGTACCGATCTTCTCGGTCAACGATTTCGACGAAGCCTACTACGCGCCCTTCACCTGGGATATCAAGCGTGGCGCGGTCGGCTTCATGATCGCCTCCCAGGCCGAAGGCGAGCTCAAGCGCAAGCATCGGATCAAGATCGTGCGCCGCTTCGTGCAGGGCTACATCGAGGAAATGCAGCGGCTGGCCCACGAAGGCACCGAGCAGGACGAGGAGATGCGTCACGACAACGCCCCGAAGCTCATCCGCAAGCTGTTCGAGGATGCCGATGAAGACCGTGCCGAGTGGCTCGCCGACGACTACCTCGACGAGACGAGAAGCGGCTTTCGCCCGACCCAGAAACTGGTGCCGGTCTCGTCGCGCCGCGACGAGTTCCAGACGATCACCGATCGGCTGATCAGGGAGAACGGCATCGAGGTGCCGGACCGCGCCCGGGGGCGAGGTGAGAATGGCATGCGGGTCAAGGACGTGGCGATACGCCTCGGTCAGGGTACCGCCTCGCTGGGGCTAAACCGCTATTATGTGCTCATCGAAGGCCCCGAGCGCGACGGCACGGACGACCTGATCATCGAGTACAAGCAGGCCCGGCGCTCGGCCCTCTCCGGCCTGGTGCCGCCCTCCGCCTATGAAATGGATACGCTCGCCGAACGCGTCAGCCATGCCCAGGCCGTGCACCTGATACACGGCGACGTGTTCTACGGCCATGTCGAGTTCGAAGGCCACAGCTACCTGTCTCGCGAACGCGCACCGTTCCGCGACGATATCGATCTGGACGAGCTTTCCAAGAGCGAATGGAAGGTTTACGCCGGCATCTGCGGGCGTGTCCTCGCAGGCGTGCACGCCCTCTCCGACGAATCCGGCAAGATCGATTACGACATCGAACCGGCAATCATCAACGCCATCGGGCCACCGGATCTGTTCACCGAGGACATGGTGGAATTCGCCACGGAAGCCGCCGACCGCATGCGCCGCGATCACGCGCTGTTCCGCGAAGACCATGCCCGAGGAGCATTCGAGCATCTGGATTGGGTGCATCGGTGAGTAGACGAGTGGCGGTCAACATTAACAACCTGCCTTTCGGCCCGGTACCGAGCTTATCGGCGCATCTCCATTCGTCAGGGCCCGCCCATACGCTTCATCGTCGACCTGGAGCGAGGCAAGCCGGCCGCCTTGGCCCGGGTTTTACTTCGGTTAGTAGTATTTGCACATACCTCATATTTCGATTGCTCGCGCAAGTAGAAGCGATCAAGTGCACAAGCTAGCACCTTCGCAGCTCCCCGCTACCTTCGAGACTATGGTGAGCCTAAAACGCTAGACGATCTGAATGCACACCACGGGTGTCAGGTTTCTCTCCGGTCAGAACAACCGAGACAGATAGCGATGTGGATGTGCCTGCGGGGCGCCCAGACGACAGAACGCGCGACCGGCCGGTCGGCGTGACCGTCGCCCCGGACGGCGCCGTCATTATCGCCGACGACATGTCCAACACCGTCTGGCGAGTGACGCGCGAGGGTAATCAGTGAGCCGAGTATTTAGGAGAGCGAATAAAGGGGTGGCGTAGCTGAGCTGCCACCCTGTCGAACCAAGCAGAAACCGGGCGAGAAGGGTTGCTCAATGCTGTCAGGACCAACCGCAGTGACGGCAACCTTCATCGCATTACTCTCCTACTCATCAGGACCTCATTTCTGGGCTTGACCGAGGCCGAACAGGACGTTCGGCCAGGGACGCTTCTAGAGTTCATGTCGCTTGATATATGTCTGAGGCCGGAGAACAGCGAAGTCGAATTCCTCAATCGGCTCGCACTTCACCCCTCGCTTCGGTCAGGAGGGGTTTGCCAACATTGATTACCATGGCCGAGTAGGATGATGCAGATGTTATTTAATATTCAGAGTTAATAGGGTTTCGGTACTCAACAGGCACCCAGCTGTATCCCGTCTCTTCTTTCCGCAGGTGACCTAGGCCAGGAAAAGGCAAATGCGCCGCTGCAACCAGCCAGCGTTCATTAGCTGCTTCAGCTAGTAGCTTGGTGCGCGATGCCATTGCAGCTTTCGGATCAACATCCACTGCAATCGTGACTTCCGGATGCTTCAACTGCACGGAGTGCATATGCACAACGTCACCCCACAGCAGGAGCTTCTCGGCACCGGAACTCAGCAGGTAAGAAGTGTGTCCAGGTGTATGGCCATTTGTCGGTACCAGTTGGATACCCGAAACAATGGAGTCCCCATCGTCGAAAGTCTTGAACTTACCTGCGCTGACGTAGGGTGCAATTGCATTACGCGCCATTTGGAAGAAGGGACGCTGATCTTCTGGAAGAGTGCTTTCCATATTTTCGTTGAGCCAAAACTCCACATCACGACGGGCTGCCCAAACAGTCGCGTTTGGAAAGGCCGGCTCGCCATCCGGCAGTGTCACACCGCAGGCATGGTCCGGGTGCATGTGGGTCAACAATACGGTGTCGACCTCCTCCGGTTCGAAGCCTGCGGCACGGATATTGTCGACCATTCCGCCCATGGTCGGACCGAAGCAGTCCGAGGAGCCAGAGTCGATCAAAACCAATTGCTCGCCATCGTCGACCAGAAAAGCGTTTACGGCCGTCTGCACGAGCGGAGACGCCTTTTGATACTCGTTGAAGATGTGCTCTTGAATCTCATCTTGGGCCATGCCGGAGAGATGATTCGGATCGAGGTCGGCGTAGCCATCATAAACAGCGGTAACAATCGTTTCTCCCACCATTTGCCGATAAAAACCGGCCGCCTGTTGATACTGATCGGTTGGGGCCGCAAACGTCACTAGAGGCGCAGCCAGAAGTCCGACCACTCCCAAGGTACTCGCGAGCCGCGAGAGGTTTTTAACTGCATTCATAAATCCAGCTCCAGTAGCAGCTCTGTTAAGAGCGGTATTTTTTCAACTTAAGGTTCTTAGCGTCCTGTGCTCAGGAAACCTTGATAACCACCTTGCCGAACGCGCCGCGGAAAAATGCTCGTAGGCCTTGGGTACAGGGACAGATGTATCGTCAATCACCACATTACCGAGACCGAAACCTTTCAAAAGCCACGCTTTCATTGCATACCCAGGTGGGTGGGGAGCCACTTGGCGCTATTGTTCGGCATCGGTGGGGCTCAATAAATACCTAGCTAAGGAAAGAACTGTTGCCGTATTACGCAACAGTCTGCATTTTTAACTCGCTGTGTGGGCAACAAAATCGGATGGGTGAGAAAAGCCATGGAGCTACTCAAGACGATGCAGATATTCGCCCGACTGGCGGAACTGGGAAGCTTCACCCGAACGGCGGAGGCTATGCAGTTAGGACGACCCCAGGTCACTAGAACGATCCAAGAATTAGAGGCCTCGTTAGGCGTGCGGCTTTTTCAGCGTACCACCCGAAAGGTGCGGCTTACGTCTGAAGGGGAACAATTCTATGAACGAGTTCAGGAGATCCTCGGAGATGTCGCTGAGGCCACGTCAATGTTCGGACGCCCCGACGCCACCATGCGTGGGAGGTTACGTATCGACATCCCTACTGCATTTGCGCAACCAGCATTCATCGAGAGCCTCCGAGATTTTACCGCCCTCTATCCGGAGATCGAACTAGCACTCGGAGTCACGGATAGAACCGTGGATCTGGTGGCAGAGGGGGTAGACTGTGCAATACGCATCGGTGAGTTGCCCAACTCGAGTCTAGTGGCCCGTCGCATTGGCCAGGCTACCATGGTCACCTGCGCAGCTCCCAGCTACCTTCGAGACTATGGTGAGCCTAAAACGCTGGACGATCTGAATGCACACCACGGGGTCAGGTTTCTCTCCGGCCAGAACAACCAACCGCTGCCCTGGTATTTTATTAACGGCGCTAGCGACCAAACATATGCCAGTCGCCGCGGCATCTCCGTCAATGAGTCCAACGCCTATGTAGAATGCGGTGTTGCCGGCTTCGGTATTCTGCAGGCACCTGGCATTACCCTCGACCGCCACCTTGCTGATGGCTCCCTGATCGAAGTGCTCCGGCCCTACCGCCCGCGTCCCCGGCCAGTGTCGGTGCTATACCCGAGTAGATCTCACTTGGCACCGCAGGTGCATGCCTTCGTCGAGTGGGTGCGCGAGCGATTCCCAGCGCTCTACGCTCGTTGGCTAGAGAAGTAGTAATTCAAGGCCCAGACTCCGCAGCCGAAAATCGGCCTCGAACGTCCTCGCAAATGCTTTGATTCCGCCATTATAGAGCGGCTCGTACTTGTCCAAGGCTAGCGCATCGCATGGACCTGAATTGAAATACCTCAATGGTCCCCGACAAAATGCCCGGCCGGTGGCCGGGCATTCTGCATTTAGCGCAACATTCAGGCGGGAGGCATGGCCGTAAGCACGAGCTTGCCAACAGTGTGGCCCTCCTCGAGTTGCCGGTGTGCACGGCCGAGATTTTCAGGGGTCAGTGGTCCGATAACCTCACTCCGGGTCGAGCGAAGGCTGCCTGCATCGAGATGTTCGGCCAGTGTTGCCAAGGCTTTACCCTGGTGCGCTATATCGTGGCCATGCAAAGGCCGGGCAAACATGAACTCCCAACTGAATGTCACTGCCTTGCCCTGCAGCAGGTTAATGTCAACGGCCTTGTCAGTCTCTGCAATCGCCACGATGTGCCCCCAAGGACGAATCAGAGTATTCATGTTGTCCCAGTGGTCACCAATATCATGGCAGTTGAAGATATAGTCGACCTCGGAGTAGCCCGCACGCTGCATGTTTTCGACCAGGCCATGATGACTGACCACATCATGGGCCCCCATGGAGCGGCACCATTCGATGGACTGCTCGCGAGAGGCCGTCGCAACCACCTTGATACCGGTCAGTTGGCGCGCCAACTGAATAGCAATCGAGCCAACCCCACCAGCCCCGTTAATGATCAGGAGTGTCTCGTCGCTGTGCGTGTCGGTGCCTTGGGCTAGCTTCAGCTTATCGAAGAGTGCTTCCCAAGCGGTCAGGCCAGTCAATGGGATTGCTGCCGCTTCTTCGGGCACCAGGTTGCGTGGTGACTTGGCTGCTAGGCGCGCATCGACAAGCTGGTATTCGGCATCGCAGCCAGGCTGATCGACTTCGCCTGAATAGTAGACACGTTCGCCTGGAGCAAGCCATGTCACGCTGCTGCCCACGCTTTCTACATGACCGACAGCATCCCAGCCAAGCACATGCTGCTGATCGCTGGGCAGGAATGCGCCCCGGCGAATCTTGGTATCAACGGGGTTGACCGAAACTGCCTCGATACGCACGAGCAGGTCCCACTCACCAGGCTGTGGCGTCTCGCGCTCGATGATCTGAAAGGCCTGTTCGGGCTCTGCTTCAGGATGGCCGGTAGTGGCGATAGCTCTCATGTCATGCTCCGTGTGGAGAAATTGCATAGGCGTCAAACTGTTCCATTAGCCAAGTATGGGTCAGTTAGGTAGGAATCAACCATGCCCGAGACAGATAGCGATGCGGGTGTGCCTGCAGGGCGCCCAGACGACAGACCGCGCGGTCGGCCGTTCGGCGTGACCGTCGCCCCGGACGGCGCCGTCATTACCTCCACCGAAGCCGCCGACCGCATACGCCGCGATCACGAGATGTTTCGCGAAGACCATGCCCGAGGAGCGTTCGAGATCTGGATTGGGTGCATCGGTGAGTGCTAGCAGGTAACCTCCCGAACCGACAGTTACAGGCGAATTGATGCTGACAATTGGCGACTGGCCAGCATTAGCGGAGTAATGTCACTTTTGCTAGCGCTTTTCATCGACGCCATGACCCTTCCGGCATATTGGTGTCGCGTTGCGCCTCCGCCAGTCGCAACCCCTCTCGATGAGAGGTATGCAATTAAGCCGGCTTGGCGCGTTCGAAGCGCCAACTTTCCGCCAGCGAGCCGGCGTCGACTACGTCGAAGCCGAACTGGCGTACCAAGCTCGCAACTATAGTGGTCTACTACATTCGGACACCTGACTAGGTGTTTGGTCCCGAAGAGTATGGTCTATGCTACGACCCCTTATCGGAAGACGATCTATGGCTCGGATTCTTCACAAATGCACCACGACCTCCTATTGAGCTTCGGCATTGGCCTTGTTTTCCTGAGCTAAGATCGTCTTCAGCATCATGGTCACTGCCTACGCTGGTGTGTGGCATCGAACACGTGTCGCGCGGCGGCCTGCAGGCCGCGGTCGGCGAGAGATCGGACGATCTCCACCCAGAACGTCTCCGCCTCGGAGGGCCCGGTGGCAACGCCGAGAGGTGTGTTCAGTGGCGGAAGGTGAGTTCCGTACCGTCAAAGAACCGGTTGTAACGATAGATTTCCGGATCAACGGTCGGGGTCTCACCGGCGATGATCTGGGCCATCAGTTCGCCCGAGGCCGGCGCGCCGAGAAGGCCGTTACCCGAGAAGCCGCTGATCAGCGACAGGCCCGGCATTTCGTCGATGGCGGAAATCACCGGTGTCGAATCCGGGGTGGCGTCGATTACACCGGCCCACTGTTCCTGAACTGTCGAGTTTTCGAAGGACGGAAACGCCATGCGCAGCGCGTCGAAGCGAGTCTGAAGCTCGCTCTCAAGAGGCGTTGCATAGAGGAAGCGGTTGCGCTCGAAGGGAGTGACATCATGTCCGGACCAGTGCTTTGGCATCCGCAACGATTCAAAGAAGTCCCGTCCGAAGCGGATGCTCAGGATACCTTTCGAATGGCTCAGCGCGTGCCTGAAACTAAGGAACTCTTCAAAACTTGCACGAGTGATCGATGACACGTTCATGAACGAGCCGACAATGTATTCGCCATTCACGCGGCGACGCCAGACGGAGGTCGGCAGGCTGCCGACGCCATCGGGGCCTTCTGCGGCGCTGATACGCATGAGCGGCGATGCGATGCCCAACTGCGGGAAGGATACGCCGAGATTTCCAAGAAACATCCTGCTCCAGGCACCACCTGCGACCACGACATTCGAAGTGCGGATGGCACCTTTTTCAGTCACGACATGGGAGACCGCACCAGCTTCTGTTTCGACAGTCCGGACGGCACAACGCTGAATGATTCGCACGCCTTTGCTTTCGAGCTGGCGCGCTATGCGCGGAACGGTGAAGGTCGGCTCGATCATACCGTCATTGGGGGTGAACAGCGCCCCGGCATAGGTCTGTGCGGCACCGGGCAGCCGATCCGCCAGTTCGCTACCGGAAATCAGACGGGAATCGATCTCAGGCAGGCGCTCACGGGCTTCGTCGAGCCATGCCTGCTTTGCCTCGACAGCCTGCTCGTCGCCAAGCACGGACAGGCTGCCGTTGCGGCGGTAGCCGAGATCGACCGGGCTTTGGTCGGACAACGCTTTCCAGATTTCTCTTGAGCGAAGCGAGAGCTCCAGCTTGTCGGGATGCGCGCCGCCCGCAGCGACCCAGCCGAAGGCGCGGGAGGATTGCTCGCCGGCCACCACACCTTTTTCGAGGACGACAACATCGAACCCACGTGCGTTCAGGAAATGTGCGGTGAGGAGGCCTGCAATCCCGCCGCCGACGATCACGACATCAGCACGCTCGGGAAGGCCGGAAGACGTTGCGACCGGTTCTGCACGAGGGATGTCTGAACCGTGTATCCAGCCACCTTTCGCGGTACTCAGGGCACCGATTCCGGCGCCAGCACCAAAGGTCAGAAGGCCGGCGCCGGTACCGAGGATAAATTTACGTCTTGTGAGCATGGGCATGTCTCTGTTGTTGGATCAAGTTCTGAGATGCGAAGGGAAGGCTTCCGTCGCAGAGCAGAAGAAAGCCGCTAAATTGAGCAGACAGCAAATGGCGTTCGGCCCTAATGGCCTGCCGCGTTTCGAGCAGGGCAGCTACCCGTTCACGCCTCGACTAGCCTTCTTCGCAGTGCATCAGTCGCGCCGCCAGTGCGCACATCACAATGGCCGTGACCCCGCAGATGGCGATGGTCAAAGGCATCAGTCCGGGGCTCTGGGTGGCCAGGCTGACCACGTAACCCACGCCGGCCGCCAGCAGATACTGCAGCGTGCCCATCAGCGCCGAGGCCACACCGGACTGCGCGCCGCCGGCGTTCATGGTCAGCGCCGTCAGATTGCCAAACACTAGCCCGAGCGCACCGATCGCTACCGCCAGCAGCGCCGCATAGACCTGCAGGTTGGCCATACCCGTCGTGACGGCCAGATATAAAAGCGCACCGGCCAGGGCGTGCACACCCAGGCCGACATAGGTCACCCGTGCAGGCGTCATGCCGCGCGCGGACAGCCGATTGGCCAGCGTCCCGCCGACAATCAGCCCGACCGAGTTGGCGGCAAACAGATAGCTGAAATGGGTCGGCGTCATGCCAAAATGCTCGGTAAACACGAAGGCGGCGGCACTGATGTAGGTAAACAGCGACCCCAGTACAAACCCGCTGGCCGCCGCATAGGCCATGAAGACCCGGCGGCGTGACTGGGCAAGATAGCCCTGCACCACGCTGCCCACACTCAGCGCCACGCGACGCTCGGGGTCGAGTGACTCGGGAATGGCCTTCAGACTCCATACCAAGCCAATGCCTCCGAACATCGCCAGCGCCCAGAAGATGCCGCGCCAGCCGCCGTGCTCGAGCAGAAAGCCGCCCATCATGGGGGCTACCACCGGGGCAATCATCATGACCTGCATCAGCAGCGAAAAGATTCGGGCAGAACTGCTCACATCGCAGAGATCGACCACGATGGCACGCGGGGCCACCAGCCCGGCCGCCGCCCCGATGGCCTGTAAAAAGCGTGCGGCCAGCAGCCACTCGAGCGTTGGCGCCAGCGCCGCGACCACCGAGCCTGCCACAAAGATCACAAGCCCCACCATGAGCGGCATGCGTCGGCCAAAACGATCCAGCAGCGGACCATACAGGCACTGCCCCAGCGCCAGTCCGGCCAGAAAGACGGAAAGCGTCTGCTGCACCCTGCCGGCCGAGACGTCATATGTCTGCGCAATCATCGGCATGCCGGGCAGATACATATCGATGGCCATGGCATCGAGGGCGGTCAGCAGGGCTAGCAAGATCACCAGCGCCATGCCCACGGTACTTTGGTGGGTGCCCTCGCGAGCGGCCTGTTCAGTCATGGCGCGCTCCATCTAAAAGACGTTCGATACTGTCATTCATGAGGCGCTTCAGGGCATTGAGGCGCGCCTCAAAACGCGCCTGGCCGACATAGATCAGCGCCACGTGCAGGCTGTCGACCATCCCCAGATAGGCATGACCCATGACCTCGGCGTCCTGATCGGAAAGCGCGCCCCCGACGTGGCGACGCAGCGCCGCCGTAAAATCCGCCAACAGCTGCTGTATGTAGACTTCGTAGCCTTCCTGAGTCTCATGAAAGAGCGACTCGGGCGGGATATAGGCAGTGCGCAGCAGGAAGCGGAAGTGGTCGGAGTCGGCGTAGCGGGCCAGCAAGGACTCGCAGTAGTGCTGTCCCGGCAGTGCCTGTTCGGGGGCCTCAAAGCACGCCCGGGCAAAGCGCGCCTCGGCCTGCAAGGCGTCGTCGAAGACCGCCAGAAACAGCGCATCCTTGTTTTTGACATGCGAATAGAGCGACGCCTTGCGAATCCCGGCGTCGGCAGCGATGCCGGCCAGCGAAGCACCCTCATAGCCGTGCCGGGCAAACTGGACGACCGCGGCGTTCAGCACCCGTCGCAGTGCGGGTGTCGTGGTGGATGACATCCTGTGCTCCAAAATGGTTAGGCCTTGATGACACCCGCCTCGGGCGTATCGAATATCAGGCTGCGCATTCTAATTCAAAAAGCTACCGACCGGTAGGTAGCTTTTCATGGTATGAAAAATGGCCCGTACGAGCCACTTCCTTTCGGCAGTCAGTCTGCCCATCTACTTGGCCAGCGTCTGGCCTTCGAAATCCACGAAACGCTGCTCGATTTGCCTCAGCGCGCCTTCCACGTCAGGCCTGACCAGAGTCTTGCCGGGCTGATTTACGTGGATACGGTGTGAGCATTGGCGACAGCAACGGCCCCTGTTCACCGCCTGGGCCAAGCAGAACCCGGGTGGCGCAGGGAGTCGTCGAGGGATTGGTGCATCGCGGCCATCCAGGGGATAGGCAATCCACATATGGCGCAGTCGCGTGATGAGGAAGCGGGATTACCTGCAACGCGCAAGCTTACGGGTCGGCATTCTGCTTGACAGCCACGGCACGCTCGAGCACAGGAGACCAGTCGGCTGGAACCGGCAGACCGAAGGTCTGGCCCAGTGTCGCTTCCAGCTCGTCCAGTCCGAGCCAACGCTGAGTCTCTTCGCCGCTGGTCAGTCGTACCATCAAGCGGGCATTCTTCAGCGCATAGCGTGCTTCGGGCGTGGTTAGCGCGACACTCAACTGATGGCGGAAGTGGGACGAGGGATGCGTCGAGGTGTACCAGTTGGGTAATTCATAATCCACCGCCAGTTGCGGTTGCAGCGAGAGCTGGTAAAGCGGTGCCCACGCTCGCTCCAGGCGAATCTGTAGCTGCAATTCCTCCTCAATCGGCACCAGCCGATAGATGCCATGCGGTGTCGGCTGGGAAAGGTCGGTATCCATCGCCAGCGGTGCGGCGGGCACATTTCCGCCGAAGCCGACATCGGCCAGCCAAGGCCGCCCGCCGACGATGACCCGCAGCGCCATATGGGTGCGTGGCGAAGGAGGCGACTCGGGCGCGGACATCCACTGCACGCGAGCCAGCAGCCCCACCACCTCGAAGCCGATCGCTTCCAGCATCCGCTTGAAAAGGCTGTTCTGCTCGAAGCAGTAACCGCCGCGCCGATCTACGATCAGTTTGGTATCGATGGCCTGCGGCGTAAGTTCGATTTCCCTGCCCAGCAGGACATCGAGGTTTTCGAAGGGAATGGCCGCCACGTGATGAGCCTGCAGACTACGTAGCGTCTCCAGAGTAGGGCTAAGATCCCCTGTGTAGCCGATACGCGCGCAATAGGCACCGAGATCGACCGATGCATGTCGTTTATGCATAACCTGTCCTCTGCTCTATCAATCCAATGGCACTGCACGGCGAAAACCGAAACGGGCTCGACGGCGGGATCGATCACTTCCAGTTCAAACCTCTCCCCCTGAGGGAACATCGCGGCCGCGTCGTTCGAGCTCGGCATCGGCCAGCTCGCAGTACGGCTACACCCGTGGCGTATCGGGGCACCCCCACAAGCTCAAGCCATGCGTCACACATGGTGGTGGAAGCCGTTCGCAACCCGCAGTTGCCGGTCGGGCATTTAATGAGAAGATTTAGCCCTTCACTTCATTCTAATTACCGAACGGTAGGTAGTAGAACACCGAGCGCGCCCTGCTTGAGGGCGAAAGCGTTCTGCTCCTCCTCGGTGAAACGGGATTTCTTCACGGCACCGCCTCCCGTGAGGGCTCTCAGTGTGTGCCGGAGTCTCTCGTTATGCCTGTCCAGGATTCGGGGAGAGGGCCAGGTGCGAAAAAGCCCCGATTTCTGGACCGGGGCGTTGCAGTTTCCAGGCGTCATCGCTATGCAGCGTTATTGCCAGCAGCGTCGTTTCGGGCCGCTGTTATCCCACTGTAGAGTTCATGATCAGGATTTTTCCTCGAGCATCTTCTCACGCTCGCGCCGTGCCTGTTCTTCCGCGTAGGTGGGGAAGTCCACGTAGCCGCGGGCATCGCCGCCATAGAAGGTATCCGGGTCGAAATCCGCTAACGGCCAGCCGTTTTTCATACGCTCGACCAGATCCGGATTGGAAGTGAACGGACGGCCGAATACCGGCAGATCGATGGTACCGTCATCGATCAGCTTTTGCGCCTCGGCCTGATCCAGGTTACCGGCGAGTAGCAACGTGCCGTCATAGACGTCGCGGAACTGGCGCAGATAATCGCGCGACAGCGGCGCCATGCCCTGGCCCCCCTGATCGTGCAGGTGCACGTAGGCAAGGCCGCGCTTGTTGAACTCACGAGCCAGATGGAGGTAGGTCTCGCCGTTGTCGTCGTACTCCGGCATGTTGAACAGGGTGCCATGCGGCGAGAGACGCACACCGACGCGACGAGCGCCGATCATCCTGCTGACCTCGTCGACCACTTCCAGCAGCAGTCGGCAGCGATTTTCGCGCGAGCCGCCATATTCGTCATCGCGGTCATTGACACCGGGATTCAGAAACTGCTCGAACAGATAGCCATTGGCGCCGTGGATCTCGACGCCATCGAAGCCGACATCGCGAGCGTTGACCGCCGCCTGCGCGAAGTCGCGCACGATATCTCGTACTTCCTGGGTTTCGAGTCGGCGAGGCTGGCTTGCATTCAGCATATCCGGCTTGCCGTCCTCGTTGTAGCCAAAGGCCATACCGCCAGGCTTGTCGCTGGGGCCGACCGGCGAGGCGCCGGCAACCTGCACGGAGGTATGCGAGACGCGCCCCACGTGCCAGATCTGGGCGAAGAAGACACCACCGCGCTCATGCACCGCGCGGGTCGCCTTGGCCCAGCCGGCGAGCTGGTCGGGGCCGAAGATACCCGGGTTGTAGAGATACCCCTGCCCCTGGCGCGAGACTGGCGTGCCTTCGGAGATGATGAGCCCCGCACTGGCCCGCTGGCGGTAGTAGAGTGCCCCCAGTTCCGTGGGAATATCCTCCGGTGCACGGGAGCGGGTCATGGGTGCCATGACGATGCGGTTGTTGAGGCGGGTACCGGCGAGATCAAACGGTTCGAATAACGAAGCCAAGTCGCGAACTCCTTTTAGCGATGATGTCAGATCGAAAACGCAAGCGAGCCATCGTGGCTCGCTGATGTGGACTAAAGTCTAGGAGACGATTAGCCAGCCAACAATGAATCTCGCCAACTGTCGCGATGCAGGAAAGCTATGGCTGTCTCGTGGTCTTCTACCTTGGTCAGCCAAAGCGTCAAGCCCAATGAACCGTGCGCCGAAGCAATCTCCTGGCAAATCGATAAGTCCTGTGCTGTGGTAGTTTGGAGCGCAACGCCCCGGCCTTGGCGCGGACGGCGCCGACCACAGAGGAGGCCCAGCGCAGCCCGGCATGGGATTGAGGTCGAACGCCGGCGCGAGACGCCAGCCGCGACGCCGCGCGTCGTAAAGCAGCCCCATATTGCGAAGATGGTCGTCCGTGTTGCAAATGAGAAAGTTGAAGACCAAACGCCGCCACAGCTCGTGGATGTCGGCGATGGGATCGGAGCCCGACTGCAACAACACATCCACGAGTTCCGTGTAGGCATGGACTTCGTCGCGTCCGCTCGTCTGCAGCATGGTGGCGGCCGACACATACGGGATGCGCCCTCCACCACCGGTACGACCAAAACGCCGGATCACCGCCACGGCCGTGCCCTAGATGAGTTCCACACGCGCCGAGATGGACGTCGATATTCTGACGTTGCGCTTGCTTGGCCGCCATCAGAAGCCCTCGAACTCATCGTCACTGGCAGTCTCGCGGCCTTTCACCGGTGCCCCGGATGACCTCGCCTTCGCTTTTTTCCCACCGGCTGACCGCACCCGTTGAGGCACCTGCTCCTGGAGCAATTCCAGTCCCAGGGTGTCTTGTTCCAACGCCATGACCTTGACGATATCTTCGAGGCGACCGGGCACATGCAGGGCACGCAGGAACGTGTGCAAGGCGGTACCGGGGTAGCCGTCCTCCATGCGCCTGACCGTACTCAGCGATGTGCCCATCCGCTGCGCCAGGTCCTCCTGCGTCAATCGACGCATGCGACGGGCCATCGACAGATCACGGCCAAGGTTGCGCAAGGCACGCGCCACGGGCGGCGGCATCGCAACCTGCGTGCCGGAGCGCCTGGAACCTGACGAAGCCATCTCAAACCCTCAAATATGAACTTTAACTACGCATAAGCGCTCATATTTAATGCATCCTAGCCATGCATTATCCACTTCGGAGCACAGCCTTAGCGCCCATATTAGAACTGTTAACCCATAAAAATTAGCAGATATGAACGTATTCAGGCATCGGCCATGGGGTAAGTAAGCCCGCCTACGCCGGTCAGACTGGCTTCGAAGCGTTGGTGGTGGGTCCATCCTTGGGTCAGGCGAACGCCGCCAGCCTTGTCAGCATCTCCATAGAGCAGGACGTGCTTGTTGTTCTTCGCTCATATAAACACGACTGCTGTAGAGCCTATTTGCCGCTGCCTCCCGACCAGCTTGAGCCGTGGACTGACAGTGGTGACGAACAATATGCGGGAGTTCGAGCGTGTACCGGGGTTGGTCGTGGCGAACTGGGTGGACGATCCGGGTCAGGAATGGTGCGCTATTTTACGACCTGTCTGAAAAATGCCTGCGCTTGTCCCAGTGTTAAAAATCGGCTCGTGCACGAGTCCGGACTCGGCGTCCCCATCAAGATACTCATTTACATCGCGTAAACTCGTGTGCGAACTCAGTCTGCTCTTTGACTCGCGACATCCTGTCGCTCTCTCTTCGAGCAGCGGAGCTGTCCAAATCGTCAACCCTAACGATTTGCCGCCAATTTTTATCTTAGCTCCTCACCCGGTCTTGTCTTCGCTCGTCGACTTTTCAGACAAACCTTAGCAGCGCTTCCAACTCGTCTCGTTGCTTAGCATGCTTAGCGGCGTTCTCGTGCTTCAGTTTCTCCAGGTTGATGAGTTTCCATCGCACAGCGGGCAGGTCCGCCGCCTGGGGGCGACCGATGACAAAGAAATCGGGCACGCCGTCATGCAGGCTCAGTAGGAACCGCTTGGTATTCTCATCGAAGCGGGACTGGATATCCGTGATCAATCGTTCGCGAATGTTCTGGAGTTCTTCGAGGCGGGCCGGGGTCTTGGTCATGCCTTCGAACTCTTTGGCATACGGCTGGTCGAGGTCGATCAGGTTTGGGTTTAGAAGTTCATGTGCGGGGCGCGACGAACTCGCGATATAAATCAGGAAGGTGCGGAATAGATCATCCGTCAGTTCTTCGTTCTCGTAGAGCAGCTTCACATCGTAGAGATCGCGCGGATGCTGACGATCCAAGGCTGCGTGCAACTTGCCCCCGAATAGGTCCTCGAAAGAGACGACCTGCATTTCCGCGTAGCCAAACTCATCCTCGACAACTTCGGAAACAGAGAGAATGTCAGGGTCGTGGACAACGCCGCGCGTGACCGGCGAGGTCTCGACCTTAATCTCGGCGCCACCCAAGCGGACAAGCATGCGAGTGGCGCCGCCTCCTCCGCCCTGAATGCGTTGTGTTCTGGCGCCCGAGATGCCACCTTCAATCGCGACCGCAATGCGATCCATCGCATCGTTGATCTCAGCCAGGCTTTCGCCTCGGGCTTTGATCGGCAGGTAGGTCAGGTCGATGTCGATCGACAGGCGCGGTAGATCGCGGTAGAACAAGTTGATCGCCGTGCCGCCCTTGAGCGCAAATATCTTCTCCTTGGCAACATAAGGGAGCATGCGCACAAGGAGCGTGACCTGTGCTTCATAAGTTTCACGCGCCATCGTCAGCTTCCGCCCTGATAAACTCTTTCGGCACCATGATGCGGTAGCGAGGATGTATCTTGCCGCCCTTGACCAGAGCGCGGTCGCCGCTTCCAAGATCGAATTCTTCAGGATCGAGGCGCTTGCGCCAGGGGTGATCGTGGCGATCCGCAAAGACAAAGAACAAACGCTTGACCTTGATCTTCCTGCAACTATGCAGCAGTCCAGAGAGCGTCTTCGGGCGTAGCGTCGTCAGGCTCTCGAACATCATATCGAGGTTGTGGAAGCTCTCATGGTCAGGCAGTTCGTCCATGGCTTCCATGATCGCCCGTTCGGGTGCCGACATCTTGAGCTTCCAGTCCCACGGCAGGGTGTTCTCTGCATTGGGGTCGTCCTTGGAAAGGCCGAGTGACGCGCCGGTGAAGAGCGACGTACTGCGAGTCTGGATCGTTGCGTTCAGCGGCAGTTTGTTGAGCCAGTTCGGTATGTTGTCGCCAAAAACCCAGACAGGCGCATTGCTGCCCAGGCGCAGGTAGTGGTCATAGCCCTGTTGGGCAAGTGCGGTTGTACCACCGACATGGACGTCATAACGCATGATATGCTGCATGGAGAGCAGACAGATCTTCCAGTCAATTGGGGTCGACTTGGCTGCGTTCGGCGCGGGACGGCGGAAGACGCCGCGATTGACGCGCTCCAGCCAGCCGCGCTTGACATAGTCGCGGAAGGTCCCGTAGGCGACGCCATGCGAGATAAGCCATGGCGCATCGACCAGATACCCTGAGGGTACTGCTTCCAGAACTTTCTTCAGATTCTGCGTTTTTCTAGCGCCCATGACGTCTATAATGGCATTTTTTCAAAGAAAAAACACGGTTACGGTTACCTTTGGAAAATCCAATTTTTGACATCATCGGCGCCTACAGATTCATCGATGGATCCCTGGACAGCGCAATATCGAGCGCCAACCGGGCTATTACGATAGCGACAAAGCCGACGTCACTCCTTGAAAAGGTGACGTTGAATACCGGGTTCCGGGACGAATTGCATACAGGTTTCCAGCATCCGGATAATCGGTCAGTTCCGAGGGCCCCATGACGAAGCGCGCAGTGGTGCCAGGGCTCTCGCCAAGGTCGGCTCAAGCGTGAGCGATCTTGTGCAACCGCTGGTAATCACACATGGCCAAACTCCTTGATGAGGTGCCAATTCCGGGCGATTTCTTCCACACTGGAACACTCGATCCGCGCCAAGTCTGTGGGATAAGCGCCCCCGGGGTTTTCGCAAAAGCGTGTGGCAGTAAATTGGCCATTGCTGGCGCGCAGAATGATCCCTGTGTCCTGACACAATGAACTGGTCAGATATAGCACTCCCGGGACTACCTGCTCGGGCCTGAGGTTATCGGGTGGCTGCGTTACCCCCCACATACGAGTCTTGGCAACAGGGGAAATGGCATTGACGAGGATGCCGTGTTCATGGCCCTCCATGCTCAAGGCATTCATAATACCTACTTGGGCCATCTTTCCGGCAGCGTAGGCTGCCAGGCCCGGTTGCGCGTACCGTTGATACATGGCGCGGTCAGACGTCGTCAGTACTACTCTTGCCGACGAGGAACGTTTGAGATGTTTCCAGGCATGCTTGCTCAACCAAATCGGCGCATGCACGTTGATGCCAAGGGCACGTTCAAGGAAGTCCTCTCGCTGTTCTTCGATGGGCTGATAGCCGACCCAGCCGGCATTGTGAATCAGTATGTCCAGCGAACCGAATTCCCCGATTGCCAGCTCCACAAGCTGTTTACAACCCGCCTCGTGATCCAGGCGTCCGCTGTGTGTGACCAGCCGCCCTCCGTCGATTTGCAGGGTACGCATCGACTCGATTACCAAGCTTTCATCGGCACCCTCACCAGCTCGGTCTGTCCCCAGATCACTGATAACCACTCGCGCACCACAGTCGAGCAGTGCTTTAGCGTAGGCTCGTCCAAGCCCTTGGCCGCCACCGGTGACGATGGCAACCTTGTCTTTGAAAAGCATGTTTATGTGCTGATACTCCATCGTGATCTCCTCAAATGGACATGCCACGATGATGGAATAGCCAGTACTATCTTTAAAATATATTATTTATGCGTTAATAATATTTATAATGTCTTAATTGAAGGTGTCAGTGTCATTGCACCTAGCACTTCATCAATCAGCCTGTCTCGAATCGCAGAATGCATGTGCTCGTTCCATGTCATTAGCAGTTCCACATGCCGCAATGCATCCGGCGCATTGACCTGGATCGGTCGGAACACCACATCTTTGCGCTCCTCCTGCGCCAACGAGGCAGGTAACAGTGCGAGACCAAAGCCGCCGGCAACCAGTGCTACCAGCGTTTGCAGTTGCCGTGCCTGCTGGACAATGCGCGGCTTGAAACCTGCTGCTTCGCAAAGTTGGACTAGCTGGTCATAGAAGCCTTGGCCTAGATGTCGGGGAGACGACACGAAAGCGTCATTCTGAAGGGCAGCCAGCGAAATGGCCTTGTGGTGTGCAAGCCGGTGCGTAGCAGGCAAACTGACCAGGATCGGTTCTCGCAGGATGGGCACGAAACGCAGGCTTGGCGTCGCTCTCCCCGGGGGTCTCATGAATCCGAGATCAGCATGACCCTGTTCCAGCGCTTCAACCTGTTCCTGTGTCGTGGCCTCCCGCATCGTAAAAGAAACGGCTGGGAACGCGGAGCGGAAGCCCCTCAATGCGCGCAATAGTGCACCATAGGGTGCGATGTTGATGAAGGTCAGGGTGAGGCGCCCTTCGATACCCTGCGCAACTCGCCGAGTATGTTCGACTCCTTCGTCAAGCTGTTGCAGCGTCTTTCTGGCCGATTCCAGAAAAGCTACTCCGGCAGGGGTGAGCGATACACTGCGATTGGTACGCTCAAATAAGGAAGCGCCGATTTCTTGCTCCAGCTTGCGAATAGCCTGACTCAACGGTGGCTGCGCCATGTGCAGCCGTTGTGCGGCGCGATTGAAGTGCAACTCCTCCGCCACGGCAATGAATTGGTAAAGTAGTCGAGTTTCAATCATAAAGGTCATCCGGTGTAAGTCGTCCCTAGTTTCGTAGACACTTCCAGGCCTTATACTGAAGGCATCCGGAGGTTCCATAAGCCATCAACGATACACCGAAGAACTCAAGATTGAAGTTATCAAGCAGGTGATGGAGCGGGGCCATCCCATCACCAAGGTCGCAGCCCGGCTGGGCGTGTCCGGCTACCGCCTGCATCAATGGATGAAGCGCTAAAGCTTGCCCCGGGCATGGCACGGGAAACGATTGAAGACGGCAAGATCGCGCTAGCCGACAAGGCCCCGACGGGTAAAAACGCCAATTGGGTCGAGATCGTATCGTTCGACTAACGATGATCAAGGCATCCCCCCGCTGGCCAATCCAAGCCTCTAGTGCGGGCATTTAAAGCTCATCACTCAGGCACTTTTTTCCGGTTTAACCATCGCGCCCAAAGCGGGGCGACGATCATCAATGCAACCATGCGCAGCAAATGGTGAAACGCCACGAACATTGGATCCAGCCCCAGTGCCACGGCGACAATTGCCATCTCACCGATGCCTCCCGGCGCAAGCGCCAACAGCGCAACGTCACGGGGCACGCCAACACTCAGATGGATGAGCTCGGCAAATACCGCGAGCACGGCCAGGGCCAGGGCAGTCGCAACTCCGGCTTGAAAGGCATAGTGTCCCAGGCGTTTGCCGGTCAGGCCCTGGAAACGCGCCCCGATAGCACTGCCCAGCACCCAGAGCATGAGATCCATCCCCCAGACCGGCAGTTGCAGGCTGGCGATGCCGAAAACCCCCAATACGGCCACCAGCAGCAACGGGGCCAGCAGCGATGGTGTCGGCAGGTTTAGCCAACGCCCTAGGGGAATCACGACGGGCAAGGTCAGCAATAACCAGAGATGTTCGGCCTGGCCGCCCCGCGCGGCATCCGCCGAGGCCGTACCGTCCTCGAAGGTCCAGAACAACGCCGGCAATAGCAGGATCACCAGAATCACCCGCAATGACTGGGCAATAGCGATACGTTGTGGATCCCCTCCTACCTTTTCACCCAGTATGATCATGGCGGTCATGGCCCCAGGTGCCGAGGCAAACCAGGCACTGACGGCATCGAATCCACAACGCCGGTACCAGGCCGCCGCCACGGACGTGGAAGCAGCCACCCCGAGCAACAACAACATGGCCGATATCGGCCAGTCGAGCACGCGATGCGCCAGTTGCGGTGTCACCTGGCTTCCCAGAACCAGTCCCAGCACACCAAGAAAGGCCTCACGCAAGCGCTCGGGGACGGCGACATCAATGCCTCGCGCCGAGGCCACGAGGTTGGCTGACAAAGGACCCAGCATCCAGGGCAGAGGCAACCCCAACATCTGAAAGACCACACCCCCAATGGCGCCGATTCCCAGCGCTTTAACCAGTGATGCCGTTGTCCTTCCTCTCATGAGCAATGTTTACCCTTTCGCGACAAGCCTATAAGCACGACACGAAAATGCCCCCGACACAAGTTGTTGAGGCTGTGCCAATAACGCTGAAAGCTGATTCAGTCCGTCTGATTGCCGTGCCCGGCCGCTGCCTGCATGCGCCGACGCAGGATCGGCCCGACAATGACCGGCAGCACCAGACCGACGATCGCCACGATCCACAGACCCAGCGCCAAACCGCTATCCCACAGCGCGGTCCAGTCGCCATCGGCGATATCCAGCGTATGGCGCAGGTTCTTCTCCATTTCCGGCCCCAGCAGCAGCCCGAGAATGATCGGCACCAGCGGAATCTCCAGCTTGCGCAGGCAATAGCCCAATACCCCGAAGGCGACCATGAAGTACAGGTCGAACGCCGAGTTGCTGATCGAGTAGATGCCCACGAAGGCCACCATGGTCACGATCGGCAGCAGGTACATCGGCGGCACCGACAGCAGCTTGACGAAGATACCCACCAGCGGAATGTTGAGCAGCAGCAGGAAGTTGCCGATCAGAAGCGCCGCTATCACGCCCCAGACGATGTCGGCATTCTGGGTGAACATCAGCGGCCCGGGGGAGATATTCATCGAGATCAACAATGCCAGCAATACGGCCGTGGTGCCGCTACCCGGCAGCCGTGGCGTCACCTCCCCCCTCGGGTTGGTCCGAAATGATCTTGATGACTGGGTACAACGTGAATACATCCATGGGGAACGGCCGAACGTGGTGTTTGCCGACCTCTATTATGGGAACCCCCGTTCGGATGTGCCGATTTCCCGCCAGCCAGCCCCAGAAATCCGCCAGCGCTGGGTTACCGAACTGGAGCGTGTCCGGGCGATCCTGGAAGAACATTATGCCGCCTGCGCGCCAGTGCGAGCCCTGCTAAGTAAGCTAGGCCGAGCCAAGGCATCTATCGAGAAGTGGCGGCCCTAAAGCAACATGGGGATTTCCACCAAGGGGTTGATGGAGCCTTCGAGTCCCTCTCAACCCCTAGATACTGCGTAAGGCTAACGGCACCGGGCCAACTAAAGCGCCGGCCCAGGATCCGTATTATCTCGCTCGTGTGCTTTGTCTCTTGAACGGGACGTGAGGAGGCCAAACATCATTCAGCAAAGAAGACGTTGAGCACATGGTCTAGATGTACCTCCATTGCGCGTCGCGCTGATGCCGGGTCGCGCGCCTCGATCGCGGCCACCAGGCGCTCGTGATCTTCCTGAGAGCGCTGTGGCATACCAGTCTCCATGAAAAGTTCTTGCAGGCGCCGGAACATGACTCCGTACTGGTGCCCCAGTAGATGCTTGATCAACAGAGCATAGGCTGCGTTGCCCGAAGCTTCAGCGATACGGATATGCAACAGCCGGTCGCCCGCCAAGTTCCCACCACCGTGATTGTTGTCATAGATGTTGCGCGTCAGTGCCCCGCGTATCGCCTCCAAGTCTTCATCACTGGCGTTCATCGCCGCCAATGCTGCGTTCTCGGGCTCCAGATAACGCCGCGCCTGCAACAGGGAAAAAGGCGGTATTTCTTCGTCGAGATTAAGCTCAACCTCGCTGACGAACTCAGGATCGAGCGCCCATGGCTCCTTGCGTGCCGCGGCCTGCATCACCGGGCCTGGCGGCATGGCATCGACTTCCTTGATCAGTACTCCATGTCCTACGCGCACCTCGACGATACCTACGACTTCCAAGGCTATCAGTGCCTCGCGCACCGACGCTCGACTGACGCCTAGCTGCTGCGCCAGGTCCCTCTCGGGCGGTAGCAAGGTTCCCCGGGGGAACTCACCGTCGCGAATCAGTTGTTGCAACTGGTCAGCGATTTTCCGGTACAGGCGCTGTGAGCGAATGGTTTGAATCGGCATCGCGTCGTCTCTCCGCATCGCGTTGCAACTAAAGTTGATGGCAATTGGCTTGCCGCCGAGACCTAGCCCAGTAGATGATAGTCATGTTAGCTAATGGTCAGGCCTCTGGATCTTTGAATAGCTAGCCGCGCTATATTCCCACGTTCAGCAGGGATTCGCCACATCATGAGACTTCAACATAAAACTGCATTGGTCACCGCCGCAGGACAAGGCATCGGTCGCGCCACGGTGGAGCGGTTCCTCACCGAAGGTGCCACCGTCATTGCCACCGATATCGATACTGGGCTACTCGCTGACCTCGAAGACGCCCAAATATATCGGCTGGACGTCACACAACGCGCCGATATCGCAAAGGTGGCGGACGAAATTGGCGGTATCGATATCCTATTCAACTGCGCTGGCATGGTGCCGGGTGGACCGATACTGGACTGCGACGACGCTACCTGGGAGCGTAGCTATGCCCTCAATGTGACCTCCATGTTCTATATGATCCAGGCATTTCTCCCCGGCATGCTCGTGCGAGGCGGCGGCAGTATCATCAACATGGCCTCGCTGGCATCGAGTGTCAAAGGCGTACCCAACCGCTTCGCCTACGGCACCACCAAAGCCGCCGTCGTCGGCCTGACCAAATCGGTAGCCGCCGACTACATGACGCAAGGCATCCGCTGCAATGCCATCTGCCCCGGAACCGTCAAATCGCCCTCGCTGCATCAACGCATAGAGGCTCAAGCCCAGCAACAGGGGCGCGACAAGTCAGCGGTCTTTCAAGACTTCATTGATCGCCAACCGATGGGGCGCCTCGGACGCCCTGCAGAAGTCGCCGCGCTGGTGGCGTTTCTGGCTTCTGACGAAGCGGCGTTCATTACCGGCACCGCACAGTTGATCGACGGCGGCTGGGCCAACTGATACCCGACATCCACACCATAAATCCACACGAGTACACTTTATGAAACTGCTACGTTTCGGCCCCATGGGTCAGGAAAAACCCGGCCTGCTGGATACCAACGGCAAGGTACGTGACCTCTCGTCACTGATACAGGATATCGCCGGCGAAGCGCTTTCCGATGCTACCCTGGCACGGCTTGCACAAGCCAACCCCGAAAGCCTGCCGGAGGTCCCCGAGGGGACTCGACTGGGCCCCTGCGTAGGCAAGGTTGGCAAGTTCATCTGTATCGGCCTCAACTACTCCGACCACGCGGCGGAAACCGGTACCGAGGTGCCGCCGGAACCAGTCGTCTTCAACAAGTGGACCAGCGCCATTTGCGGCCCCGACGATGACGTAAAAATTCCCCGTGACTCGCAAAAGACCGACTGGGAGGTCGAACTGGGTGTCGTAATTGGTAAAGCTGCGCGCTATATCGACAAGGCCAATGCTATGGATCATGTCGCTGGCTACTGCGTGGTCAACGACATTTCCGAACGGGAATTCCAGCTTGAGCGCAGCGGTAGCTGGGACAAGGGCAAGGGCTGCGATACCTTCGGTCCACTCGGTCCATGGCTGGTCACCCGCGACGAGATCGCCAATCCCCACGCACTCGCCATGTGGCTGGAGGTCGACGGCAAGCGCTACCAGGACGGCAACACCTGCACCATGGTCTATCAGATTCCTCACTTGGTGGCGTACTTGAGTCGCTTCATGAGCCTGCAACCCGGCGATGTCATTTCCACCGGCACACCGCCGGGTGTCGGTATGGGCCAGAGCCCTAAGGTTTTTCTCAAACCCGGACAGACCATGCGACTGGGGATCGATGGCCTTGGCGAACAGTGCCAACGCACCAAACAAGCGTAATCGCTCAAGGGGCCGCTCACGCGAGGGTCTCGAGCTTACATCGAGGCATTGGACCTAAGACAAATACGACGTATGTCTAGGTCCTGTTACCACAAAAATACTTGAAGTCCGGGCCACTACCTAGGCATCTTGAAACCATATTGGCCTGACCTCTAGATCAAAATACCTCTAGGCAACTGGCCTGACCATTGCCTTGCGTAGTGTGAAGGGAGTCCTATGCAAACGCTTGTCTGTACCCAGCCCCAACACATGGAATTGCGTGACGTGCCCAATCCGCAATGCGCTCCCGGCGAGGCCATGCTCAAGATTCGTCGTGTAGGTATCTGCGGTACCGATATCCATGCTTATGGCGGCAATCAGCCCTATTTCACCTATCCCCGCGTGTTGGGGCACGAGCTTTCTGGCGATATTGTCGGCGTCGGGGAAGGTGTCGATGAAGCACTCATCGGCCATAGCGCTTATGTCATTCCCTACCTGCATTGCGATGAGTGCCGCGCCTGCCGGCAGGGCAAGACCAATTGCTGCCAGCATATGCAGGTTATCGGCGTGCATCGTGATGGCGGCATGGCGGAATACCTTAGCGTGCCCATGACACACCTAGTCACCTCTAGCACCCTCGATGCCGAGCAGCTGGCATTGGTCGAGTGCCTTTCAATTGGCGCACATGCCGTTCGTCGTAGCGGCCTCGTGGCCGATGAGCTCGCTGTCGTGGTCGGCGCCGGGCCGATCGGCATTGGTATCGTACAAATCGCCCAGAGCCGTGGTGCCCGGGTACTGGTGGTGGACACCAATCGTGATCGTTTAGCCTTCTGCCGCGACACGCTGGGCGCCGATGGCGTGCTGCATGCGCTTGATGACGAGGTGGAAGCTGTTATCGAACGCCACAATAACGGCGCCTTGGCCGATGTCGTGTTCGATGCCACGGGAAGTCCCGCCGCCATGAATCGCGGCTTCGATTTTGCAGGACATGGCGCTCGCTACGTGCTGGTGAGCGTGGTCAAGGCCGACATCACCTTCAACGACCCTGATTTCCACAAGCGAGAACTCAGCCTGCTGGGCAGCCGCAATGCCACGCGGGAAGACTTTGAAATGGTCGCCCGACTCATGGAGCAGGGCCGCCTGCAATCAACGGCAATGATTACGCACCGTGGCGCCTTCAACGACCTGCCCTCGTTGATGCCGCAATGGTGCGATCCTGCTACCGGTGTCATCAAAGCAATGGTGGTATTCGGCGAGGATGCCACCCAGGGAGATGTGACATGAGCCAGACCATCGCCTCCGACCAGAATCAGCAGCCCAGTCTGCGTGTCCATGCCTACGATAACGTGCGCGTTGCACTGCGCGACCTGCCCGAAGGCATGGAGATCGACGACAATGGTCATCGGCTTCGTCTATCCGAAGCCATACAGCATAAGCACAAGTTCACATTGCAGACCATGCAGCCAGGCGACCTAGTCGTGATGTACGGTGTGACCGTGGGACGTGTCATCCAGCCCATCGATGCGGGCGCCGCCATTAGCACGGCCAACGTCGAGCATTCCACTGACAATGCCAAGCCCCAAGCCCACCGCGAGCATTGGAACGTTCCCGATATTAGTGCCTTCACCGGACAAACCTTCGACGGGTATCACCGTCCCGACGGCCGCGTGGGCACCGCCAACCATTGGCTTGTCGTCCCCTTGGTGTTCTGCGAGAACCGCAACATCGAAGTGCTGCGCCAGTGCGTCGAAGATGCCATCGGCGACGACCCCTATCGGGATTACAAGCATATGGCTCGCCAGATGCTGCATGGTGAAACACAGGCGACGCCAGCGCCGCCCGCTGAAGCAGCCCGGTTTCCCAATGTCGACGGCGTACGCTTTCTAACGCATACGCTGGGCTGCGGCGGCACCGATGATGATGCCCAGGCGCTCTGCCAGCTTCTCGCCGGCTATATCTGCCACCCCAACGTAGCTGGCGCCACGGTACTCAGCCTGGGATGCCAAAAGGCCCAGATTCAAATGCTCAAGGCAGCAGTTGCCAAGCGCGACCCCGAGGGACTGCGCCCGGTGCACTATTTCGAACAGCAGGCTACTAAGAGCGAGCCCGAGCTGATTCGCCAATCGCTCAGCAGTATTTTCGAAGGTCTCAAGGTTGCCAACGCCATCGAGCGTCGTCCCGCCCCACTTTCCGAGCTCACCATTGGCGTGGAATGCGGCGGCTCGGACGGTTTTTCCGGGCTTTCGGCCAACCCGCTGGTTGGTGCCGTCATCGACCGCCTGGCGGCGCTGGGCGGTAGCGGTATCCTAAGTGAATTCCCTGAGTTGTGCGGCGTCGAGCACGAATTGCTGGCGCGCTGTCGCGACGAGGACACGGCCTTACGTTTTCAGCAGCTTATGGAAGCCTATCAGCAACATGCCGCCGCGGTGGGCGCACATTTCTCGATGAACCCCTCGCCCGGCAACATCCGCGACGGCCTGATCACCGATGCCATGAAGTCCGCCGGCGCGGCCAAAAAGGGCGGCGATAGCCCCATTGTCGACGTGCTGGATTACACCGAGCCACAGGTACGCAAGGGTCTCAACCTGCTCTGCTCCCCAGGCAACGATGTCGAGTCGACGACTGCACTTGTTGGCTCCGGCGCCAACTTGGTGATGTTCACCACCGGGCTCGGCACCCCTACCGGCAACCCCATAGCGCCCGTCTTGAAGCTCTCCAGCAATAGTGAACTCGCACGGCGCATGCAAGATGTCATTGATTTTGATGCCGGCCCTATCATTCGTGGCGAGGCAGAAATTGCCGAACTCGCCGACGAACTCCTGCGCCTGTGCATCGATACCGCCTCGGGGCGTTACCGCACCAAGGCCATGCGTCTCTCGCAGCTCGATTTCATCCCCTGGAAACGCGGGGTCTCCCTGTGACAGCGCCACCGCTTGCCGACGCCGGCATCGTGCAATTCGGTACCAGCCGCTTTTTGCTGGGTCACGTGGCCGCGTTCGTGCATGCCTCGCGTGAGGCCGGACACACGCGCGACAGGATTCTCGTCGTGCAAACCTCACCGCGCGAGGCCGGGAAGCAAAAAGCGCGCAACCTGCATGCGCACCGGGATTATCCACTGGTCATTCGCGGCCGTCGCGATGGCCACGACATCGACACCCGCGAGACCATCACCAGCATCGCTGGTTGCCTGATCGCCGACGAGCAGTGGCCCGAACTCGAGCGACATTTCATCGAGCATGCTCGCTTCGTGGTGTCCAATACCGGCGATAGCGGTTACTGCATCGCTGATGGCAATTCGCTGGTAGATATACCGCAAAGCTTCCCGGCCAAGCTCACCAAGCTGCTGCACGCTCGTTACGCCGCGGGCCGCGATGGTCTTACTGTGCTGCCCTGCGAGCTGATCAGCCGCAATGGGGAACAGATGAAATCCCTGGTGCTGGAGCTGGCTAGCCGCGACTACGCCGATGCCGACTTCAACGATTGGCTCGCGACACGCTGCCTATGGGCCAACACGCTTGTCGATCGGATTGTCTCGGCGGCATTGGAGCCGGTCGGCGCCGTCGCCGAACCCTATGCCTTATGGGCGATCGAAGACCAGCAAGGACTCGAACTGCCCTGCCGTCATCCGGATGTGCGGCGTGTCGAGTCGTTGGCTCCCTACGAGATGCGCAAACTGCATATTCTCAATCTGGCGCACACCTATCTGGTTCACTGCTGGCAACGCGATACCCGCTCAAGCATCCGGTTCGTACGAGAAACCATTGCAGATCCCACGCTAACCACAGCATTGAATCAGGTGCTCGAGGCAGAAGTCCTGCCAACCCTGACCGGACATCTCGAACTCAAGACCCTGGAAGATTATCGGGATGAAACACTGGAGCGTTTCGCCAACCCCTATCTCGATCACGAACTGCGCGATATCGCGCAAAACCACGCCTTGAAATGTCAGCGACGCCTACAGCCCGTGGTCGAACTGGCACATCAACAAGGCATTGCCACGCCGCTACTCGATGACGCCTTACCGAGTTCACAATCCACAACAATTTCCGGTAACTGCAACCCGAACGATTGACAACAACCAAGGAGCACAACAAATGCGTTTCAAGAAACTCATGCTCATCGCCACCAGCCTTTCCATTGCCAGCCTGGGCAGCATCAGCCTTGCCCAGGCCGCTACGGAGATCCGTGTCGCCTACGGCAACCAGCCCGGCGAGCCGGTCGATGTCGCCGTCAAGGAGTGGGCTAAAGACGTCAAAGAAGCCAGCGACGGCAAGTTGACGCTCAAGGCATTCCCCGCCAGCCAACTCGGTGGCGAGACCGAAGTCATGGAGCAGGCCCGTTTCGGCTCGCCGTTGATCACCATCACCGCCTACTCGAACTTCATGAGCTCGGTGCCGGATCTCGCGGTACTCGATGCGTCCTACCTGGCCGACGATTTCGACAGCAAGCTCACGGTCTTCGAATCCGACTGGTTCGCCGAACAGGAGAAGAAAGTCGAGGAAGCCGGCTACCACATCGTGGTGCCCAACAGCGTCTACGGTGTTCGCCATCTGCTCTCACGTGAGCCGGTCTCGACGCCGGAGGATCTGGCCGGGGTCAAGGTCCGGGTGCAGAACTCGCCGATGTACGTGGCCGCGATCGAGGCGATGGGCGCGGTACCGACGCCGATGTCGCTGGGCGACGTCTACCCGGCTCTGGCCCAGGGCCTGGTCGACGGTGTCGAGAACCCGCTGCCGGTACTCTATGGCGGCAAATTCTATGAAGTCGTCAAGAATCTCAACCTCACCGCCCACATGCATACGGTGGCACCGTTCGTCACCGGTGAAGCGTTCTGGCAACAGTTGAGCCCGGAAGACCAGAAAATCCTGACCGAGACCGGCCAGGAGATGGCCAAGAATCTGCGCGGCTTGGTCGAGAAGGAGACTGACAAGTCGCTGCAGCAGTTAAAGGAAGCCGGCGTCCAGGTCCATGAAGTGGACACTGCCCCGTTCCGCGAGCGTGCCCAGAAGGAGATCCCGGCGGCATTCCCGCAGTGGAGCGATGGCCTGTATCAACAGGTCAGCAAGATCATCAATGGCTAACCAAGCCTCTACTCTCGCATGACAGTGCTCCCGCTCCACGCCGAGCGGGAGCACTATGGAGTTAACCGTGCAAACAATCTTCAAGGCGTTCGACCGACTGATGCGGCTTGATGAGGACATTGCCAGTCTGGCGCTGTTCGGGCTGTTCGTGGTGGCCATTGCCAATGTCTTCATGCGCTATCTATTTTCTTCGCCGTTGGCCTGGAGCGAGGAGATTCTGCAACTATTGATGGTATGGGCGACGTTTCTCGGTGCCAGCGCGCTGGTCCGGCGCAATGAACACGTGCTGATCGGCCTACTCAACGACCGATTGCCGGCAGTCGTCGCGCAGTGGAATACCCGAATTTTCAATATCGGCATCGTCATGCTCTGCGCCGGGGCGATGCTGTTCTGGGGGCTCGAGTTGCTGCCCTTCTCGAGCTTTCGCAGTACCCCGATGCTGCAGATTCCCTACTACTGGATTCACATCGCCATTCCGATCAGCGCCGCCATGATGCTCTACCATAGCCTGGTACGCCTGATCACCAATGACCGTTTGATTACCGATGACCGGGACGAGGCATTGCCAGAAGCGACTCCCGACGTCTTCACCGCCAGGGAGTAATGCCAATGGCCATTGGAACCGCGCTCGTCGCACTCTTCGTTCTGTTCTGCCTGGGTACGCCAGTGGCCTTTGCGCTGTTTGCGTCGAGCCTGGCCTATTTTCTGGTCGGCGCCGACCAGCCCATGGTAACGCTGATCCAGCGCCTAGCCGGCGGGCTGGAATCGATCTCGCTGCTGGCCATCCCGTTCTTCATCATGGCCGGGGTATTCATGAACCACTCCGGCATCACCGAACGCCTGCTGACGCTGGCCGAGCTGATGACCCGTCGTCTGCACGGCGGGCTGGCCCAGGCCAACGTGCTGCTGAGCACCTTCATGGGCGGGCTATCCGGCTCAAATATCGCCGATGCTGCCATGAACGCCAAACTGCTGGTGCCCAGCATGACGGCAAGCGGCTACCCCAAGCCGTTTTCCGCCGCCGTCACCGCCGCCTCCTCCTTGGTAACCTCGACCATTCCGCCGGGGATCGCACTGATTGTCTATGGCTACGTCAACAACGTATCGATCGGCCGCTTATTCCTAGCCGGTGTGGTGCCGGGTGTCTTGATGGCCGTCTGCATGATGCTACTGGTATCGCGTCAGTGCCGCCGGCGGGGTTATCAACCGCCTCGCAAAGAGCGGGTCTCGCGGCGCGAATGGGTCAGTGTGACGCGCGCAGGCATCATTGCCTTGTTGCTACCGGTGGTCGTCATTGGTGGCATCCGCGTGGGTGTCTTCACACCGACCGAAGCCGGCGCCATAGCCGTACTTTATGCCTTAATCGTGGGAATGTTCGTCTATAAAGAGATGAACTTGGGCAGCATCGCCGTGGCGACTCGTGAGTCGCTAATGGCCTCGGTCAACGTCCTATTCATCATTGCGGTGGCCTCAGGTTTCGCCCGCGTGCTGACCTGGGAGCAGATCCCCCAGCAGGTTGCGCTGATGCTCTCGTCGGAAGTCGGTAGCGCCGTGGCGTTTCTGCTGATCGCCAATGCTCTGTTGCTGATTCTTGGCATGTTTCTGGAAGGCAACGCGATTCTGATCGTGCTCTCGCCATTACTCGCCCCCGTGGCGGCCCAGTTCGGTATCGACCCGGTCCACTTCGGTATCATGTTCATCCTCAATGCCTCGATCGGCACGATCACCCCCCCGCTGGGTACGGTGATGTTCACCACCTGCAGTATCACCGGGGTCCCGATAGGCGCCTTCATTCGCGCTGTTATGCCTTATTGGCTGTTGCTGGTCGGATTACTGTTGATCGTGACCTTCGTGCCTGCGGTGTCGCTGACGCTACCCAACTGGATTTTCTAAACCAAAGGAAACTTTCATGACGCCACCCGACGTCAAGCACTACCTCCCGTCGGACGCTGACCAGGCCCTGCTGGTGGGCCGCGTCTGGCGAGGTACGCCTCATGCCGGCCCGGCTATCGTTGTCGTACGTCAAGGCCGGGTCATCGACATCTCCTCCACGATCATGACCATGGCGGACCTGATCGATCATGAGGATCCGGTGAATCTCGTACTTTACGCAGACGGCGATGATTTAGGTACAGTCGCATCCCTACTCGCTAATTCGCTCACCGAACCCCGGACCGCTCCTTACCTCCTGGCGCCTTGCGATCTGCAGGCCATCAAGGCGTGTGGCGTGACGTTCGCCGTCAGCCTGCTCGAGCGGGTGA